>VFFD01000041.1 GCA_018882745.1 Candidatus Nanopelagicaceae bacterium
CAACAGGATCGAAGAAGAAGGTAGTTGGTCCTAAGCCCGGCGAATTTCCCGGCAAGATTGTTGATGTTGATGTCTCATCAGAGATGTCTGATTCCTTCTTGGAATATGCCTACTCTGTTATTTATTCGCGTGCGCTTCCTGATGCACGTGATGGATTAAAACCAGTTCATCGTCGCATCTTGCATCAGATGTCTGAGATGGGACTTCGTCCCGATAAAGGACATGTAAAGAGCGCGCGAGTAGTGGGCGAAGTGATGGGTAAATTGCACCCACACGGTGATGGCGCGATTTATGACGCGCTCGTTCGTATGGCTCAGAACTTCTCAATGCGATTACCACTCGTTGATGGTCATGGAAACTTTGGATCACTCGATGCTGGACCTGCGGCGATGCGTTATACCGAGGCGCGTCTTGCCAGTTCGGCTCTTCTTATGGTCGAAGAGACAGATGAGAACACGGTTGATTTTGGCGCCAATTACGATGGCCAAATTTTAGAGCCACTAGTTCTGCCTGCTGCTTTCCCTAATCTCCTCGTTAATGGTGCAACAGGAATCGCAGTTGGAATGGCCACCAATATGGCTCCTCATAATCTTGGCGAAGTCATCGCAGCTGCAAAACATCTGATTGAAAACCCCAATGCAACCCTGAAACAACTTATGAAATTCGTTCCTGCCCCTGACTTCCCTACTGGTGGAACCATCATCGGCAAAGAAGGCATCCTCGAGGCGTATCAAACTGGTAAAGGCGCATTTAAAGTTCGCGCCAAAGTTGAAACTGGAAAAGTTACGACCCGCAAACAAGGTATCACTATTACAGAATTGCCATTCAACATCGGACCTGAAAAAGTTGTTGAGAGAATCTCTGATCTCGTTAAAGCCAAGAAGATTCAGGGTATCTCCGATATTGTCGATCTTACCGATGGACAATCTGGAACGCGTGTTGTCATTGAACTTAAGAATGGCTTTGAACCTGATCAGGTTCTCGAGAATCTCTTCAAACTCACACCACTGGAAGATGCTTTCTCCATCAATGCGGTTGCGCTCGTTAACGGGAAACCTAAGACCCTTGGACTTAAAGAGCTTCTTCAAGTCTTTGTTGATCACCGTATCGAAGTGGTCACACGACGCTCTAATTTCCGCAAAGATAAAGCTGCAGCTCGTCTCAACCTTGTTGATGGACTTCTCAAGGCCATTATTGATATCGACAAAGTAGTAAAAATTGTTCGCGGCAGCAATGATGCAAATGAGGCAAAGGCTGCCCTCATCAAGAGCTTTAAGCTCACCGATGAGCAGGCCACCTACATTCTCGATATGCCGTTGCGACGCCTTACAAAAATGTCGAAGATTGAACTCGAAACAGAGCAGAAGGAATTGAAGTCAACAATCTCGAAGTTAACTGCGCTACTCAAGAGTGATGAAGCGCTGCGCAAACAGGTGGCTGATGAGCTGACTGAGGTAGAAGCAAAATACGCTACCCCGCGGCGAACTCTTATCGCCTAGCGTCTATTGCTTAAGCGTCGATTCTCTCGCGATCAATATCTGCAGTTGCAATAAAGTCTTTCCGCGGCGCAACCTCATTGCCCATCAATAACTCAAACATCTTCTCAGCTGCGGCGGCATCCTTAATAGTGATGCGGCGCAGTGTGCGATGGTCTGGATCCATCGTTGTTTCCCGGAGCTGGTCGGCATCCATCTCGCCTAGGCCTTTATAGCGCTGGAGCGGCTCTTTCCATCGTTTACCTTGCTTCTTGAGATCTGCAAGAAGTTTCTTCATCTCATCATCAGAGTAGGTGTAATGAACTTCGCCTTTCTTGCCACCGCCGCCCATGACTTCAATACGGTGTAGTGGCGGAATTGCAGCGAAGACTCGACCATCGTCAATGAGAGGCTTCATGTAACGATAAAGCAAAGTCAGCATCAGACAGCGAATGTGTGCACCATCAACATCGGCATCGGACATCAGGATCACGCGTCCGTAACGAGCATCATCAAGCGTAAATGATTTTCCAGAACCCGCTCCGATGACTTGAATTATTGCTGCGCACTCGGCGTTATCAAGCATCTGCGAGAGTGAAGCTTTCTGCACATTGAGAATCTTTCCTTTGAGAGGAAGGATTGCTTGATATTCAGAATTTCGCGCTGCCTTAGTGGTTCCTAGAGCAGATTCACCTTCCACGATAAATAACTCGGTGCGCGAAACATCTTCAGAGCGGCAATCCGATAATTTGGCTGGAAGAGAGGAGCTCTCTAAAGCATTCTTGCGGCGCTGCAATTCTTTATGAGCGCGAGAGGAGATGCGAGTACGGGAAGCATTTGCCACCTTCTCGAGAATCAGAAGGCCATTAGCTTTATCAATTCTCTTTGTGGTGGTGAAAAAGCGCTTAAGTTCATCAGAAACTACTTGTTGCACGATCTTGGTGACTGCGGGAGTTCCATGAACCTCTTTGGTCTGTCCTTCAAACTGAGGTTCCTGCATCCTCACAGTAACGACAGCGGTTAAGCCTTCGACTATGTCATCTTTGATGACATCTTGTTCATTCTTCTTGAGCACGCCTTTGGCACGTAGGAATTCGTTAAAAGTTTTAGTAAGAGCTCGCTCAAAACCTTGGACATGCGTTCCGCCCTTAGGAGTTGCAATGATGTTCACAAAGGAGCGGACGGTGGTCTCGTATCCATTGCCCCACTTCACCGCGATATCAACATCCATATCGCGCTCAACTTCTTGAGGTTCGAGGTGGCCTTTGTCATCGAGGACCGGGACCGTCTCTTGATAATGACCCTTTCCGGTTAGACGGATGACATCGCCAACCGCCTCATCGGGTTGGATGAAATGGCAATACTCAGAGATTCCACCTTTATGGAAGAAGGTTTCGGATGTCTTCTCCTTTGTGCGATTGTCATTAACAATCAAAGTTAAGCCAGGAACGAGATATGAGGTTTGCCGCGCGCGGGTATAGATCTCTTCTAAGTCATACTGCGCATCTTTAAGGAAGATCTGTTTATCAGACCACCACTTAATTCGAGTTCCGGTGACTTTTGAGGAAACTTTCCCGATAACGCGAAGCCCTGATTGCGGTTCAAATGTTGCATTAGGGCCATCACCATCAAAGATTCCAGCTACGCCACGTTTAAAGGACATCCAATAGATTTTTCCATCGCGATCAACTTCGACATCAAGACGCGATGCAAGAGCATTAACTACAGATGCGCCGACTCCATGGAGTCCGCCAGTGGCGGCATAAGAGCCACCACCAAATTTTCCGCCTGCATGAAGTTTTGTCATCACAACTTCAACGCCCGTGAGTCCAGTCTTTGGTTCTTTATCTACTGGAATACCACGACCATCATCATGGACCTCAATTGATCCATCTTTCTCTAAATTAATCTCAATCTTCTTGCAATAACCGGCGAGTGATTCATCAACCGCGTTATCGATAATTTCCCATAGGCAGTGCATGAGTCCGCGTCCATCGGTGGAGCCGATATACATTCCGGGACGCTTACGAACCGCATCAAGCCCTTCAAGAACTGAGAGGTCTTTTGCGGAATATGATTTTTCGACGCTGCGATTTTCTCCGTCTGCCACGATGCGCAAGGGTATCTATCTCACCAATTGAGCAGCGTGTTACGCGCCGAACAGCCTGAGAATATGTCGATAATTTCACAAAATATGGCAAGAATCTGAAAAAAATTCGATTTTGACCTGCGGGGAATAAGTCATAGGTGGTTTGATGTTCCACTGTAAGTACTTGCGCTCCCGCAAGCGACACGAAAGGCAGGCTAGAAATGACCGAGAATGTAGTACTCGATTCCACGCCGCTTAATGCCCTTGATCGTTGCGATCGTTGTGGCGCGCAAGCATATGTACGCGCAGTTATGGCAAATGGATTCGAATTACTCTTCTGTGGTCACCACGCCAAGAAATATCAAGATGGTCTTGCCGAAGCAGCAGCTCGTATTGATGACGAGACCTCTCGCCTTATCGAAGAATCAGCGGCGCAATAATCTTTGAGACCAAACTCGGTCTCCCTGTTCTAGCTTCTTCCTTATCTGCGATACCACTCAATTTCACCATGCTATTGACGGCTAAATACCTCAATGGTTCTGGTTCCCATTTACGAATCTTCTTATTCACAAAATGAAGATTGGTTAAATCATTCCTTTGTCCTGTAATCAAATGGGCGAGAATTTTGCTCGCTAAGTAACTCATCGTTACGCCATCGCCGGCATATCCACCTAGTCGTCCAAAGCCACGAGAGGAATCAAAGTGCACGTAAGGCTCCCAATTACGGGTGATTGCAACAGCCCCGCCCCATGCATGGGTAAATTTCACATCGCGAAGCGCAGGAAACCAGGATTGAGCCAAATTTCGCAGACTTTCATGGACAGAATCTGTCATTTCTTTCGCAGAAATGAGTCTGGATCTGAGTGGATACGTGGCGCCACGTCCACCAATCGCTAAACGATTATCTGCGGTGCGCTGGGCGTAATTGATGAGATGCGATCCTTCAGCAAAAGTAAAGCGTGAATCAACCCCGATTTCGCGCCATTGCGTATCAGTTAAAGGTTGCGTTGCGACCATCAAGGAATAAAGCGGAATGAACTCTCTTTGATGATCGCCAAATACCTCGGTTGCTTGAATGACTATTGGGGCGCTTACAAGGGAGCTATTCGCGAGCACTCCATCCTCGGTGGCGGAGGCATACACGCTTTCACAGATTGTTACGCCTTTGGCAAGAAGATATGTAGAGAGTCCTTGTACAAGACCAATTGGATTGATTGTTGCGCACTCGGGATTGAAAAGTCCTCCGCGGGCATCGCGAACTCGAATCATTTCTTTGAGCTCACTTTTCTCTTTCCAGATATGTAAATCATCTTGGGAATCTTTAAGGCGTCGTTCTTGTGCGATGTTCCTGGCAAACATCACCGTTCCTGATTTCACAAAGCTTGCTGCTGGCGCGTTCTTCTGAGCAAATTCGCCAATCTCATCAATAGCACGCGTTATCGCGCTAAAGAGCGCTGTCGTCTTCTCTGTGCCATGGCGCTTTTCTAGCGTGGAGCGATACACGGGATAGTCAGAGGAAGCCCATCCCCCATTGCGTCCACTGGCACCAAAACCAATTCGCTGCGCTTCAAAGATTACGATTGAAAGATCAGGATTTAATTTCAATAAGTGATAAGCGGACCAGAGTCCCGAGAATCCACCACCGATGATCGCTACATCGTAGGAATCTGAGTGGCTCGAAGAATAAGAAATCTCGCTCGAGGAATCTGCCCAGAGCGAGTTATTCGGCTTGGAATCCTGCTTCGCGGTGTGAGCCATCGCAGAATGGTTTCTCTTTGGAGTGACCACAACGGCAGAGTGAGAAATTCTCTTTAGTTTCGATGACATTTCCATCAGCATCAACAAAATCAGCGGCGCCAGTGACGCGGATTGACCCGTTTGGCTTTACAAAAATCTTAGGACGATCTGACATGGATATCTCCTTAGTTGGACGAATTAATCTAGGTAATCGCGGAGAACTTGTGAGCGCGATGGGTGACGGAGCTTGGACATCGTCTTGGACTCAATCTGGCGGATACGCTCACGTGTAACGCCATAAACCTTGCCGATTTCATCGAGAGTCTTAGGCTGGCCATCAGTAAGACCGAAGCGCATCGCTACAACGCCCGCTTCACGCTCAGAGAGAGTGTCAAGCACAGAGTGGAGCTGCTCTTGAAGCAATGTGAATGAGACAGCATCGGCAGGAACGATCGCTTCAGAGTCCTCAATCAGATCACCAAACTCTGAATCTCCTTCTTCTCCGAGTGGAGTGTGAAGTGAGATTGGTTCGCGACCATATTTCTGAACTTCAACAACTTTTTCAGGGGTCATATCGAGTTCTTTTGCGAGCTCTTCAGGGGTCGGTTCGCGACCAAGATCTTGAAGCATCTGACGCTGAACGCGAGCTAACTTGTTAATGACTTCAACCATGTGGACTGGAATACGGATGGTGCGAGCCTGATCTGCCATCGCGCGAGTGATTGCTTGGCGAATCCACCACGTTGCATATGTTGAGAACTTATAGCCCTTTGTGTAATCGAATTTCTCAACGGCGCGGATCAAACCGAGGTTTCCTTCTTGAATGAGATCGAGGAAGAGCATTCCGCGGCCGGTATAGCGCTTTGCAAGAGATACCACGAGACGCAAGTTCGCTTCGAGCAAATGGTTCTTGGCGCGCTTGCCATCTTCTGCGATCCACTCCAATTCACGTTTCAATGAGCGGTCAAGCTTCTCGCTACCGTTAATTCGCTCTTCTGCAAAGAGTCCAGCTTCAATTCGCATCGCAAGTTCTACTTCAAGTTCAGCGTTGAGAAGTGCAACGCGACCAATCTGCTTCAAATAATCTTTAACTGGGTCAGCTGTCGCACCAGCGGTTAGAACTGTCTGGGGTGGTGCATCATCTTCTTCGGAGTCTTTAAGTGTGAATTCGCCTTCTTCTTGTTTTGCTTCTTCGGTGAGATTGACGACGCGGACATCGGATTGTCCTTCGGTGCTCTCTTCGCCAGTTTCTGCAACAAGCTTCTCAAGGTCTTCTAATTCAACTTCTTCTAATTCAACATCTTCGCCATCAATCTTCTCAACAAGTTTCTTGCCAGTTGGCTTGGTTGTCGCAGATGTTGCTGTATCGACGGGTGCGCCAGATTGAGCAGCCTTCATTGCTTCTAATTCAGCCTTAGTTGGGAAGCGACGTGGGCCTGTTTTCTCTGGAGCCTTAGCGGAAGGTTGGCTCTTTGCTTCACGCGCCAACTTCATCGCTTCTAATTCAGCTTTTGTTGGGAAAAGTCGTGGACCTGACTTCTTAACGGCTTTCTTCACATCTTTCTTATTGCTTTTCTTCGCAGGCGATGGCTTCGTGCTCTTCTTTGCAGCGCTCTTTGACTTACTTGCGTTTTTGGGCGCACGAGATACAGGCACGAAATAGTCCTTTGCTTTGAACTGACGATCTGTCAGAGTTACTTGCCAGCCACGGGGATTTGGCTATGGCTATATTATAAATTGTCCACAGGCCAGAATGCACATTTAACGAGCTTTAAGCCCTCTTGGCGTGGGCTAGGTCGAGAGTCTCGCGGATGATTCCGCCTACCGTTTCGACTTCGATAAGGAATCCATCGTGGCCAAAGGGAGAAGAAATCCGCTTGAGCGGGAGCGCAGATGGAGCGAGTTCCACTATCTCCTCCTGCAGTCGCGAGGGAAAGAGGCGATCTGTGTCGATTGAGACGACCATCATTGGAACTTGCGCAGTCGATAAGGCTTCTGCCACTCCACCACGATCCCGACCAATATCGTGCGAAATCATCGCCGATTCCAGCGTGATGTATGTATTGGCATCAAAGCGACGCTGGAGCTTGTGAGCTTGATGGTCTAGATACGACGTAACGGCATACCGTCCCGTCTCATCGCCCTGAAGGTCACGCCCAAATCTCGTATCCATCTCATATTCGGTTCGATAGGAAAGATGCGCAATTTTGCGGGCAATACCCATGCCTTCAATCGGTCCACGTTCTAATTCATAGTAGTCACCATCGTTGAATTGCGGGTCAGCCTTGATGGCGTGGATTTCTGTCGTCCAGGTTCCGATTTGATCTCCCGTTGCAACGGCAGAAGATCCAATGGTGCAGATGGCACCGATTCGATCGGGGTATTCAATCGCCCATTCAAGTGATCGCATTCCACCAAGTGATGGTCCAACTGCGAGAACATAACGAGGAATTCCCAATTGTTTCGAGAGTTCGACTTCTGCGCGAACGAGATCGCGCACAGTCAGAAAGGGAAATCTCGAACCCCATCGCTTGCCATCGGGTGCAAGCGATGCAGGTCCAGTGCTTCCTTGGCATCCACCAATGACATTGGGACAGATGACAAAGTATTTATCGGTATCAAATGGCAATCCCGGTCCTACCATCTCTGGCCACCAGGCTGACACATCTGACCATCCCGTTAACGCATGATTAATCAAAATCGCGTTTGATTTATCTGCGTTGAGCTCCCCCCAAGTTTGATAAGCGATTGTGACATCAGGCAGCACTTCACCAGACTCAAGAGGTAAATCTCCAAGTTTGTGAAAGATGCGCGCACCAGGGTCATGGGTTTCTAACCATGCCCCGGTTACGCGATCTGAAAGCGTCATGAGAAAGTGAATTACTTCGCCGCAGCGAATGCTTTTTCAAGATCAGCTTTAATATCAACAATATTCTCAATGCCGAGGCTAAGACGAACCAAGCCTGGCGTCACACCAGCTTGAAGTTGCTCAGCTGGAGTTAGTTGAGAATGCGTTGTTGATGCCGGGTGGATTGCAAGCGATCGGACATCACCAATATTTGCAACGTGAGAGAAAATATTGAGCGCTTCAATAAATTTCTTACCTGCTTCTACCCCACCTTTGATTTCAAAAGAGAGGACAGAGCCACTTCCCCGTGGGCAATATTTCTTCGCAAGTGCATTCCACGGAGATGAAGCAAGAGATGCATAGTTCACTTTCTCTACCTGGGGATGGCTTTCGAGCCAGATCGCCACAGCTTGCGCATTATCAACATGGCGTTCAATGCGAAGGGAGAGCGTCTCAAGACCTTGTGCCAAGAGCCAGGCATTGAATGGAGCTACAGCGGCGCCGATATCACGTAGCAAGGTAAGACGAATCTTGAAGATATAGGCCAAGTTCGCGCCAAATGGAGATCCAACTCCAAGCGCTTGGGCATACACAAGTCCGTGATAGCTCGGATCTGGTTGATTGAAATTCTTAAAGCGATCTGGAAATTTCGCATAATCGAATCTGCCCGCATCAACAATCGCACCCACCACTGCATTTCCATGTCCAGAGAGGAACTTGGTTGCAGAGTGCACTACAACATCAGCACCGTGTTCGATAGGGCGAAGCAAGAATGGAGTTGCGACAGTGTTATCGACAATTAACGGAACACCTGCGTCGTGAGCGACTTTTGCTACCGCTTCGATATCAAGAACATCATTCTTTGGATTTGCGATGGTCTCACCAAAGAATGCTTTGGTGTTGGGGCGGACCGCTTTCTTCCAACTATCGGGATCTTCGGGGTTATCGACAAAGGTTACTTCGATACCGAACTTTGGAAGTGTGTAATGGAACAAGTTATAAGTTCCACCATAGAGCGACGGCGATGAAACGATGTGATCGCCAGCTTCTGCAACATTTAGTATCGCGAATGTTGTAGCAGCAGATCCTGAAGAGACAAGAAGTGCTGCAACTCCACCTTCAAGTGATGCAATGCGTTGTTCCACTGCATCTTGTGTGGGGTTCATGATGCGGGTATAGATATTGCCTAGCTCTGCCAAACCGAAGAGATCCGCTGCATGTTTGGTGTCACGGAATTGATATGCGGTGGTTTGGTAGAGAGGTAGTGCACGAGCTCCGGTTGTGGGGTCTGGAACTTGGCCAGCATGGATCTGGCGGGTTTCAAACTCAGCATTGGTGACGGAAAAAGATGACACGAAATAAACCTCCCTAAAAATCAGGGGGCCTGACTAACGTTGGCAGACCCACGCTTGTCGATGGCGCCTTGCTATCGACCTGGTCTTCACCCGGAGCACCCCACCGTGGTGGAGGGTTGCCGCTCAGTTAGCCGGGGCTATGAACTGAGACTCATGACCTAGCCCGTACTTTAGAGAGTCGAGATAAGAAAAGTCCAGCGTATTTACAAGCGTCCCGCATCGTGGACGCGACGCAAAAACTCTTTCGTCTCGGGACGGCTGGGGCTTTCTAGCATTGCCGAAGGCGCTCCCCATTCAAGTATCCGTCCATTGTGGAGATAACAAACTTCATCAGCAACTTGTTTGGCAAAACCCATTTCGTGGGTCGCAAGAACCATTGTCATACCCTCGCGTTTTAGGTCTCGCACCGTGCTCAGCACTTCATTTACCAAAACAGGATCTAAAGCACTAGTAATTTCATCAAGCAACAATAGGCGCGGGTGGCGTGCCAGAGAGCGAATGATCGCAACGCGTTGCTGCTGTCCCCCGCTCAGGCGATCAGGATATTGATCCGCTTTATCTTTAAGGCCAAATCGCTTCAACAACTCAAGTGCTTCATCAACGGCAACGTCTTTTGCAACGCCTTGAACTTTGGTAGGAGCAAGAATCACATTTTCCAGCACAGTCATGTGTGGGAAGAGGTTGAACGATTGAAAGACCATCCCAAGCTTTTTGCGGACTTCATCAGGATTAATGTCCGCAGCAGATATATCTTCACCATCAAGAAGGATCTGTCCATCATCAATCTGGTCCAAAAGATTGATACAACGTAGCAGCGTTGATTTTCCGCTCCCAGAAGCTCCAATAAAAACAGTTGCGGTATGTACTGGAACAGTGAAAGTAATGTCCTCTAGAACAACTTCGCTGCCAAATGTTTTGCGAACTTTCTCAAGGCGGAGTACTGGGGTGGTCATGCTTGGCCCTGGGCATTCTGTTTTTCCAGGGAATTACGGAGCATACGATCAGTCCAACGAGTAAGTGGAATAGTGACCAACAAGAAGACAATCGCGGCCATCACATAAGGGGTGTAATTGAAAGTCTTTGCGGTTTGAATCTGTGCGGCGCGAACTGCATCTGTGACGCCCAGAATTGAAACTAAGCCAGTGTCCTTGATAAGCGCTACCAAGTCATTGAGAAGTGGAGGTGTCACTCGCTTAAGCGCCTGTGGCAGAACCACATGGCGAAGTGTCTGAAAATGGCTTAAACCCAAGGATCTCGCAGCCGCTCTCTGGCTGGGATGAACAGTAAGAATTCCTGAACGAATTACTTCAGCAACATATGCCGAATAGGTGATGATGACTGCAAGTGTTCCTAAGATGAGAACGTTATTGGTGAGGCCTTTAATCTGTAGAGCCGGGATTCCAAATCCAACTAACAAGATCACCAGGAGCATCGGGATTCCGCGAAATATGTCTATATACGCTGTGGCAAGGAATCTAAATGGAGTAAGTGCTGGTGAACGTGAGGTGCGAAGTAAAGCTATAGCTAATCCAAGGAGCGCGACAGATGTGCCAGCAATGACTGTGAGCATCGCGTTTGTTCCAAATCCAAGGATTATCTTAGGAAGAACTTCCACTCCGTAAGCCCACTTAAAGAAAGTATTTCGTAACGTCTCCCAACCTGGAGAGGTGACGATGACAATTACTAAAGTCCCAAGCACTAAGAAGCTTGAGAGGGCCGCGATGAGCGCACTACGTTGATTCTTCTTTTTTCGCGCCTGGCGACGAGCAAGCTCTAATTCACTTGGCGACCATTGACCGCCAAAATCGTAGCCGCTATTAAATTCGGAAGGCGTGGCTCCTTCAAAGGAACCACGCCCCGAATTCTTCTTCATTTTTCCTACTTAAATGTTTTCCATTTCTGGAGAAACTACTTAAGTACTGGCGCTCCTGCAGATGCAGTCAACCATTGATCAATGATTGCTTGCAGAGTTCCGTTATCACGGATTGCATCGACTGCTTTGGTGACGCAAGAGGTGATGGGATTGTCCTTGGAGAGCAAGAGACCAAATCCTTGATCGCCAGCATCGCTGCCATCAATCTGGCCAACGATGATTCCATTGGGAACCTCAACTGCGGAGAGATAGAACGCTGTAGGTAGGTCTACAACAAGACCATCAATCTGCTTGTTCTTAAGTGCGGTAACGGCAGCAGCGTTATCGTTAAAGACTGATGCTTTGAGGCCGAGCTGGGTTTCAATCACATCGAGTGATGTGGTGGAAACCGCTGCGCCAAGTTTTGCACCGGCATCTGCAAGACCTTGCAGTGTTGTGACGCCATCAATCTTGCTGCCCTTGAAGGAGACGATTGCTTGGTTTGACTTGTAATAAGGGCTGGAGAAATCAACGACTTGCTTACGCTCATCTGTGATGGAGTATTGCTGAAGGTTGAAATCAAATGTCT
>VFFD01000042.1 GCA_018882745.1 Candidatus Nanopelagicaceae bacterium
GGCCAAGAGAGATGTTTATTCGTTTTTCCTACAACTGAATTTGCTCGCATTACAGAACAGCTAAAACAAGCGCCACTCACTGCAAAAGCAGCACGCGATTACATGCGCGTGATGTTTGCAGGAGCACACGATGAAATTCCAGATAAGCAAGGTCGCGTAACAATTCCAAGTGGACTTCGCGAATATGCAGATTTAGAAAAAGAGTGCGTTGTTATTGGCGCAAATACTCGCGTTGAAATTTGGGATGCAAAAGCTTGGAAGAGCTACCTCAAAGATCGTGAAAAAGGTTTTGCCGATGTTTCAGAGGAGGTATTCCCAGGCCTGTTCTAAGCAGGCTGAAATCACACTCTCTTCTGTGGCCACCGCCGACCTTCACTTAAACGGCGCCCCTTCCCCGGTGCCGTTTATCCCCCAGATCCGTCGGCCGGCGGTGACCAGAGCAGAGAGCAGCAGTAAAGAAGAGAAGTAAGAAGCAGAAATAGAGATCAAGAAATAGAAATAGAAGAAGAGAGTGAGGGGAAGATGCAAATAGAACACACATCAGTGTTACTAGAACGTTGTATCACTCTTCTTGCTCCATCTATTCAAAAATCAAAATCTCCAATAGTCGTCGATGCCACATTAGGACTTGGTGGACATTCACTTGCGCTACTAGAAAAGTTTCCTCAGTTGCGCATTGTGGGTTTAGATCGAGATAAAACCGCAATTAGCAAAGCAAACCAAAGACTTGCACCATTTTCAGATCGCATCAAAGTGATTCATGCGGTGTATGACGAGATGCCTAAAGTCCTTGACTCACTCGGCATTTCAGATGTTGATGGAATTCTCTTTGATCTAGGCGTCTCTTCGATGCAATTAGATAACTCTGAGCGTGGCTTCTCCTACTCTCAGAGCGCACCGCTGGATATGCGGATGGATCAGTCTCAAGGATTGTCCGCGCAAGAGGTGCTAGAGAGTTATTCTCGTAACGACTTAATTCGCGTGATTCGCGAATATGGCGAGGAACGTTTCGCTTCACGCATCGTCGATAACATCATTGCAGCCAGAGAGTCCGGCAAACTTCACTCAACAACAGATCTTGCAGAAATTGTAAAACAGAGCATCCCTGCTCCGGCGCGACGCGTTGGGGGAAATCCAGCAAAGCGAACTTTCCAAGCACTTCGTATTGAAGTAAATCAAGAACTCGCTGTCTTGGAGCGAGCCATTCCTAGAGCGATGGACCGGCTCAATGTTGGCGGTCGTCTTGTGGTGATGTCATTCCAATCTCTAGAAGACAAGATTGTAAAGCGCTATTTCTCTGCAGCAACGGAATCAATGACTCCTATTGGTTTGCCAGTGGAGATCGCATCTTTGGCAGCCAAGTTCCAACTAGTTTTCCGCGGCAGTGAGAAAGCAAGTGAAGAAGAGATAAATAAGAATTCTCGTGCGCAATCCGTCAGGCTACGTGCGATAGAGCGGGTGGCAAGCTAATGGCCCTATCCGCTCTCGCACCCGCATTTGAACGTTCGCGAAAAACTGTTGTTCGTAAATCAACTCAGGCTGTCCTTCGTCTTGTTCCTGAACTTCGTCCTGTGCCTGGCCAGCAAGCAAACGATCGAGTTTTTTATGGCGTGATTTCCGCAATACTTGTTGCAGGGCTACTTGGATTGCTTGGAATCAACATACTTTTGGGCAATGACTCAGTTCGAATCCGAGAATTGAAACTGGAAGCAATTGCCATTAATGAAGAGCGAGAAGCTGCGCTCCGGGAAGTAGCAACGCTCTCTACATCGGAGGCCTTGGCAGAGAAAGCTATTTCACTCGGAATGGTTCCGAGTGGCACGCCTTCATTTCTTGATATTTCACAGAGCACTGATACTGAAAAGGTAGTTCCAAAGAAGAAAGTGAATCAGGGATGACCCATTCTTCTCTCGTTGAAAGACGAATTCGTTTTGTCGTTGCAATCTCACTTGTGCTGCTCGTTGCTTTCGCTGTACGACTCATTGATGTCCAAGCAGTTCGTGCTGCAGGCTATGCCAATAGAGCGGATATGGAATTGGCAAAGAAATCAATCATTATGGCGCCGCGCGGAGCGATTACTGACATCAACGGGGTTGAGTTTGCTCGTAGCGTTACTGCGTATCGAATTCTTGCCGACCAAGCCATCATCGATTACCCAAAGGAGTTAGCTGAGATTGCAGCTCCTATTCTTGATGTTAACCAATCCTGGCTCGAAGCGGAGCTTGTCGGCGATCGCCGTTATGTTGTAATCAGTCAATCTGTAAGGCCTGCGGTATGGAGAAAGTTAGAAGCAGCAGTGGCTACCTACAACGCAGAAGTCTCTAAAGAGAAAAATGGCTACGCCAAGCGACTTGCAGGGTTCTTCGCAGAGAGAATTTACGTTCGTGAATATCCAGAAGGTGAATTAGGCGCTGCAGTAATTGGGTTCATCAATAGGGCTGGCACCGGCGCTGCAGGCCTGGAGTACAGCATGAACTCAACACTTTCCGGTGTGGATGGCGCGTATACCTATGCGAATGCTGGCGGCACCATTATTCCGGGGACTCAGAAAATTACTGCTGAAGCGATCCGAGGGAACACAATCAGATTAACGATTGATCGAGATGTGCAATGGGTTGCACAAGAAGCTATCCGAACCGCGGTCAAGAATTCACGAGCACTTTCTGGAACTGTGATTGTCATGGACCCAAAGAATGGCCAGATTTTGGCCCATGCGACATATCCTTCATTCCAGCCCGGAAACACAAAAGGCGTTGACCCATATCGCTGGAAAAACCCTTCAGTTCAAGAAGTGTACGAACCAGGTTCAACCGGCAAAGTAATCACAATCGCTGCAGCAATCGAAGAAGGAAAGATCTCACCGGAAACTGTGATGACGATTCCTTACAAACTGAAACGTTCAAACAAGGTATTCAGCGATCATGAGCCTCATCCCACGCAGCGCTTGACGCTTTCTGGCGCGCTTGCAGTCTCGAGCAATACTGGATCAATCAAGGTTGGCGAGATGCTTTCCAATGACAAACTCCATTCCTATCTAAAGAAATTTGGCGTCGCTGAGAAGCCTGGCTCTGGATTGCCGGGAGAAGAAGGTGGAAAACTTCTTGACGTTAAAGATTGGTCAGGCACTACTGCACCTACCGTCGCGTTCGGTCAGGGATATTCGGTGACGGCGATGCAAGCCACTTCAATCTTTGCCACGATCGCGAACGATGGAGTACGAGTAACTCCTACAGTTGTCGCTGGCGTGAGCGATGCAGCAGGGCGATACACACCTGCAAATAAGCAAAAGTCACTTCGCGTTGTGAGCGCTGATACTGCGAAGCAGATGAGATTGATGATGGAGAGCGTTGTCTCTGCTTCCGGAACTGCTCCTGCAGCAGCAATTTCTGGATACCGTGTTGCAGGTAAAACAGGAACTGCGCAGCGTGTTGACGATTCGTGTGGTTGTTACCGCGGATACACCGCCTCCTTTATTGGTTTTGCTCCTGCAGACAAACCAGAGTTTGTAGTCTCGGTAACGATTCAAGATCCGAAGGGATTTCATTGGGGCGGCTATCTTGGAGGGCCGGTCTTTAAGAAAGTTATGAGTTTTGTGCTGAAGGATCAGCATATTCCGCCAACAGCGCCAGCTGAATTTATGTATGTACTAAACGAAAAAGATCTCAAAGCTCGACAAGCTGCAGCCCAAGACAAAACTCAAAACCAAACTCGAGTCGCAGGCAATGGCTAACATTCGGAGATTTGAACCCCGACCGAAAACACTAGGTGCGATTGGTGCTTTTCTCGGAATTCAGATTAAAGAGAACGTTTCTGATGTAAGTATCACAGGAGTAACAAGCAATTCATTAGAGGTAGAAGAGGGCGATATTTTCCTTGCGCTACCAGGGGCCACAACCCATGGTGGCGCATTCCTTACATCCGCTGTAGAGCGTGGTGCGAGGGCGGTTCTTACTGACATCGCAGGTCGTGAACTCTTCTCCCTTCATGCACCCGCAATCCCCGTGTTGGTAGTTCCGAACCCACGCTCTGTGGCCGGGTTTCTCTCGAGTTGGTTTCATGATTTACCAAGCTCAGATTTTTATCTAGCAGGCATCACGGGCACTAATGGCAAAACAACAACCGCTCATTTGCTTCATCAGATTTGGCAATTAGACCACGTTGATGCAGGGTTAATCGGAACCGTAGGAGTCACAATCGGTGAGGATCACTATCCAGCAACTCGCACGACTCCAGAGTCAGATGTGCTTCAGAATATTCTCTCAGTGATGCAGGAACGTCATATGCGCGCCGTGGCGATGGAAGTGAGTAGCCACGCTCTTGCGCTACATCGTGTCGATGGAACGCATTTCAGAGCTGTCGGCTTTACCAATCTTTCTCAAGATCATCTCGACTTCCATAAAACTATGGAGAACTATTACCAAGCAAAACGTGAACTTTTCAAAGCAGAATTCGCAGATCACGCTTTCATCAATGTTGATGATGCTTATGGAGCGCGTCTCAATGACGAGGTTTCAATACCTACCTCAACTCTCTCGCGAACCAGCAAGAAGGCTCATTGGCACTACGAATCAATCACTCCTCAATCTCATGGCTATGCGGTCAACATTAGGGGAGAGGGCGGAGTGCTCATTGAAGGTGCTACTCACCTCAACGGTGAACATAATCTTGACAATCTGTTGCTCGCTGTTGCGATAGCGAATCACAGTGGGGTGGATCCACTTGTGATTGGAAATGGATTGTCTCGTTTGACTGGTGCACCTGGACGGCTCGAAAGTATCGAGTGCGGACAAAATTTCACCGTTCTCGTTGACTATGCACATACCCCCGATGCAGTTGAGAAAGTTCTTGGTTCATTGCGCACGTCATACGTTAAGCGTGTTATTGGAGTTCTTGGATGTGGTGGGGACCGTGACACATCTAAGCGTCCACTGATGGGAAAAGCGCTCTATGAAGGGTGCGATATCGCGATTTTTACAAGCGACAACCCCCGTTCTGAGGAACCAGAGATAATCCTTAAAGAGATGACATCAATTATTTCTCTTGATGCAAAAACCAAGGTCATTGATGACCGCAGAGCCGCGATTGCTCATGCAGTTTCTCTAGCACAACCCGGGGATGTGGTCATTGTCCTTGGTAAAGGCCATGAAGTGGGCCAAGAAATCAAGGGCGAAAAACTTCCCTTTAGCGATCAAGAAGAGTTGCGTCGTGCGATTGAGGGCAAATCATGATTGCGATGACCCTTCAAGAGATTGCCAAAGTTATGTCGGGCGACGTTCATGGTAGCGATAATGTAACTGCCAGACTCAACTCGTCAGCACAATTTCACTTTGATTCTCGACAGATCAAGAGAGGTGATGTCTTTATCGCTCTCATTGGCGAGAAAGCCGATGGCCATGATTTTGTCGATGATGCCATAAGAAATGGGGCTGTTTTTTCAATCGTTACCAAGCAAGTTCAAGGCGTTCACATTCTTGTAAAAGATGTTTTAAGTTCATTAGGTAATCTGGCGCACCACGTTCGAACTTCGATGCCGAGCTTGAAGGTCATTGGAATTACTGGATCTCAAGGCAAGACAACAACAAAAGATATGTTGTATTCGATCCTCAAAGCGGAAGGGGAAACGGTTGCAGCTCAAGGTTCATTCAACAACGATTTAGGTGTTCCGCTGACCATTCTGCGTTGCAGCGAAACCACAAAGTTCTGCATAGCTGAGATGGGAGCGCGCCACGGCGGAGATATTTTGGCACTTACTAAGATCGCAACACCTGATGTGGGAGCAGTTCTGAAAGTAGGCAATGCGCATATTGGTGAATTTGGCTCACAGGAGAAAATTGCGGCCACAAAAGGTGAATTGATTGCAGGACTAAACTCTGGGGCAACGGCAATCCTGGGAACGTATGATCGCTTTACCCCAGCGATGCAGATTCCAAGCGGAGTCAAGAAGATAACTTTTGGCGAAAGTCATGATTGCAATGTCCGCGCTGCAGATGTTGAATTTCGTGGCGGATACGCTCACTTTGATCTTGTTACACCCGAAGCGCGTGAAGCTGTGGAACTTCGAGTAATTGGACTTCATCAAATCGCTAATGCATTGGCGGCAGCTGCCATCGCTTACGCACTTGGTGTTTCAACCAGTCATATAGCGTCAGCACTCGCTACCCATGAAAGTGCCAGTAAGTGGCGCATGGAGATTCATGAAGGTAGCGAGATGTTATTGATTAACGATGCCTATAACGCCAACCCAGAGAGTATGGAATCTGCACTTCGCACCTTAGTACTGCTCACTCAGGAAAGAGGTGGTCGTTCGTGGGCATTTCTTGGAACCATGCATGAATTGGGAGTCGATTCACCGAAAATGCACCGTGGCATAGGAGAGCTTGCTACTCAACTTGGAGTTGATCACTTGGTATCAATCGCTGCTCCGGATTACTTACGTGACTTACCGACATCCAGCACTACAACGCATTACTTTGACTCTGTGAGTGCAACTCTCCCATTGTTAAATGAACTTGAAGCGGGCGATGTAATTCTTGTTAAAGCTTCGCGGGCGGAACATTTAGAGAATTTAGCAATAGAAATTGAAAATAGCTGGTCCACCTTAGGCGCAAATAAAGATGAAGGAGAGAACACGTGAGAGGCATATTGATTTCGGGTGCAATGGCTTTCCTCTTTAGTTTCTTCGCTACTCCTGCGTTTATCAAGTTTCTTGCGCAACGTGGTTATGGCCAACAGATCCGTGATGATGGTCCAAAGACCCATCACGTAAAGCGGGGCACACCAACAATGGGTGGAATCGTTTTGATTCTTGCGACGGTTATTGGATATCTGACCTCGCACCTTGTCACAGGCGTTGCAATGACAACATCGGCGCTCCTAGTCATAGGACTCATCGCGGGACTTGGCTTTGTCGGCTATCTCGATGATTGGTTAAAAGTTGTAAAGCAACGCTCACTTGGTTTGCGGGCGCGCGAGAAGTTATTGGGACAAGCAATTGTTGCTGGAGCATTCGGAGTACTTGCCACTCGCTTCCCTGATGATTTGGGACTTACTCCAATGTCGGAATATCTCTCAACTGTGCGTGATACCTCAATCAAATTAGGCGTGGGTGTCGTTGTTGTCTGGGCGATTGTTATGGTGCTTGGCACAAGTAATGGAGTTAATCTCACTGACGGCCTCGATGGATTAGCTACGGGCGCTGCAGTTATGTCATTTCTGGCCTTTGTTTTGATTGGTGTCTGGAAATTTGGTCAACGTTGCGAAGTTGCAGCTACGACAAATTGCTACACGGTACGAGATCCACTTGATCTTGCAGTACTTGCCGCAGCCCTAGCGGGTGCGTGTGGCGGATTCTTATGGTGGAACGCTTCACCCGCTCGTATTTTCATGGGGGATACCGGCTCGCTTGCCCTTGGTGGTGGTCTCGCAGGATTGGCTATGACGCTACGCACCGAACTTCTCTTGATACCGCTTGGTGGACTATTTGTCATCATCACACTCTCAGTGATTATTCAAACCACGTACTTCAAAATCAGTGGTGGCAAAAGAGTATTCAAAATGGCGCCACTACAGCATCACTTTGAATTACTTGGCTGGGGAGAAGTCACAATTGTGATCCGTTTCTGGATCATTGCAGGACTTTGTGTCGCGGCAGGGCTTGGCCTCTTCTACGCCCAATGGGTGGTTGCGTGACCGATTCATTTGTCTCTTCACTGCGGGACGCTCATTGCATCGTATTTGGTGCTGGCGTCACAGGTGCTTCTACGATTTCGTTTTTAGAAGAAAGTGGTGCGCGCGTCTCTGTAATTGATGAAAAGATAAAGCAACACAACGTCCTTAACTCTTGTGATTCAATCAATCTGTCTCAAGTCTCAATTGCCGTAGTTTCTCCTGGTTGGCGTGCCGATAATCCACTTATCTCTGAGGTGCGCAGCGCTGGTATCGAATTGTTGAGTGAAATTGATTTAGCATGGCGGGTCAAGCAAGAAATAGCGCCTGATCAGCGTTGGCTTGCGCTCACCGGAACTAATGGCAAGACCACCACAGTGCAAATGGCGGAAGCGATGATGGTGGAATCTGGAATCCAGGCCTTAGCCTGCGGAAATGTGGGTTTTACAGCCATTGAAGCGGTTACGAAGTCGAAAGCTGACGTTCTAGTACTAGAGCTTTCATCCTTTCAATTGGATTGGAGTAAAGAAGCAGAGTTCGAAAGCGTCGCGATACTAAATATCGCAGAGGATCACATCGATTGGCATCAAAATTTTGATAACTATGCGCGCGCAAAATTCAAAATCGCAGATCGAGCAAAGATCGTAATTCTCAATAGCCATGATCAGGTTATAACCCAACGTGCCAAATCCCTGGTGCATCGCATCATCTGGTTCTCCCTTGATACACCCTCCCCCCACGAAATTGGGTTGGTAGAAAACTTGGTGGTTGATCGTGCATTCATCAATGGTGATGCTGAGGCGCTCTTTGAGTTATCTGATGTCACTCCTGCCGTCCCTCACAATGTACTCAATGCAATGGCCGCTGCCGCTTTAGCTCGTTCGATTGGAGTAAAGGCTGACGCTATTGCCAAGGCGATCAAGAAATTCACACTAGATCACCACAGACTCGAAGTTATAACAGAGAGAGATGGCATAACCTGGATAGATGATTCCAAAGCTACAAATCCACATGCCGCCATTGCCGCGCTCCAATCTCAACTGAGTGCAATTTGGATTGCAGGAGGATTGGCAAAGGGCGCTTCAATGGATGAGCTTGTACAGCGTTGTAAGGAGCGAATCAAAGTTGCAATCCTAATTGGCGCTGATGCACCGATAATTGAGGCTGCGCTGCGCACATACGCACCCGAAATTCAGATTGCAACAATTGATCCAGGTCTTCGAGGACTTGAAGTTATGCAACGCGCCGTAGCGTTGGCGCAGATGAAGGCTCAGCCGGGTGACACCGTACTTTTGGCACCGGCATGCGCTTCGATGGATCAGTTCAAGAATTATGGGGAGCGCGGCGATCTATTTGCTCAGGCAGTAAGGGAGAAATTAGGTGAGTAGCTCAAAAGCGCTCTTTGCCAGACCAGCTTCGGCGTACTACCTCATTTTGGGTTCCGTGATTGCGTTATCTGCGCTCGGGCTTGTTATGGTCCTCAGCGCCTCGTCTGTAAAAGCACTCAATGAATCGGGGCATTCTTTTGCCTACGTGCTGCGTCAATCACTCTTTCTTCTGTTGTCTGTATCTATCGCTTGGGTAGCAATGAAATTGCGCGCCGCACTATGGAAGCCCATTGCCCGCACGTCACTTATCTTCTCTTGCGCACTTCTGATTTTGCCTCAGATTCCCGACGTTGGTAAGACTGTTGGTGGAAATACAAACTGGATTGGAATTGGAAGCTTCACAATTCAGCCGAGTGAGTTTGCCAAAATAGGAATTATTCTTTGGTGCGCTCTCCGCTTGCGAATTCACGATAACGCAGCAAGTCAAAATCAGCCAAGTAACGCAGCAAAACTGATAGTTCCGGGAATTGCACTCGTGATGGTGCTCATCCTTGTTGGTAGAGATTTGGGTACTGCGGTTGTCGTTGCAGGAATAGTGGGAGGAACGCTATTCATTGCGGGAATTCCCATGCGCATCTTTGCATTTCTGGGCGCTGGTCTTGGAGTTGCCTTCGGTGCATTGATTCTTACTTCGAGCAATCGCATGAACCGCTTCTCCGCATTCTTTGACCCATTTGCGGAAGAAAACTACAAAGGCGTGGGTTGGCAACAGGCGCACAGCATCATGGGACTCGCCTCTGGCGGTCCCTTAGGCACTGGTCTCGGTAGCAGCAAGCAAAAGTGGGGCAATTTGCCCGAGGCTCACACAGATTTCATATTTTCTGTAATTGGTGAGGAGCTCGGTTTATTAGGAACCTTGGCTGTTCTATCCCTCTTTGGCATTCTCATCTTGGGTATCTTCCGCGTTGCTCTTCGCGCCGATAACTCATTTGAGAGATATGTATGTGCCGGAATTGGTTGTTGGTTTGCAGTCCAAGTGATTCTGAATGTTGGTACCGTCATCAGCGTCATTCCAGTTGTTGGAGTTACGTTGCCCTTTATCTCCTATGGAGGCTCATCGCTCTTAGCGACATTTGTTGCAATCGGATTTGTTCTCGGCGTCTTGCGACGCGATCCAGCTATCGCCGCTGAGATTCGCGAACGAAAAGCGGTAAGGAGTGCGAGAGGATAACTCCTATGGCGCACAAGGTTCTCTTAGCTGGAGGTGGAACTGCAGGACATATCGAACCTGCACTAGCTGTTGCTGATGCGCTGAAAACTCTACAAAGCGACATTACCTGTGAATTCCTCGGCACTGATGGTGGATTAGAGACTTTACTCGTTCCCAAGCGTGGCTTTCGTTTACGTACGATTCCGAAAGTAGTGATGCCGCGTGCTGTAAAAGTTCAAACAGTTTTTTTCCCACTACAACTCCTGCGTGCGTTTTTCTCAGCTCTGAAGCAACTTAAAGAGTTTGATCTCTTGATTGGATTTGGAGGGTATGTCTCCGCGCCGGCTTACCTAGCAGCGTTTATAAAGAGAATTCCTATCGTTATACATGAAGCAAATGCCAGACCTGGATGGGCGAATCGACTAGGCAGACATTTCGCCAAGGTAGTTGCTGTTAACTTTGATGGAGTGAGACAGAAATGGCCTAGTGCAGTTCTTACTGGGATGCCTATCCGTCAATCTATTGCCAGCCTGGCGCAGATTGAAGATATTTCAACTTTTCGAAGGCTCACCATAGACACTTGGGGATTAGATTCTTCACGCCCAATCGTCGCAATCTTTGGCGGATCACAAGGATCTCGCCATATTAATTCGGTGATTGAAGAATTTCTCTTGCAAGGAACAGAAATACAAATCATCCATGCCGTAGGAGTCAACAATCCTCTTCCTGCGCAGCAAGCAAATTATCTACCCCTTCCGTATTTCCATGACATGGCTGCAATTTACGGCGCTGCAGATTTACTCATTACTCGAAGTGGGGCTGTAACCTGTTCAGAATTAGCCTCAGTTGGTAAGTTCTCAATCTTGATTCCACTGCCGCATGGCAACGGAGAGCAACTTGATAATGCAGAAGCTCTAGTGGCGCAAGGTTCGGCAATAATGATTTCCAATGAAGAATTTAGCGCCGACTGGTTGCGCAATAATCTTGCAGCGGCGTTAGAGAAAGCGCGAACTTTCAAACCACAGTTGAATCACATGAATAGTGGCGCCGCGAAGCGAATAGCTGAACTCTCCATCAGCGCGATCAGTGAAAGTGCAGAGAGATGAAGCGCGACTGGTCGAAAGCGAGGGCCCACTTTGTGGGAATCGGCGGATCTGGAATGAGCGGAATCGCACGGATAATGGCCTCGCAAGGTGCAGACGTCTCAGGGTCGGACCTCCACAATTCCTCAAGTTTGGCCGCTCTCGAAGCAGTAGGAATCAAAACCTTTGTTGGTCATTCGAGTGAATTCGTCGCCAATGTCGATGTTGTGGTCCGCTCTAGTGCAGTTCCATTGAGTAATCCGGAAATCTCAGAGGCTTTGCGCCGCGGGATTCCCGTACTGGAAAGAGCCCAAGCACTTGCCGAATTGATGGAAGGTAAGCGCTCGGTTGCAATTGCCGGCACGCATGGGAAGACAACAACTACCTCGATGCTGACGGTAGCTCTTCAACATTGTGGTTTCGACCCCTCGTTCGCCATTGGTGCAACAGTTCGTAACTCTGGAACTAATGCACATCATGGATCGGGAGATACTTTCATTGTTGAAGCGGATGAGTCTGATGGATCATTTATTGCGTACAAACCTCTGGGTGCGGTGATTACTAATATAGAACTCGAT
>VFFD01000043.1 GCA_018882745.1 Candidatus Nanopelagicaceae bacterium
TTGATAATGACTAATGAATACCGTCACGGAACTGCAGTTGGAACATTCCTCGTTACGCCAAAACGAAGCACAGTCCTATTAGCAAAGTTGATTGCCGCTAGTTTTGCTGGCCTCATTGTTCAGGTTTTCTCTTTTATTTTTGCTGTCACTTCTGGTTTCATCGCACTTAATTTCTTTGAGCCCCATGCTCCCGTCCCCATGGAACTTCTTTGGAAAGTCTTTAGAGCATCAGTTATCTCAGGATTAGTTCTGGGAATCGTGGGGGTCGGACTCGGAGCTCTCGTGAAAAATCAGATTGCTGCAGTTACTGGTGCAGTTATTTGGACTCTCATCGTCGAAGGTTTGGTAGTCGCATTCGTCGAATCGATCGGAAAGTACCTTCCTGCAGGCGCCATCACCGGGCTCGTAGATGTCGACTTTGGGGATAATGATTTCAATTTCAGTATTGAAAACTATCTCACTCCGGGACCTGCAACTCTCGTATTGTTGGGTTATGCCGCGCTTTTCTCAATAATTGCGATGCGCACAACATTACGTCGCGATTTAGACTAGGAGCACTATGTCTCAGGATGTTTTTGCTAATTACCAGGAAGATGTCAAGCGAGTTCAAGATTTCTATGACACCTTTTCATTTACTTTAGATAAAGTTCCAAATGACGGTGGTTGGACTGCCTCACAGTGCTTATCACATATATGTGATTCTGAGATTGCACTTTCGATGCGAATTCGAATGATGCTCACAAATGAGAACTATCAATTTGCTTCTTTCGATGAAGATGCTTTCGCGGCACTAAAAGTTAATCGTGATGCGCGTGCATCTGTTGAAACTTTTGCAGCGCTACGTCGCAACAATTTGGATCTTCTCGAGGGTTTGAATTCAGAACAACTCAATACAATGGGAGTTCGAGGAAACGGTGAACCCATTTCTCTTATTGATTATGTTGCTTATATGACAAAGCACGTTCGAACTCATCTTGATCAAGCCGTAGCAGCAAGCCAGTAGCCACAATGTATGAACTTGCTGCCTCGCTTTCAAAAGAGGACGGTCTAGTTCTCGGAGAATTAGGTTCAGTTCTGCTTGGACTTGGCATAGCTGCGTATATCGCATCTCGTATCCGCCTTTCAGTCGTTCCCATTTTTCTGCTCGCTGGTTTGTTTTTTGGCAATGGCGGGATAGTTGCGCTCGACTTAAGTGATGAGTTCTTGGATTTGGGAGCGCAATGGGGCGCCATACTCTTGTTGTTACTTCTTGGGTTGGAATATTCAGCACAAGAGCTTTTCGAATCGGTGAAGAAAAGGAAATCGTTAGGCGCTGTTGATCTAGTCGTTAATTTTCTTCCTGGAGCAGCTCTTGGATTCATTCTTGGTTGGGGATTTCTGGGAGCGCTCACATTGGGTGGAATCACTTACGTTTCCTCATCGGGCATCGCCTCTAAGTTCATCAAGGACTCCCGTTTAGAGTCTCGTGAATCCACTAGACGAGCGGTCGGCGTTCTAGTCATTGAAGATCTATTTTTGGCTCCATACTTGCCGGTGCTGAGCGCCTTATTGGCGTCATTGGGAGTCGCTACTGGTTTGATTTCCATATCAATTGCGCTCATCGTGACTGGCATTGCGCTACTCATCGGTGCGAGAGGTTTTCATATTCCGCATGCACCACTTGTGATGGGCGATTCTGCAACGCTCTTACTAACGGTTTTTGGCTCTGCTCTATTGGCCTCAGGAGTTGCTACCTACTTCGGATTTTCTGGGGCTGTCGCGGCCTTCTTAGTTGGCTTGCTGCTTACGGGAGATGTTGCGATTGTGGCGCGAGTTCGACTTGCACCATTACGAGATCTCTTCTCTGCCATCTTCTTTTTATTCTTTGGATTAAGTGTCGACCCTGCCGACATTCCGTCGGTTCTTATTCCTGCTTCTGTGCTTGCGCTTATAGGAGTTTTTACAAAGTGGGTTACCGCTTGGTGGGCTGTAAGAGATCTTCAAGAAGATAATGCAATATGGAGAGCTGCGGTGCTCCTGATTCCGCGCGGAGAGTTTTCGATGGTCATCGCAGGCTTGGCGGCCACTTCATTGTTTGCAGTAGAACTACAAGCGCTGACATTGACCTATGTCATTCTCACAACGCTCTTTGCATCGATCATCATGCGAACAGTACATTCCAAGGCCCCAAATTTGGAACTTTAAGATGCGAATCTTTCATTCCATCTCTACTATGAGTTACATGAAGAGAATTCTGATGGCCATATTGGCGATAATGCTAACCTCCTGCACCAGCACTGATAGCGGAGAATCGAAGTTCTCCTCCCAGGACATCATGTTTGCCGAGATGATGATTCCACACCATGAACAAGCCATAGAGATGGCTGACTTGGCTCTTGCGATTTCGCAAGATTCTGAAGTGCTTTCTCTTGCCACTCAAATAAAGAGCGCCCAAGCCCCTGAGATTGAACAAATGAAATCATGGGGGAGTTCTCATATGGGATCTCATGCAGGGCACATGATGGATGGCATGCTCTCTGATGAAGAATTGGAAGAACTTTCCCGAGCCTCGGGTCCCGACTTTGATCGATTATTCCTTGAAGGAATGATTAAGCATCACGAAGGTGCCATTGAAATGGCTGAAATGATTCTTGAGTCGAAGAATGCTGAGGCTGCATCTCTGGCAAGAAACATCATTGAAACACAAAAAGCCGAAATTGAAACGATGAAGAAGCTTCTAGCGAGATAGATAACGTCCGAGGAACTCAGCTTTAAATTCGAAGAAGTCACCGCGGTGAATAGCTTCTCTCATCTGATCAACCAGGCTTACTGTGAAATGTAAATTATGAATTGTTGCCAATGTGGGGCCTAGAATCTCTTTGGCACGAAACAGATGATTGAGATAAGCGCGCGAATAGTGCGCGCAGGTATAGCAAGAACACTTCTCGTCTATGGGCGAAAAGTCTCGCTTGTAAGCACCATTTGAGACATTGAATCGCCCCGTACTTGAATACACCGCGCTAGTACGAGCTTCACGAGTTGGCGAGACACAATCAAAAGTATCGGCGCCATTTTCAACACCTGCGAAGAGATCTGTGGGTTCACCAATGCCGAGCAGGTGACGGGGTTTGTTGACGGGCAGTTCTTCTGCCATCCAGCTCACAATGGTTCCCAACATCGACTTATCCAGTGCTCCTCCCATACCAAAACCATCAAATTCAATATTTGAAGAGTTCATAGAACCTAGATCGCGCGCTGCTTTACGACGAAGATCTTCAAATTGTGCGCCTTGTAATACACCGAATAAAGCTTGGTAGGGCTTGGTAGCTCTCTCGTCAGACAGACGTTTATGTTCATCAAGACAACGCAGAGCCCAGAGACGAGTTCTTTCAAGCGAGCGCTCCTGATATTTCCGAGTGTTATGAAGCGTTGTTAGTTCATCAAAAGCAAAAATAATGTCAGCACCAATTTTATGTTGGACTTGCATCGAAATTTCTGGGGTAAATCGATGCATTGAACCATCAAGGTGCGATTTGAATGTCACGCCTTCATCATCAACCTGTGCTAAGCGCTCACGTTTCTCAGCAATGACATCATCAGAGTTAAGTGAATCTCCACCCATATCAATAACTTTTTTGAATCCAACGCCCAACGACATAACTTGGAAACCGCCACTATCAGTGAACGTTGGCCCACTCCAATTCATGAACGTGGAAAGCCCACCTGCCTCATCGAGAATCTCGGGTCCAGGTTGCAGATAAAGATGGTAAGCATTTGCCAGAACAGCCTGGGCACCTAGGTCGGATACGGAATCGGGAAGTGCCGACTTAACCGTCGCTTTCGTTCCCACCGGGATAAAGGCAGGCGTCTGGATGATCCCGTGGGGGGTCGAGATCTGGCCTGCTCGACCCAGGGAACCCGGGATTTCGCTGGAGATAGAAAATGAAAAACCCATAGCGCTCCATTGAACTCGGTAATGAATAGGCAAGCAATTACGGCAACAAGGCGAGACCAAGGCCAACAAAGCGTTTTTCGATGCCTATTTCTCAGCAATTTACAACGTTTTCGTTATTGAATTTCGCAACGCAAATGTTGTCTTAATAACCACCTTCAGGCAGACTCCCGTGCTCAAGACGGGCAGTTGGTAGAGCGGTCGACCTTTTACTCACTCCTCGAAGATGCACACACTATTAGGAGAGACATGAAAACTAAGCACACAGTTCGTGTGGCCATTACAGCACTCGCCTCGTTGGGTCTGGTTGCGGGAATTTTAGCGCCAGCGCAAGCAGCACGCGGCACTGTAATCGTGCACGATACAAACCCTCACTCAGGGTTTAACAATGCGGTTCAAGGCTTCAACCTTGCTACCAACGCAACAATTCGCTATTTGCGATTCTCTGACTTCAACTACTACGGTCAGAATAGAAATCTCATTCAGAACACAACTCTTGGCACCTACAGAGTCACATCAAACAAGAGCACAGATTTCCGCTACACAATGACAGTCAAGCCAGGACGTCTCTGGTCTGACGGAACTCCGATCACTGCAGAGGATCTCTTGCTCAATCACGTCATTTGTAGCCGTGAGTATGCCAAAGCTGCAGGACTAGGCGATTACGATAAGGATAAGTTGCCAGGAATGGCATTTAATGCCGCCTGCTTGCTCTCGAGCTCATACGCACTTTTCAATGCGGGTGAACCGATTCTTAGCTCAGACAAGATGTCAATCACTTTCCGATTCAAGCAACGTTTCCCAGATTGGGATCTTGGATTACCAAGCCTCTCCCCAGTCCATGCTTACGTTCATATTGCGAATGGCAAGACTTCACTTCAGTCAGTAGCTGCAAACGAAGCTGCTCGTGACGAATTCGTAAAGGCTTACACAGCTAAAGACACCAAGTTACTAAAGGCAATCGGAGATATCTGGTCGAAGTCTTACAACATTACGACGATTAATCCTGCCACTACAAACCCACTGCTCTGGGTTGGAAATGGCGGATTTAACGTTGTGAGCGCAACACCAGGAATCGGTGGCTCAGTTACATTTAAGGCGAACCCTCGTTACAACTCGGGTCCTGCTGTCACTGGCTCAATCGATAATGTTGTAATCAAGTACGTCACTGACGGAACACCAGCAATTCAAGCGCTGGAAAATGGTGAAATCACCATGTACAACGGTCAACCAACAGGTGATGGAATTGCTGCGCTCAAGAAATTAAAGGGCGTCACAGTTCTTGCTGGACGAGGAGCAACGTACGAACACATCAACCCTCGTGTTGGAACTATTGCTGGCCAAGCTCCATACACAGGAGTCTTCGCTGGAATGAGCACAAGAGCGATTGATCTACGTCGAGGATTCTTGCTGTGCGTTCCACGTCAAGAGATTATTGAGAAGCTCGTACATGTCATGAACCCTGACATCGAATTGCTCAATACCGCGACTGTTATGCCTAACGACCCGCGATATAAAGCAATCACTGCTGCAAATGGTTCGAAGTTCTTCACGGGATCTCAAACCTCTCTCAACAACCGCGCAACGGCACTAGTCCGTAAGCACGTTCCAGATGCACTTACTAAACCAATTAAAGTGAACATGTTGGTTCCTGGTGCAAATCAACGTCGTGCTGACCAAGCACAGCTCATCAAGGCAAACTTACGTAAGTGCGGTTTTGATGTAGCACTTGATACTCAAGTGTCCTGGTCCCCAATCTTGATTGATTCCAAGTACGACGTAGTCTTCTTTGGATGGCAATCAACAAGTACAGCACAATCAGGTCATCGAGCAATCTTCCATCCATCCGGTTCAAATAACCGTACTGCAGCTGATGGTGGAGCAAGCTTGAATTCAATGCTTGATCGTATTTTCGGGGTCAGCTTGTCGGACAAGGTTCTTCAGACCGAGTTCATCAAGATTGATCGAAAAATATTTGAGTATGGTTTCTCACTTCCTATCTATCAGCACCCAAGCTTCGCCGCATGGGATAGCGATTTGAAGAATGTGAAACCACGCGATCTAGGTCCAACACTGGTATGGAATTACTGGGAGTGGACTTACTAAACCTTCTTGACTAGGGGAGTGAATTCCCTTAACAGGAGTTAATTAGTTGCTGGCTCGGGAGCAAATAGCCCCCGAGCCAGCGCTTTAAATGGCTGTTTTTGGGCCATAATGTGGTCCTTGGCTCAGATTATGTTTTCGTCATCGGAATTTTGAGGAGATTTTGCAGAGATGTTAGCTTTCATCGCTCGTCGTCTCGGCGCGCTGATAGTCGTGCTCTTCGGCTCGAGCTTTATTCTCTACAACTTAGCGGCGATCTCGGGCGATCCGATTGGTGCCCTTCGATTTAGCGATGACCGTGAGGCGGAAGCCTTAATCAAGGAGCTAGAAGAATTTCTGCGCCTCGATGTTCCACCCCCTCTGCGATATTTCATCTGGCTACGAGGCATTCTCGGCGTCTTTACTGGAAATGTTGATTTTGGGCAGACGAGATTACGCGGTCCAGTCTCCACAGAACTCTTTGCCGCAATACCCGTAACTATCCGCCTAGTACTAATTGCAACCATTCTTTCGATCGTTATCGGTATTGCCCTTGGAATCATCAGTGCTCTTCGTCAATACTCGCGCTTTGACTACTCCATGACTTTCTTTGCATTCTTGCTTTTCTCGTTGCCAATTTTCTGGGTGGCAGTCTTGCTCAAGCGTTATCTTGCAATCACTTTCAATAATTTTTTGGAAGATCCCTATATATCCATGCGATGGCGAATCACACTTGGATTAGTAATCGGACTTATTTTTGCCTCACTCTTTGCACGAAGTCGTAGGTTGTTTTGGCCGATCTTTGGTGCTCTGACATTGGGCATGGTTGGCTTCCTTACCTTTGTAAATGAAGCTGGCCTCATTTTAAATCCGCGCTTGGGCCTTGTTGGAATTCTCTTCTTCTCACTCTTGATCTGTGTGGGAATAACGTTTGTGAGCACGGGCTTATCTAATCGCCCTGCTCTTTATTCTTCTTTGACGATGGTTCCCCTGACGATCGTAAGTTACTTTGGGATTCAGGGGCAGTTAAATGCGAGTACATCGATTCCTCGCTTACTGGGATTTGCCTTGATTACTTCAGCTGTCGCAGTCGTAGTGGCCTTGATTTTTGCCCGTCAAGATCGTGGTCCGGTCATTCGAACTGCAGTTTTGTCAGCGCTGCTCTCTGCAAATCTGATTGTCGTGGACAAATTTATGCGGACATGGAAGCCATATATGGAAGAGGATGCAGTCAATTTCCGGCCAATTCCTACAATTGGACAGGCTAAGGAATTGCTGCCACAGGAAGATTTCTGGATTGTCACGCTGGATACATTGATTCACCTCTTCCTACCTACGGTCGCGTTGATGTTGATTTCGTTTGCGGGATACATCCGCTATTCGCGAGGAACACTGCTGGAAGTTTTGAATCAAGACTTTATTCGTACAGCGCGTGCTAAAGGATTAACTGAGCGCACCGTGATTATGCGTCATGCTTTCAGAAATACCATGATTCCTCTAGCTACCATCATGGTGGTTGACTTCGCAGGCATCGTGGGCGGTGCAATCATCACGGAACAAGTCTTCGGTTGGAACGGAATGGGAACGCTCTTTAATCGTGCGGTCTCGACAATTGACTTGAATCTCCTGATGGGCGTTTTCTCCATCACCGCAACTTTGGCAGTGCTGGCAAACCTCGTTGCAGACTTGCTTTATTCTGCACTTGATCCCCGTATCCGAGTGGGTGGCGGCAAATGAAACTCTTTAAACGAAAGAAAGTTGCAACCCTTACTGAGCGCGGCGAAAATGCGATTTCGGTTAAAGAGGTTGAGGGTCTGAGTCAAGGCCAGATCGTCTTACGCCGATTCTTGCGACACAGGGCAGCAGTTTTCTCGATGACATATTTGATTTCTGTGATCCTCTTCGTGTTCTCTGCCGTTGACTCGCGTCTTGGCCCAATCAAGCTGAATGGTTGGTGGAAGTACACCAATGAGGATATGCCAGACCTACGCTACGGCGAAGATTGTGGAGATGGCGCTATCGGATGTCCGACGCTCTCGCTTATTCCGAAGTTCTTAGGTGGAAATGGAATGGGACTTGGCGAGCATCCATTCGGACAAGATGATATTGGCCGTGACTACTTCGCACTGGTGATGTTGGGTGCGCAGCGCTCAATACAAGTAATGCTCGTCATTGGAATTTTGGCTGGAATTATTGGAACGGTCATCGGAGCTCTTGCTGGCTATTATCGCGGAACTGTTGATAATGTTTTGATGCGATTTACAGATTTCATCATTACTATTCCAGTCGTCATTATCGGAGCAGTCATCGGTGCTCGTGTTGGAAATCTTGGTGCAATCTTTCTGGCTGTATTCCTGGGACTTTTTGTTTGGACCGGACTAGCGCGCTTAGTGCGAGGCGATTTCTTATCTTTACGAGAGAGAGAATTCGTTGATGCTGCCAGAGTAGCTGGTGCTTCAACGAGACGAATAATCTTCAAGCACATTCTTCCTAACGCCATTGGTGTAATCGTGGTCGCGGTCACCCTTCTATTGTCGAGCGCTATCCTTTTAGAAACCGCCCTGTCGTATCTTGGATTTGGCGTAGTTCCTCCAGATGTTTCACTCGGATTGTTGATTAATGAATATCAGGACTCCTTTACAACTCGCCCTTGGCTCTTCTGGTATCCAGGATTCTTTATCGTCAGTATCGCGCTCAGCGTAAATTTCATCGGCGATGGTTTGAGAGATGCCTTTGACCCACGTCAACGACGTCGAATCACACGTCGCGATCGCATGCGTGCCAAGCGAGTTAATCGGACGGTGGCTTAGCTATGGAAAATAGCAAAGAACAACGTTGCGATAACTCCACAGACGAGAGTTATCTGAGTCTTGCGATGGTTAACGAAGTGAATGTCAGCGGTTCCAGACCGAGAACTGTTTTTAGCGATTCTTTCGCGCGCAAGATGCGCGGCAGCGCCGCTATCAGAGCGAGGCGATTCAGCCGCTTTAATTTGAGCAACATCTTTCATGTCGTGGGGCATTTCTCTAGGGTCGATGGCGCGATGGCTGCGACGTCCAGGTGCAATTGCGGCCCAGCACTTAATGCTTCTTACATCGGTTTCGATGACCATCGCGTATTTCGTACCAATTTCTCTGACGCGACTCCAGGGCACATAGATACTCGAGAGAGGATTCTCGATTCCAATTCCCGAATCAGTCATATGAAGTTTTGGGCGTTGCAAGAGAATGTAAAGTCCAAGTATCGCGGTGCTACTAACGATAAGAACTCGAAAGAGATCATCATTGGTGTACGCGATGCTGGTGTAGGAGAGAAGTCCAACAAAAATGTATCCAGCGAAGGCGCTGTACAGCGGTCCTTTGGGTCGAAAAATTTCGACATCCCCTCCGGCATCTACCAATTCGCGAAACTTAGGGTCTCTCATGAGTAAGCCGATATTAGAGGTAAAAGATTTCTCAGTCGATTTCTGGGTTGAAGGTGCTTGGTATCCCGCTGCAACAAATATGAATTTCAAACTTCATCCTGGTGAAGTTTTGGCCATCGTTGGTGAATCCGGTTCTGGAAAGTCAACGACAGCACTGGGCTTGATGGATCTTCTGGCATCAAATGCTCGACGTAGCGGCCAGGTACTTGTGCAAGGCGTCGATATGATCAACGCAAAGAGTGCAACTTTGCGAAAGTTCCGCGGCAAAGAAGTCGCATATATTTTCCAAGAGCCGATGACCGCGCTCAATCCGGTCTACACAATCGGTTTCCAAATAGTTGAGACCCTTCGCAATCACTTCGATATGAGCCCAAAGCAAGCTAGAGATCGGGCAATTGAACTTATCGCCATGGTGGAGATTCCTAACCCAGAGCAATCTTTCGATAAATATCCGCACCAACTCTCGGGCGGTCAGCGTCAACGCACAATGATTGCCCAAGCGCTTGCGTGCGACCCTGGTCTTTTGGTCGCAGATGAGCCAACAACCGCGCTCGACGTAACAATTCAGGCAGAAATCCTTGATCTAATGCGAAATCTCAAAGAGAGATTAAATTCTGCAATTCTCCTCATCACTCACGACATGGGCGTTGTGGCAGATATGGCTGATGAGATTCTGGTGATGAAAGATGGCTTAACAGTTGAGCATGGCACCGCGGATCAGATCTTCAATCGCCCCAGCCATCCGTACACCCAGGAACTCCTTGCTGCAGTACCGAAGTTAGGCTCCTCTCGTAAACGCGTTCTCAAGGCATCTCACGATGCCCAACCAGTTCTCAAAATGCGCGATGTGACAATTGAATATCCCAAGCGCGGGAGAATCCCAGCATTCACAGCAGTCAAAAATTTCTCTCTCGATATTTTTCCCGGTGAAATCGTAGGTCTCGTTGGCGAATCAGGTTCAGGAAAAACAACTGTGGGCCGCGCCGCAATCGGATTGTTGCCTATCAAATCGGGATCTCTGGAGATCGTAGGTAAAGATATTTCGAAAGCCTCTCAAAAAGAACTCTTCACAATTCGCAGACACACAGGCATTGTCTTTCAAGATCCTGCCTCATCCCTGAATCCTCGTTTGCCGATTGGTGAGTCGATAGGAGAACCGATTTTCTTGGCGAAAATCGCTAAAGGTAATGAGCTAAATAAAAAAGTTGAAGACCTACTAGAGCAAGTTGAGTTGCCACGTTCCTACCGCAATCGTTTCCCGCATGAACTTTCCGGCGGTCAGCGTCAACGCGTAGGTATTGCGCGTGCGCTCGCTCTCACACCTGATCTCTTGATTGCTGATGAACCAACATCAGCTCTTGATGTATCCGTTCAAGCTCGATTCTTGGATCTTCTTCTCGAGCTCCAGGACAAATTGAAGTTCGCCTGCCTCTTTATTAGCCATGATCTTGCTGTCGTTGATATCTTGGCGCACAGAATTGCAGTGATGCAAAATGGCCTCCTTGTTGAAGAAGGCGAGCGTGATGATATTTTGAAGCGTGCAAAGGATCCTTACACGCAGCGCCTCATTGCAGCAGTTCCGGTTCCAGATCCTGCAGAGCAGAAAAAGCGCCGCGAAGCACGCTTGGCATCCAAGCAATAAAGACAATAATGGGGGAATGACAAAGCCCGTTTCTTTATCAGCGTTTGGCCTCTCCCGTGAATACGGATACATGCAACATCAAGATCCAGCCATTTCGCTATCGTCCGCAAATGAAGCCTGGGATGAGATGGCGCGGAACTTGCCGAAGTACCTTATGGGAACAGGTTTTCGTTCGCGCGTTAAAGCACTCCCACCTTTCAAGATGGATGCGCTGGCAAGTGAAGGAGAAGTTCGTCGCGCGATGTTGGCCCTCTCGTATATCGGCATGGCCTATCAATGGTCAGAAAGTGAAGCAGCCCATGTT
>VFFD01000070.1 GCA_018882745.1 Candidatus Nanopelagicaceae bacterium
AAATATATCTTTGCCGCTATTGATGCTGGCTGTGCAGGTGTCCGAGTTAATCCAGGAAATATCAAACAATTTGATGACAAAGTAAAAGAAGTTGCAAAGGCCGCTGGAGATGCAGGAATTCCAATTCGCATTGGAGTTAATGCTGGCTCACTCGATCCTCGACTTCTCGCTAAGTACGGTAAAGCAACGCCCGAAGCTCTAGTTGAATCAGCGATGTGGGAGATTGGTTTATTTGAAGAGCATGGTTTTACCGACATAAAGATTTCAGTGAAACACCATGATCCAGTCACGATGGTAAAGGCTTATCGACTTCTTGCCTCAAAGTGTGATTACCCGCTTCATCTTGGAGTTACTGAGGCTGGTCCGATTTTCCAAGGCACAATCAAGTCCGCAACTGCTTTTGGAATTCTCTTAGCTGAAGGTATTGGCGACACTATTCGAGTTTCACTCTCTGCACCTCCAGTTGAAGAAGTTAAAGTTGGAATTTCAATTCTTGAATCTCTAAACCTCCGCCAGAGAAAACTTGAGATTGTTTCCTGTCCATCATGTGGCCGTGCCCAAGTTGATGTCTATACCCTTGCTGAAAAAGTTCAAGCAGGCTTACAAGGAATGACCGTTCCACTCCGCGTCGCAGTTATGGGTTGTGTGGTTAATGGTCCTGGCGAGGCGCGCGAAGCAGACCTCGGTGTTGCATCTGGAAATGGCAAAGGCCAGATCTTCGTTAAAGGCGAAGTAATCAAGACTGTTCCTGAAGCACAGATCGTTGAAACTCTCATTGAAGAAGCGATGCGTCTTGCAGAAGAGATGGAAGCTGCCGGTGTCGCTTCGGGCGAACCGACTGTAAACGTTAAGTAATTCGCTAGGCTACGCCGCATGTTGCGGATGTCATCTCTCTTTCTACGCACCTTACGAGATGACCCATCTGATGCTTCCGTTGCGAGTCATAAACTCCTCGTACGCGCAGGGTATGTTCGCCCAATCGCCGCAGGAATCTTTTCCTGGCTCCCTCTTGGAGTTATCGCACTTCGCAATGTAGAACGTGTGATCCGTGAAGAGATGGATCGGGCTGGATTTCAAGAAGTTCACTTTCCTGCACTTCTTCCTAAAGATCCTTATGAAAAAACAAATCGCTGGGAGGAATACGGTCCCGCGCTATTTAGATTACAGGATAGAAAAGGTAGCGATTATCTATTAGGCCCAACCCATGAAGAGATGTTCACCTTGATGGTGAAAGGTGAATACTCCTCATATAAGGATTTACCGCTATCTATCTATCAAATCCAGACGAAATATCGCGATGAAGCCCGTCCCCGCAGCGGCATCATCCGTGGACGAGAATTCGTAATGAAGGATTCTTACTCATTCGATCTTGATGATGCTGGTCTCGAAGTTTCTTACCAAAAACATCGCGATGCATACATCTCAACCTTTAATCGCCTTGGTTTGAAATTCAACATCGTCTCTGCGATGTCTGGAGCTATGGGTGGATCAAAGTCCGAAGAGTTCCTTGCCCCATGCAGCACGGGTGAAGATACATATGTGCTCTGTCCCAAGTGTGGCTATGCCGCAAATGTTGAAGCGATGACCACAAAAGTTGCCAGTAAAGATTTCGGAAATCCTCCTGCAATGGAGATACTTGATACGCCAGATACTCCGACAATTGACACTTTGGTTGATGTGATGAATTCCAAATATTCGGCGGGTATCACAGCAGCCGATACGTTGAAGAATGTGTTGTTGATGGCTGACGGCCATCCCATCTCAGTTCTCGTTCCTGGCGATCGCGAAGTTGATCTAAAGCGCGTCGAAGCAAATATGCCTGGCGTAAAAGACCTTCGTCTATTTGAAGATGCTGACTTTGCGAAACGACCTGAGCTTGTTAAGGGATACGTCGGTCCACAAGATGCAAAGAAATTTGGTCTCAAACTTTATGCTGATCCACGCATTCAAATTGGATCACATTGGGTTACTGGCGCAAACCAGAAGAACAAGCACATGCGATATGTAACTCATGGACGTGATTTCACTGTTGATGGATTTATAGAAGCTGCCGAAGTTCGGGAAGGAGATTCCTGTCCTTCATGCTCCACTTCAGTCATTATTGATCGCGCTGTTGAAATTGGGCATATCTTCCAACTCGGTCGCAAGTACGCTGAAGCACTGGAGCTCACGGTCCTTGATAAAGAAGGCAAAGCGCGCGTAGTAACAATGGGATCGTATGGAATCGGTGTTTCTCGCGCCGTAGCAGCAATTGTTGAGCAATCTCATGATGAGATCGGAATTGTCTGGCCGGAAGAAATTGCACCTGCAAAAGTTCATATTGTTGCTACAGGCAAAGAAGATGAACCTTTTAACGTTGCAGAAAAGATTGCACTCGAACTAGAAGACACAGGCGTCTCGGTGATGCTCGATGATCGTCGCGATTCCAGCCCTGGGGTGAAATTCAAAGATGCCGAGCTCATTGGAAACCCATACATCGTTATTGTTGGCAAAGGTCTACAAG
>VFFD01000003.1 GCA_018882745.1 Candidatus Nanopelagicaceae bacterium
GCGCTGATCGTCCTTATTGTGTAACCGCATCGGGCTGCGAGCTCCTCTTGTGTTAGCCCTAAATAGTTTCGTCTCATTACTATGGAAGAGGTTGTTACGAGCACTGCGCCGGCAACGTTATGGCGCGTTAATTCTTCTGGGGAGAATCCTTCGCGAATGTTGGCAAAGTATTCAAGTAAGTCAGTACCTTCAGAATCCTTGATTTCAAAGTGCTTCATTGGTCTCCATCCATTTCTGTAGTAGTTGTCGAGCCTTTACTATTTCTCGAGATTGTCTTTCACGACTGTCATCCAGTCCCTTGTTGTATCCGCTCAAAATATGTACTCCTTGAGTGAAGTCAAAACAGAGATATATCCTGATTAGGAACTTGATCTGTTGGTCGTCTGCGTATTCCTTAATGCGCAATTGAAAGAGATGATCACCAAGAGGCTTTAGGTATTTGGAACCGATGATTCCAGTACCCTTTTTTGTGAGGAGAAAAGCGAAATATTTGTAAACGATTGCCCGCACCTCTGGATTCTCTTCCTGATGTAGCCAGTTCAAGAAGGGAGAGAAACCTTCCTCATCTCGATACATGACGATTTTCCATTGTGCAGACACATTTGAAACCTACATTTTGTCTCCGACACAGTGAACATTCTTTCCACAGCATGGAACTAATTTAAGTTCTGCGAGGAGATTTCGGAAGTAAGTAAACAGAAAAGTGTTATACGCAGAGTAGTCAGAAAAAGTAAAACGGGGAAGTAAAGAGAGCTTTACATAGGTGGAATCAAAGTATTAGCAAATATCTGCCACGCGAGCGCTGATTTAGCAACAAGTGACAGAGTTATATAGGTGCGTTCACCACGAAGATATTCGCTCCATTTGCCTACCTTCTTGTATTGCAACCACTGTACGAGTGCGAAAGAGTTGAAGAATAAGAAGATTGTAAGCACGATGAAATACACAAAAGCTGGAGCTGAGGTATCGCCCGGGCCACCGATGGAAAATACATAGAACAACAACGCAATCCACGGCACGATGCCGGTAATGCAACCAAAGATGAATGGCAACCATCCGCCATTACCCGGGGTTTCGTATTTCTCTTGCAACCAACCAAACAAGATCATGGAAGCATTAACACCAAAGATTGCAATTAACGCGGTGATATCAGCAACGCCTGTAACTTGCGCAATTAAAACAATCATTACCGATGAGCTAATGGAGTACTCAACCCAGCGGAAGTAATTGCGTTGGGCTGCTAAACCAGCGATGTAGCGCGGGAAGAATTGTGGGCTGGCGACAATAAAGTGAGCCAGCGCAGATAATCCAAGGAAGAGAGCGACTGTTAAACCGATGGGGGTGTTAAAGAGAATGACTGAGGGAGCAAAGCTTGAACCTGGGGGACCCGCCATATACGTTGCAGTAACAGGAAGCGAAAAGTCGCTGCTGAGAGCCAGAACAGTGGCCATTTGAGCGAGATGAAGAATTCCCGCCAAGATATTTATTTTGCGAAGTCCTTGTGAAGTAATGGGTTTGCTCATGTACCCACGGTACTCCCACAAACTTCAAATACCCGTGATTAGGTAAGTGTTCGACCTCTATCAAATTGCAATGGCCAGTCAATCTTTACACCAAGCTCTTCTGCGGCAGCCATCGCCCATCTCGGATTTCTAATCATTGCTCGCGCCAAGAAAGCCGCATCTGCTTTACCCGATGTGATGATCTCTTCGGCTTGCTTTGCTTCAGTAATCAAACCCACTGCTGATGTTGGAATCCCAGCTTGTGCGCGTATTGCTTCTGCAAAAGGAACCTGAAAACCAGGAACCGCCTTAATCGGCGCATTATGAAGATTTCCGCCACTTGATACATCTACGAGATCAACGCCCAAATCCTTCATCAACTTCGATAGTTCAATCGATTCCTCAATCGTCCAACCTTCGGGGACCCAATCGCTAGCACTGATGCGTACAAATAAAGGCATGGAGTCTGGGATTACCCGACGCACTTCCTTAATAGTCTCAAGTAAGAAGCGAACTCGATTCTCAAATGAGCCGCCATATTCATCTGTGCGTTGGTTACTTAGTGGTGAATAGAACTGGTGAAATAAATATCCATGTGCTGCATGTATTTCTACAACATCAAACCCAGCATTAACAGCGCGAAGAGCAGCAGAAGCAAAAGCCCCCACCAAATCCTTAATCTCATTGATACTCAACGCATGGGGCTCCAGCATCCCGTGATACGGCAAGGCAGAAGCTGAAACCGGAGTCCATCCACCTTCCGAAGGTGAAGCAATGCGGTGATCATCCCAAGGCAACATCGTTGAAGCTTTTCGTCCTGCGTGCGCGAGCTGGATGCCCATCTTCACATTATGGGAATGTGCAAAATCATTCATCTCGCGGAACGCATTTACTTTTACATCGGTCTCCATTGATGGACAACCAATGGAAATTCGCCCCTCAGGCACAACTCCTGAAGCTTCAGCCATAATCAAACCCGGCGCTCCTGTTGCAAACGACATCAAATGTCCGCGATGCCACGCACCGATCAGCCCATCGTGTGCGGAGTATTGGCACATCGGTGAAACCCAAACCCGATTTTGAAATGTCACACCACGAAGTGTTAGCGGATCAAATAAATGTGCCAAGGAACTCTCATTTCTTATAACTCTTGTGAGATTTGGAAGTCTACCAACCAGCAAAACTAACCACTAACCTAATGCAATGACAGAGCGCCAAAAGTTCGACCTCGTAAAGCGAATCGATAATATCGAGATTCGTCGCTATCGCCCCTGCGTTATGGCCGATGTCATCGTTGATGCCTCTTATGCCGACGCAGGAAGCCTAGGTTTCCGCCCACTTGTCACCTACATCTCTCAAAACCAGATCGCAATGACCGCTCCAGTTCTACAGGAACAACTCCACACAAACTCTTGGGTTGTCTCTTTTGTGATGCCAGATGGAATGAAACTTGATGATCTTCCTTTACCGAAGAATCAGAACGTCACACTTCGAAAAGTTAATGAACACACTGCGGCTGCGCTTGGCTTTAGCGGTATGACGACCGAAGCAAAACTTCACCAGAAAGAAGCTGAACTGCGTACTGGGCTTGCCAATGCACAGCTTTCTCCGACAGGCCCTTTGAGAATCGCACGCTTTGATCCACCCTGGAAGCCAGGATTTCTCCGCCACAACGAAGTCATCATCCCCATCCAGGAGTAATCAACGCCTTAGATTCCTACTATGACAAAGTTCAAAGGACTTCTCAAAGCATCACACTTTGGACCAACTCTTATCGTCACCACCATCTCATTTCTCTTTGCCACCTATTACTGGTGGGAAGGCCCGGCATATGTCATTGCCTTTGGCGTTTTCACTGGGCAACTTGTTGTGGGATGGAGCAACGATCTCTATGACTACAACGATGACCTTCGCCACCAACGCATAAAGAAACCACTAGTTTCGGGGCAAGTAACAAAAGAGTCTTTACAGAAATGGCTCCGCTTCATGGTGCCATTTTCATTCTTTGCCAATCTCGCTGGCCCACTCGGGATAAAAGGCGGACTTGTTTACATGCTCGGAATTGCATGCGGAGTTGCATATAACTTCTACTTTAAATTCTCGCCTCTATCGCCGCTTCCATATGCCATCGCATTTGCGGCACTTCCTTCCTCCATCGCAATCTCAAAAGAGATCTCTCCACCAACTTGGATGTGGCTCGGGGGAGCGCTTTTTGGGATGGCGGCACATTTCATTAATGTCATCAAAGATATGAAAGAAGATCACGTCAGCGGCATAAACGGATTGCCACAAAAACTCGGTACTAAAGGCTCGATAATTGCAGCCATCATTCTGATTGCTCTCGGGATTACAACACTCTTGTTATTTCTTTAACAGCCAAACGTTCTCCAGAAATAATCAATCAAAAATATTTGAGGCAGTTTGCGTAGTTAAGTTTCGCAAACTGCCTCGATAGCTCAATGGATAGAGCGCCCACCCGCTAAGTGGGAGGTTATCGGATCGAGGCCGATTTGGGGCAGAAAAACTTAGAGAGACTCCTTAGCGAAGAGTCTCTCTAAGACACTAATCGAATACTCTGCGTATAACTCTTCGAAAAAACAATCTAGACTCTCAATATGCGCGGATCACTCGCACTTGTTGGCTCAGGTGAATTCCTCCCCATCATGGCTGATTTTGAAAAATCACTTATCAACGATGGCGTGAAAAACAATAAACAACCCACCTATGTTCAAATCCCCACCGCAGCAGGACAAGAAAGCCCCGAACGCCTCAAATACTGGGAGCAGCTCGGCAATAAACAAGCTGAACTTCTACAGGTAACGCCACACTTTCTCCCCATCTTCACCCGAGAAGATGCGCATAATCCAGAATTCGTAAAACAGATCGAGAACTCAGCGCTGATGTATATGTCAGGCGGCGACCCCCACTACCTTGCTAATTCATTAATTGATACTCCGGTATGGAACGCCATTTACAAAAACTGGCAGACCGGCGCATCACTCGCAGGATGCAGCGCTGGCGCCATGGCGATGTGTACTGAAATTCCAAACTTCCGCTTCACTAAACGCGAACCAACTCCAGGCCTCAACATCCTTCCCAACCTACGAGTAATCCCACACTTCGATAAATTCTTTAAATGGATTCCTGATAGCGCTGCAAAAGTTCTCATGAATGCCCCAGAAAACTCCATGCTCTTAGGTATCGATGAACTTACTGCTCTAGTGAGACGCAGCAACGAAACCCACTGGATCGTTCAAGGCGAAGCAAAAGTCCACATACTGCAAGGCGCGCCTAATCAAGAGTTACTTCATGGCGATCAAGTAGAACTCTTGCCACTCTTCACTTAACCTTCCCCAATGCAATCGAGCTCCCAGATGGAAATTGCGCCCTGGAGAATCCGTTCTCTCACCAAGCTTGTCTATTCCCAACCCTTTGAATTGCTCATCGCTTTTGTCATTCTCATTAACGCAACATCTCTTGCCATCCTCACGATGCCAGATCTTGATCCCCAAATCCGCGAAGCTTGTGAGCAAATCGATCTCATCTGCTTCGCAATTTACGGAACAGAATTAGTTCTCCGCATTCTTTCCTATGGCAAGAAACCTTGGATGTTCTTCAAACAAGGCTGGAACATCTTCGATTTCGTTGTTATTGCAGCGTCACCACTTCTTTCTGGTCAGACCGCAGTCCTTCGTCTCCTCAGACTTCTCCGCCTCGTGCGCATCTTCCGCTTTCTTCCGGAAGTTCGCGTACTGACTACATCCATCATTCGCTCACTCCCACCACTAATGAGCCTCGCGGTTCTCATCTTTGTTGCACTCTTCATGTACGGAATGCTCGGCCATTATTTATTCGGCCCCGATGACGCGGATAACTGGGGCAGCATCACTCGCGCAATGACAAGCCTCTTCATTCTTCTCACCTTAGAAAACTTCCCGAATTACCTCGAAGCCGGTGTCGCCGTTAGCCCTTGGGCGCTTCCTTATTTTCTTTCTTACGTCTTCGTCGTTGTCTTCACCGTTCTTAACGTCCTCATCGGTGTTGTCTTAAACGCGATGGATGAAGCCCGTGAAGAAAACCGCCAACGCACCATCCGTATGAATCAACTCTCTGAAATCGTCGACGATGTCGAGTCCATGACCGTGGATGGCAAGATTTCTAACGAAGAACTACAGCAACTCAAGAAAAAAGTAGCCGAGATGGAGCGTTTACTAGAAGAAGGAAAGTAACCCTTACTTCTCTTTCTTCGTCGCAAAAGCAAAAATCGCGAGCCCCACAACCAAGGCCCCCGCACCGACTCCATACGAAATCACATCAGAAGCGCGATTTGAATCCACAAATACGCCCACAAATACCACCGCAACGATCGCCACTACAACGCCAATCAACTTCGACTTCAAATCATCCAAGTCATATACCCGCAACCATTGGGGCACATCTAAATCCGCATCAATAAATAACTCGTAAAGTCCATATCCAATAACCAATAACACCGTGCCCAACAAGATCGCATCCACGGCCGTGAGCACTTCAACAATGGTTTCTTTCAATCCATACCCATTAGAAACTGAATCAATAACTGCCATCAACATCGCCCAAGAACCTTGAGCCATAAGTAACAAAGCTCCGATAATCGAAGCAATCGCAGGAACAAAGACCGCGTACCGAGTCAACCCCATAATTCGTTTCATATCGCCCCTGATGCTACTCCTGCCCAAATCTCGAGAGTCCTTAGCAAGGAATCTCTTCATAACAATCAAAAAAGTTACCCTGAGGTTCTACCTGTCCTGGCGCCCTTCCGCCGATAAGTTCCGTTGCGTTGAGCAATCACCCACCTTGAAATTCTCCGGATCGCCAACTCCAGGAGCTAGCGCATGACGCATGAGCAATACATAACCCCGTGGATTTGTTCCTTTCAACTTATCCCAGACCGCCAAATCCCGTGCTACTGCTTGTTGCGGAAAGAGAGATGCCAGAAGCACCGCAATCAATGGAATTACAACTCGGCGCACAACGCTCCCTCTATTTCCCAAAGCCATAAATCAAATCCAACCCCAAAAATGTTAACTGCTCAAACCAGCCTGTAGTTTTTCTTCATGATTTTTAACTCAACCTTCATCCCGCATTTCGGGAACGTTTATATAGAAGTCTGAAACATCCCAACCGCCAACATTTGAATATCCAGCCAAAACGGGCTTTTGGGTTTCAAATGTGAAGTCTGTAAGAAAGTAACTCTTGCCATCCGTCTTCAGATTTGTAAGTGTTACATCAGCCAAAGCTTCATGTCGTGTCCCGGAAGCACAGTCTGGCTCACAATCATTTATTGAATATCTTCCACGACCAGATGCCCCTTCTGTGCTCCATGAGTCCCACTGGATATCAAAAACAGCTTCGCCAAAATCAGCACAGTTTGGAGTGGACTCACTCGGCTTCTGAACTATTAACTCGCAAACAAATGTATAAACGTCATCCGGTGCAATTCCCGAAACATCATCAACTATTTCCAGGTTGAAACCCTCGTTAGTACTCCGATCTCCATCGTTGACTTGAGTTGATGGGCTCGAACACCCGGCTAACATGACAACCAGAATAAAAAATAATCTAAGCATCGGCGTTATCTATCTGGAGAACTTCATTGATTACAGAATTACGCTTTTCAATTAGATCTGCCTCCACATCCCAGCCAATGCCCCTCATGGCTCGAATCATATTTGCTTGAATTCGATAGAGAGCGTAGAAATTAATATCGTCTTGCTTCAAGACTATTTTGCGGGCCGACTCAAAGTGACCTAGAGCTTCATTACAGTCGTTCAATAGCAACTTGGCCCGCCCAAGCTGTGCTCGGGTCTTTGCTAATTCGTCTTCCAGTTCAGCGCTTTCATAAACCGATAAGGCTCTCTCTAAAGACTTCTCCGCCTCAATTGCATTTCTTAGATGGTTATAGCAACGTCCAATATGGAAGTCCGTATCTGCTACTCGCTCAACCTCTTTACATTCAACAAATTTCTCCCTCGCAAGAGAGTACTTTTCAATTGCCTCTTCTTCGCGATTTAATTGACACAAGCCATCTGCATACTTTTTATACTCAATTCCGCACTGAAGGAGTTGCTCTTCGTAGAGAGCATGCTCGATGTTCTTTTCAATGAGCGAGAAAGCTTCGTCTTGACGGTTCTCCTCATATAGCCATGTGATTAGAGTCCGTCTCTTATCGTTTTCACCCTGAATCGAGTATTGCTCAAAGTACTGAACCGCCTTCGTCATTTCTTCAATCGCACGTTTCCGTTCGCTTAATGCGGCGCAACTAATGGCAATCGAAGATTGAGAATAGGCAAGCCCCTCATAACATTGTTCCAACTCAACGAATAAATCACGAGCCATTTCTGCAAGTGCAAGTGATCGGTGATATTGCTCGCGAGCAAATGCAAAATTTGAAAGTTCGTAATAAGCACGCCCTCTTTCAGCGCCATGTAATTCGTCTATTGCCGCCCAGATGTCTTCTTCCTTTTCTGGACAGATTCGATCATCACTTTCCATTGGGTTCCTTTCGAACCTAGTAACAACCCCAAAACTCATGTGCGGAGCGCAGGGGGTGGCGTACATTAGTACATATGTTCGAAGTCTGTAAGGGGGAATAGTCTGCGCTCATGTCTTACCCAAGCCACATAAAGAGCGCATTGGACCGTTTGAAGCTGGTGAGCCTCGAGGGTCTCACGGCGGGATATGTCGAAGAACTCGTCGGTCAAAGTGAGGAAGTTAAAAGGCAACCACTTGTCGAACATGAATTTTGGGACGCATTTCACCTTCTTCGCGAGATAACCAACAAAGCTCTAAATGAAAAGTTACAAGCTGGACGTGAAAAAGAAAGAGCGCAATCTAGATTGGTTAGTCGTACGCCTGAATCGCGTCCACAATCACAAGATTATCAACCTAGCATTCCTCAAGAGAGGCGCGAAGTTCGTAGATATCTTGGAAATCTAATTTACTCAATTCGACAATTAAAATTTCAACAACCTAAATTAATCAATGCATATAAGGAAAATGACAAGAGATCTCAAGAACTGCAAATCCAATTAGATATTGAAAATGCCTCATTCCTAAAGTCCGCGGCAATAAGTGACAAAATTCTTGAACTTGAGAAACAAATTGCATCAATACATAATGATAAGTCAATGGGTCAAAGTGCGAGTGAGAAGTCAATCAAGCAGAATAGCTTGCGAGAAGAAATACGTCGTCTCAAGGAAAGTCGTCGGGTCAATCAACCAACTGTGAACAAGAGACTCTCAGAAAGTCAAAAACTTTTTTTTGAGAGCGAAATCGAGATAAAAAAACTAGAAGACGAGATAAATTCTCTAAACTCTGAACTTCAAGCATACAAAGAAGCAATTCAACTCTTTTCTGTTATTCAATGTGAAGTAAATGGATCTGAGCGAGAAATCTTTCTTGGTCCCTTTGTGGATGCGAGAAACACCCAAGGGTTTGAATATTGGACTTCGACCAGTAACTTCGGGAGTAGCCTGATAGGCAAAAAAGTAGGAGAGCAATTTCAAAGCGAAGACTCTAGTGTCTCCATCAAAGAGATAAGACTTCCAGATCCGAGTTGGCTCGAAGATCTCATGCATCCCGCCCATTGGGAAGGCGAATTTATACTTCGTTTACCGGATGCGAGAAGGCATATCGAACTCTGGGGTCAGTCACCAGGTTTCTCCAACAATTCACGCCACACTAAAGGTGGGTAAGTTCCCATCATGATCCTCACTTCCGGCGAGATTTACTTCATCGGCGAATTCGACCTTAAGACAGGCCAACGAACCGAATACGTAAAAATCGGAATCGTTCGTCATGGCGCAAAAGAAGATCGCACCTCCCAAGATCGCCTCTTAGAACACCAGACCGGTAACCCACGACGCCTTGAAATCATCCACACAGTCACCACCGATGCCGTCGAATCAATCGAAACCAATCTCCATTACCGCTTTGCCCGCCATCGCGTATACGGCGAATGGATGCGCCTTGATTCCACACAGCTTGAAGAAGCAAAGTCCGAAGCTGAATCCCTCCGCGACCAACTCGCAACCCACGTCGAAACTTTCCGCCGAGCCGATGAACTCAAGAACCAATTAAGTAACGAAGGAAAACTCGCCCCCACAATCGACTCCGAATACTGGTTCGCTAAATATCAAGATTCAAAAATCATGTCCAAAGCCTGCGATGAAGCCATTGAAAAATATAACGCTCTCTTATCAACCGCGGCCGACGAAGGCGAAGAAGTCTCTGAATTCGTTACCGTCCAAGAAAGAGCTGGCGCTCGCCGTTTCGATCTCAAAGCTTTCATGGAGAAGCACCCCGATATCTACTCCAAATTCATCACTAAAGAACGCTCCGTCAAAAGTCGTTTCACTGTCACATCCGTGAAGAAATGGAACCGCACGCTCGAAGAAATTAGCCCCGACTTATCTGCAATCCTCACTCAATTCGAATCGGAATTAGAGAAAGTCGAAGGAAATTCAATTACAACCACCATTCACAATCTCTACCTTGGCGTCATCAGCATGCAGGCTTACGCAGACTGGGAAATGCAACTCGCCTCCGCAAACATCAAAAACCTATGCGGCTACAACGAGGGCATCGAAGGAATCTGTACTTGGAAGCGCGCAGAACAAATAGATGAGAAATTCGACCGCAAAGCCCTCACCGAAGCACACCCCGATATCGTCGAAGAATTCATGGTCACTTCCGCACCCACCAAGGCAGTTATCGTCGAACCCAAGGCGGCTTATCAGGACTGAGGTTTTGATCCCATTAATGCTTGCAACGAAGATCTGATTCTTGAGCGACTTGGTGATTAAGAGTTAGCGGATTACCAAACCACAGCAATAACGATGTTTCCAATCGTTAGGGCACCGATAAAGGACCAGACGTTGGAGGAGATGGTTTCTTTTTTGCGGTTGGTGAAGGCGAGAGCCAAGATGATGAGGACAAAGAGCAGCTTGATGCTGATCTTTGCGTTATCGGGCAACGGCCATTTCATGGGGTCGGAGTTGTGGAGGGGGTAGCGGATACCGACGAGGGCGATGCCAGCGACGGTGGCGGTGAGGGCAGAATGGACAAGACCGGTTGCGATTTTGGTGCGGGAACGGAGAAGTGAGATGAGGATCCCGGCCATGCCGGCGAGGTGTAATAAAAGAAGTATGTTGCGGAGGAGTTCCATATTTTTAGTTTAGCGATGCCATTTTGTTACTCGGGGATGCTGGCTTTAAGGGTGGGGCAGGCGTAGGTTTCGTGGGGTCTGGACCCCATCGGGGGGTTCAGAGAATAGGAAGTTCGATGTCGAACGAAGTCATGGAGAACGGCGTATCGCGACGCACAGTTCTCAAAGGCGCAGCGCTCGGCGGTATCGGTCTTGTTGGCGGAGGAACTCTGCTCTCAAGTTGCGGTAGCGACAAAGCAAGTGGCCCAGTCAAGTTCACAGCACGTACGAACGATGAAACTGGTCTAAAGATTGCGCAAGCGCTTGCAGATGCTTACAAAGCAGAAACAGGCATTGATGTAACAATGCAAGGTTCCGGAGATACAAATGCATTCCAGGATGGAATCTCACAGTATCTACAAGGAACTCCTGACGATGCATTCCAGTGGATGGCCGGATTCCGTACCAATTTCCGCGCTGATCAAGGATTGCTCGTTGATCTTTCAGAGAATATTAAGAACCTCGGCGATCAAATGCCAGCAGGTTTCGTAAGCGGTGCAACAAACCCAAGCGATGGAAAGCAATACATCATTCCAACAACTTGGTATCCATGGGGACTTCACTATCGCAAGTCCACAATGCAAGAACTCGGAATGGATCCAGAGAACATTGCAAACTGGGATGACTTCATGAAGATGCTTGATGGAACCCAGAAGAAGGGTCTCATCGGTTACGCACTTGGAGATAAGGGCGGATGGGAAGCGATGGGAACATTCTCAATCCTTAACGTCCGTATGAACGGTTACACCTACCACATCGATCTTCTCAATGGCCGCGCAAAGTGGACAGATCAGAAGACAATCGACGTATTCAATCAATTCGCAATGCTCATTCCTTACATGAACAAGAACGTTCTTGATATTTCATGGGATGGCATGCGCGATCTTCTACTACAGAAGAAGTGCGGCGCGATCATGATGGGTTCATGGTGGGCTAACGACTTCAAAGCGAAGTCACAAGAAGACTATGACGATCTATGGATCGTTCCATTCCCAGAAATCAACCCTGAGTTCGCACGTGATTCCATTGACGCTCCTGTCGATGGCGTTTCTGCTGCAGCAAATGGCGCTAACCCAGAAGGTGGAGCACAGTTTGCTGAGTGGTGCGGTAGCGAGAACGGTATGTTGGCTGCACAAGCTGCTGGCGATACTTCTCTCTATGCAAACTCACGTCTTGATACATCAGAGTACGACGCATTCAACAAGCAGAAGCTTGCTGTTATCGGTGAAGCGAAGAACGTTATGAACTTCCTTGATCGTGATTGCCGTAACGACTTTGCTGGAACAATCGTTGGACCTTCAATTCAGAACTTCTTGAAGAATCCAAAGGATGTCAACAAGATTGTTGATGATATGCAAGCAGCATGGGATGCGTTGCCTCCACTATCCTAAAAAGATAGGCTAGCTGTATGACTACGACGGCGGCGAGTAAAAAAACTCGTCGCCGTCGAGCATTTACCAAGGGTGATCGATTCACTCTTGCGATGTTCGTAGGTGTTCCATCTTTCTTACATATTGTGTGGGTCTGGATTCCCGCAATCGCAACAATCGGACTTTCTTTCACTTATTGGAATGGCGTTCGGATCTCGGATATCCAATGGGCTGGACTTGCTAACTACAACACGATCTTCACGGCTTCGCCGCAGTTTTATGATGCGTTAAGAAATAACACGTATTGGTTGTTGTGGTTTACCTTTATAGCTACACCGCTTGGAGTACTTCTGGCTTATCAAGTCGACCGGAAGATTCGCGGACATAAGATTTATGAGAGCGTGTATTACATCCCCGTTGTTCTCTCTCTTGCGGTGATCGGAATTATCTGGCGCTTCATGCTTGGACCGGCTGGTCTAGTCCAGGTTCTGTTGGGACACCCAGGAATTGAAGATGCGATTCCGATCTTTGGAAATTATTCGATTAATACTTATGTGATTCTTACGATCGCTTCGTGGCGCCATATTGGTTACATCATGCTGCTCTATTTAGCGGGATTGAAGTCGGTGGATCCTTCGCTGCGCGAGGCGGCGGCGATTGATGGGGCTACCGAGTGGCAGACCTTTAGGAAGATCGTTTTGCCGGCGATGAAGCCGGTTAATACGATCATCATCGTTATTACCGTGATTGAGTCGCTTCGAGCCTTTGATCTCATTTACATTATTTATGGCACCTCGACGGGGTGGCCGATTCTGGGCATGCTGGTCTTTACCAATATCTATGGTCAGGCGGCCTCGATGTTGGGTGCGGCCTTTGCGGTGATCTTGTTCTTGCTCAGCATCATCCCGATTGTCTTCTACCTCCGTACTGTCTTCAGAGATGACGTGTCCTCATGAGTGGAATTGTCCAGAATCAGAAATACCGCAACCGCCAGAAGCGTAAGGATGCGTTTATCTCTCTCTTTATTGGAATCTTTGCATTTCTTTGGATGGTTCCAATTCTGTGGACGTTCTGGACTTCACTTCGTCCATATCAAGACATCATTGAAAAGGGTGTGTTCTCTCGTCCCGATACTTTGAATCTCAATAACTATGTTGAGGCCTATCGTCAGATGGAGATCTGGGGATATCTAAAGAACTCATTTATTGTGGCGATTCCCGCGGTCGGTTTAACGCTCTTCTTTGGATCGTTGTTGGCATTCGTGGTGACGCGGTATTCCTTTAGATTTAACTTGTATCTCTTGTTGTTATTTACTGCAGGCAACTTGCTTCCCGTCCAGCTTGTGTATGCGCCGTTATTCAAGATGTATATCTGGTTCGGTGATCTAGTTGGAAACCGCAATATTTTGTATGACAGCTATTTGGGTTTGATTCTGGTGCATGTGGCTCTCCAGGTTGGCTTTGCGACCTTCGTGATGTCTTCGTATATGAAGACCATTCCAAAGGAGATTTCCGAATCAGCGCTCGTGGATGGCGCATCAGTGTTTAGACATTACTGGAGCGTGATTTTGCCTCTGTTACGTCCGCCTTTAGCTGCGCTATCGGTGTTGATGACGACGTGGATCTATAACGAATTCTTCTGGGCGATCGTGATGATTAAGAGCGACAACAAGCGTCCGATCACTTCAGCGCTTGGTCGTCTCCAAGGTGAATATGTGACGGACTTTAACTTGTTGGCTGCTGGTGCAATCATGGCGGCGCTGCCAACCTTGATCATCTTCTTTATCTTGAAGCGCCAGTTTGTTTCGGGCTTAACTCTCGGTTCCACGAAAGGCTAGTTCTTTTCCACAATTTGTAACTTTCGCCCCGAGTTTTGTCGTGGCGTGCGTTTAGGTTGTCCCCACTTGCCAAGAAGTATTGCTGTATATACAATGTGCGCACAGGAGGAACATGGCCACGAACACAACCCTCAATGTAAGAATTGAGGAAGAGATTAAAGTCAAAGCGTCGAAGATTCTTGAGGCTTCGGGTTTGACTGCATCAAGCGCTGTTCGCCTCTTCCTTTTGCGCGTTATCGAGGACGAAGCTCTTCCATTCGATATGCCACGACCCAATGTAAAAACTCGTCGGGCAATCCAAGCCGCAAAACGCGGCCGTTTGAAGACTGCTAAGAACTCGAAGACGCTCGTTAAAGATTTACTTGCGAAGCGTTAGATATACAACTCGATTCTCTAAGGATTTAAAGCGCGAAGGCAAGTCGCCCAATAACAGAGATCTTCCAGTGAAACTCCAGGCCATCATTGACCTACTTGCTGAGGACAAAGATTTACCCGCAAATCTCCATGATCATCAATTGGTCGGAGAGTTCGTGGGGCTGCGGGAGTTACATGTGAAACCAAATCTACTTTTGATTTATCAGAAAATTGAAGATGTCTCTATTGATTTAGTCCGCCTAGGAAGTCATTCAGAGATCTTCGGTTGATTGGTATTCAAAGATAACGAAAAACAGCGTTGTTCGTGTCAGTCTGACGAGATAGTGTTCCGTCTATGAAAGCTATTCAAATAACACAATTCGGTGGTCCTGAAGTGATGAAGTATGTGGATCTTCCAGATCCAGTGGCTTCGGGTGATGATGTCGTGATGGATGTGACGGCGATTGGAATCAACTATGCCGATACCCACCAAACCGAGGATTCGTATTTGTCTAAGCAAACTTTGCCTTTGATTCCAGGAATGGAAGTTGTGGGGAAGTTGCCCAATGGCCAACGAGTATTGGCGCTTGCCGCAGGCGGAGGTTATTGCCAGAAAACTTTGGTAAATCCAAAACAAGTCATTCCGTTACCTGATCAAGTTTCTGATGGCGCGGCTCTATCGATGATGGTGCAAGGAATTACGGCGTATCACATCTTGAAAACAGTTGGACATTTCAAAGCCGGCGAAAGCGTTGTGGTCCACGCTGGCGCAGGTGGTGTTGGATCTTTGGCAATACAACTTGCGAAGTTGTGGGGCGGATTTGTTATTGCCGTGACCTCATCGGAAGAGAAGAAGAAGTTATGTAAAGAGCTCGGCGCCGATGTAGTAGTCGATGCAAATGTAGAAGATATGAATGCTGCGCTACGTGCCGCAAATGGCGGTAAGAGCGTTGATTTAGTTTTAGAGATGGTCGGCGGAAAGACATTTGATCAATCACTTGAAGCACTAGCGATGTTTGGACGGATAGTTATTTATGGAATGGCATCACGCACAATGCCGTCTCCTGTTCATCCTGCAACGCTGATGGGCAAATCAAAATCAATTGCGGGATTCTGGTTAGTAAATTGTTTAGGTAAGAAAGAAATGATGCAGGATGTTTTTGTGGAGTTATTTGGATTGATTATCAGCGGAAAGTTGAAGCCAATTGTTGGCGCGACATATCCGTTATCGCGCGCGGTTGAAGCGCATCAAGCCATGCTGGCGCGCAAAACAGTCGGCAAGATCGTGCTAGATCCCGCGCACTAGTACTGCGCGAAATCAGGTATTCTTCGGCTCGCTTTTCTATTGCCCCCCTAGCTCAGTCGGTAGAGCGTTTCCATGGTAAGGAAAAGGTCATCGGTTCGATTCCGATGGGGGGCTCGAATATTTGTGAAGCTTGGCGGGGTAGCTCAGCCTGGTAGAGCAAGCGGCTCATAATCGCTGTGTCGTGGGTTCAAATCCCGCCTCCGCTACCAACTAATCGCGCGTTCAGGAGTAAATCCAGGACGCGCGATCTTTTTTCTACTTCACGTGCAAGTTCTGGGTCGAGTATTGCGGTGAGTTCGCCGAGATAAGCGTGATCGCGGATGAGATTGCGGCTTGAAATTTCACGTTGATGCGCGATCAAATTGCGAAGCGCGAGTATTTCATTGGCTCGAAGATGAAAATTCTCTCTCCCGTCGCATAAAGAATCCAGATTAAGATTCAGCCACACTTTTGTGAAATAACGTTTCGTGAGTAAGGCCACCCAGAAACTTAGTGGCAATAGAGTCCGTACCTGATACTTCAATTCATCGATATTTGAACGATTTAGGACTCTTTGTATTTGCAGGGATTCCCTCTTAGATAACAGCCCAGGCTGGTTCCACCAATCTTGTCTCTTGTATCTCCTCTGTAATCTGGAATCGATGAAATCACGCAAAGTAACCTCAAAGAAGAAAATGTGTACCCAGAGTGCAGCAGCAATTTCCGAATAAATAAAAATTAAATGCCAAACTTTCTCCTCAAATAGGGATTTTCCTATGTCCATAGTAAAGTTTGCACTAGAGCCCCAGGTGAACTCGAGAAATCGTTTACCGCCTGGGGATAGATTTTTTCTGTGGGAATCACCAGAAAAGATTTCAAATAGGTTTCTGTATATAATTGTGAATGAGCCCCGGACGGAATCAAGAGATTGGTTGACGCGCCGGGGCGATCTCATTTAGTATTTCGTGTAGAGCCCCGGACGGAGTTACGAAAGTAACTAGCGCGCTGGGGATGTCTTTTTCTCCTCTGTATGCGGGAAAAACCTTCCTTTTTGCCACATCCACGCAGGCTGGGTATTCTCACGCCCCTGTTCATAAGTAATAGGTAAAGAAATAAGGAGTCACCATGGCCAGCAAGAGCGCGGATGTCCGCCCAAAGATCACTATGGCGTGCGTTGACTGCAAAGAACGTAATTACATCACCAAGAAGAACCGCCGCAACGATCCAGATCGCATGGAGCTCAAGAAGTACTGCCCACGTTGCAAGGCATCAACTCTTCACCGCGAAACTCGTTAATTAAGAGCCAGCTATGGCTGGATCAATTCGCATCTGTCTCATCGCAGATAATTTCTTAGAAGATTTTGCGCAATGCGTCGCATCTATTCGCGCACACACCCAAACTCCGATTTCCATATTCGCATCCGGAAAAGAGAATCAATCTGTTGAGGCGATGTTCCCTGATGAGAGCGTGACGTGGCAGAAAAACAAATTAGGGTGGGGACATTCGGTCAATCACTTCTTAAATACCGTGACTGAAAAGTATGTGGTGATTATGGATCCCTCTACGAATTTCACTGGTGATGCGATTACGCCAGTTCTGGAGAAATTGGATGAGGGATACCAAGGCGTCGGATGGCGTGGTGGTTTGATGAATATCGAAGATGAGTGGCGCAGCGTTGATGATCGCGGCGAAGGTGAAGTCGATGTGCTCTTTAGTTATTTTTTTGCGATGGATCGGGAGTTTGCGTTGAAAGCAGGGGGAGCAAACCCTTCAGCGACGTATTATCGAAATGCAGATATTGAGATGTCACTTGCGCTGCGCGCAGCAGGTGGAAAGTTATGGCAGATGGAATTGCCGTTAATTCAGGGGCGTCATCACGGGTATCACGATGTGGATCCGGATTACCGTGAGAAGAATTCCAAGAAGAATTATGGGCGGATTCTCGAGAAGTATCGCGGGCGTACAGACATCTTGAGTGCGCGGAGATAACCTTTACTTATGAGCGAATTGCTTTCGAATCACACCAGCCTTCATATTGGTGGGCCGGCGAAGACATTCGTGCGCGCAACTACCGAAGAAGAATTAGTAAATGCAGTAAAAGCTGCCGATGCAGCGGGTGAAGAAGTCTTGATTATGGGCGGCGGATCTAATGTTTTGGTGGCTGACTCGGGCTTTGCGGGAACAGTGATTCACGTGGAGACCAAGGGAAATTCGTATCACGTGGATGCATGCAGCGGGGGAATGATCACCGTTGCTGCGGGCGAAGATTGGGATGGATTTGTTGCGTGGATTTTGGACAAAGGTTTTGCTGGACTTGAGACGATGTCAGGAATTCCCGGAACTGTGGGCGGTGCGCCAATTCAAAACATCGGTGCATATGGCCATGAAGTTTCAGAAGTAATTGCGCGAGTGCGAACATGGGATCGCAAGGCGGGAGCGTATAAGACTTTCTCTAATTCAGAATGCGAGTTCTCATATCGGTCATCGGTATTTAAGAAGAATCCTGGGCGTTATGTGATTATTGATGTGACCTTTCAATTACGAAATGGTGAGATGAGTCTGCCGATTACATATAAAGAGTTAGCAAGTTATCTGGGTGTGGAGCTCGAAGCGCGGGCTTTAGTAAGCGATGTTCGCAAAGCGGTCTTGGCGCTTCGTGCAGCCAAAGGTATGTTGTTGGATTCCAACGATCACGATACGTGGTCAGCGGGATCATTCTTTGTTAATCCAATTTTGAGCGCAGAAGCTGCAGCAAAATTACCGGCCGATGCACCGCGATGGATACAAGAGGATGGTCGAGTTAAAACGTCGGCTGCATGGCTAATGGAGCACGCGGGAGTGAAGAAAGGCCAGATTCATAATGGCGCTGGTGTATCAAGTAAACATGTGCTTGCTTTAGTGAATACTGGAAGTGCGACAGCAGCGGATATTGTCGATATGGCGCGGTTAGCTCGTAGCGCAGTGAAAGTTAAATTTGGAATTGTCTTAGAACCAGAAGTTCAATTTGTTGGGTTGAGTTTATGAAGAGATTAATTGCGTTGACGTTACTTTTGATGGCATCTGCTTTTCCAGTAAATGCCCACAGCACTTTGGTGAGCTCTAACCCTGCTGCAGGTTCCACGGTCGTTGATTTTCCAATGGAAGTAACGCTGACATTCAATGAAGAGTTGTTGAAGGTCGGTCAAGAGAATCCAAATAAAGTGGAAGTTTTTGATGAATCAGGAGCTTTAGTTTCAGGAGTATCTCTTTTATCGGGTGCGAGTATTGCAGCGCCTGTGGGAATCAATGGCAACGGTGCATATACGGTGAAGTATCGCGTGGTCTCAAAAGATGGCCATGTGGTGGAAGATGAATATCAATTTAACGTGGAGTCACCGATTGCAATTGCAACGCCGATTTCTGCGCCGATTGAGCCAGCTGAAGAAGGATCGAATTTATTGGTGCGAGGACTTGGATTTGTAGCTATGGCGCTGGCGGGATTTATCTTGCTTCGGAGAGCAAAGTCTTGATGCGCGTTACGCCCTCGATGATGTCTTCATCAGAAGTCGCGTAGGAAAGACGTAGGTATCCAGAAGGCCCGAAAGCTTCACCGGGAACTACTGCGACTTCCGCTTCTTCAAGTATGAGCGAAGCAAGTTCAGCAGAAGTACTTGGACGACGGCCACGAATTTCCTTGTTAAGAACACCTTTAACAGACGGATAAACATAGAAAGCTCCTGTGGGGGTTGGGCATTCAACGCCGGGGATTTCGTTGAGCATTTTCACTATTAACTTACGGCGGCGATCAAAGGCTTCGCCCATTTTCTTAACTGCAGAGAGATCATTGTTGAGCGCAGCGATGGCGGCGCGCTGTGCGACGTTAGAGACGTTGGAAGTTAAGTGAGATTGCAAGTTTGTGGCGGCCTTGATGACATCTTTCGGTCCGATCATCCAACCCACACGCCAACCTGTCATGGCATATGTTTTTGCAACGCCGTTAAGGATGATGGTCTTATCTGCCATACCTGGAACAAGAACAGGAAGTGATGGAGCAGTAGCGCCGTCATAGAGAAGGTGTTCGTAAATTTCATCGGTGATAACCCAGATATCGTTCTTAAGCGCCCACTCGCCGATTGCTTTGACTTGTTCTGGAGAATAAACCGAACCAGTTGGGTTTGATGGAGAGCAGAAGAGAATCGCTTTAGTTTTAGGAGTGCGCGCTTTTTCAAGTTGCTCGACAGTGACCATGTAATTCTGAGTTTCATCAGCAAAGACTTCGACAGCTTTTCCACCTGCGAGTTTGATGCATTCTGGATACGTGGTCCAGAAAGGTGAGGGGAGAATTACTTCATCATCTTTATCAACGATGGTGGCGAATGCTTGGTAGACCGCTTGCTTTCCACCGTTAGTGACAAGAACTTGATCGGCAGTAATGTCGTAATTTGAATCGCGCTTAGTTTTCTTCACAATTGCTTCGCGTAATTCTGGAAGACCTGGTGTTGGCGAATAGCGATGGTTTGCGACAACTTTTGTTGCGGCTGCGGCGGCTTCAACGATGTAATCCGGAGTTGGAAAATCTGGTTCGCCGGCGCCAAAACCAATAACGGGACGGCCAGCTGCTTTGAGGGCCTTCGCCTTTGCATCGACAGCCAAGGTCGCCGACTCGGCGATAGCGGCGATTCGTGCGGAAATACGCGGTTTGGTCACGGGCGGGAGTCTTCCATAAGCGGGCTTGAGCGCGAGTTAGACCTTGAGGGGGTCCCTCACCTACACTTCCTCCTCCTGGCGCTTGCTTGATCGGGTAATAAAAAAATCTGATTATGAAAAGTCCATGCTTTTGCATGTCTTCTTAACGGAAGAGATGTTGATGCGCCTCGAAGGGCAGTAGCTCAACTGGCCAGAGTTCCGGTCTCCAAAACCGGCGGTTGGGGGTTCAAGTCCCTCCTGCCCTGCGCAGTTGTTAGTACGAGACGAAAGGAAGAGAGATGAGTGAAGACTCAGAGAGCAAAGAGTTAGGTTTCTTTGCGCGCATTGCTCTTTTCTATCGCCAAGTTATCAATGAACTCCGCAAAGTTGTGTGGCCATCACGAAACATGTTGACCACATACACGGGAGTGGTTTTTGTGTTCGTGTCCTTCGTCATCGCAGTGGTTTCACTCTTTGATCTTGGTCTAACAAAACTAGTCTTTTTCGTATTCGGTGAGTAAGTAAAGGAGGGATGATGAGCGAAGAGCAATTAGTAGCGGCTGCTGAAGAAGCGGTGGTTGTTGCAGATGTTGATACTGATATTGAACTTGAAGAGGAAGAAGTTCAAGAGCAGGTATCCCCTGAAGTTGCTGCATTCCGTGCGGATCTCGCAGCCCAGTCAGGCGATTGGTACGTCGTCCATTCATACGCCGGATTTGAAAAGCGCGTGAAGGGAAACCTTCTCCAGCGCATTCAGTCACTTCACATGGAGGATTACATCTTCCAGATCGAAGTACCTGAAGAAGAAGTAACAGAAATCAAGAATGGTCAGCGCAAGCAAGTAAAGCGCAATGTTTATCCTGGCTATGTTCTTGTCCGCATGGATCTCACCGATGAATCATGGTCATGCGTGCGTAATACCCCTGGTGTTACTGGCTTCGTAGGAAACTCACATCACCCAAGCCCACTTCCACTTTCGGAAGCAGAGAAGATGTTGATGCCACGCGAGCTCAAGAAGACGATGAAGCCTGACGTTAAAGTCGTGGATTTCTCAGTCGGCGAATCCGTCACCGTTATGGATGGCCCATTCGCAACCTTGCCGGCCACAATCTCTGAAATCATGCCAGAGCAAGCAAAACTCAAGGTTCTCGTTTCGATCTTTGGTCGCGAGACCCCTGTTGAACTTTCATTCCACCAGGTACAGAAGATCTAAGAAGATTTAATAAAGAGGAAAACAAGGAGACGAACATGGCACCGAAGAAGAAGGTCCAAGCACTTATCAAGCTGCAGATCCAGGCAGGCGCTGCAACACCAGCTCCACCAGTTGGTCCTGCTCTTGGTCAGCATGGTGTCAACATCATGGACTTCGTTAAGCAGTACAACGCTGCTACCGAAAAGCAAAAAGGTGAGATCGTCCCAGTTGAAATTACTGTTTATGAAGATCGTTCATTCACCTTCATCACCAAGACTCCTCCAGCATCACGTTTGCTCTTGAAGGCAGCAGGACTTGAAAAGGGTTCTTCTGTTCCTCACAAGGACAAAGTTGGATCTGTTACCTGGAAGCAGTGTGAAGAGATTGCAACGTTAAAGAAAGATGACCTCAACGCAAACGATGTAGAAGCTGGCGCAAAGATCATCGCTGGAACTGCACGTTCGATGGGAATCGTTGTTAAGTAGTACAAGCAAAAAAACTAAATAAAAAAGGAAAGTCGTGGGAGGACCTCGCTGGTCCGCTATCACCACTACTTCCACACTAACCACGCGGAAATCCGAGTGGAGAAGAGAGAAGAAGAAATGAAGCGCAGTAAGAAATACACAGCCGCGGCTGCAAAGATCAACGTAGACCAGCTCTACACACCTCTTTCAGGTATGAAGCTGGTAAAAGATACAAACGTAACCAAGTACGACGCATCCGTTGAAGTTTCCATGGTGCTCGGCGTTGATCCAAAGAAAGCTGATCAAGCTGTTCGCTCTGTTGTTAACTTGCCACACGGAACCGGTAAAACAGCACGCGTCTTGGTATTTGCAAATGGTGCAAAAGCTGATGAAGCTCGCGCCGCAGGTGCCGACATTGTCGGTGGCGATGAACTTATTGAAGAAGTAAATGGTGGACGTCTTGATTACGACGCCGTCGTTGCAACTCCAGATTTGATGGGCAAGGTCGGTCGTCTTGGAAAGGTTCTCGGTCCACGCGGATTGATGCCAAACCCAAAGACCGGAACTGTTACAACGGATGTCGCTAAGGCTGTTACCGATATCAAGGGTGGAAAGATCGAATTCCGCGTTGATAAGGATTGCAACCTTCACTTCATCATCGGTAAGTCATCTTTCACCGCAGAACAACTTGCAGATAACTACGCAGCGGCTTTTGACGAAGTTCTTCGTGCCAAGCCTGCGTCATCTAAGGGCCGTTACATTCGCAAAGCGGTTGTATCAACAACGATGGGACCTGGCGTTCCACTTGATACGAACTACGCTCGCGAAGGCGGACCAATCATTCAGTAGTTAAGTTTTACAACACTAACCCCGTCGCATCACCGCGGCGGGGTTTTTCTTTGTATACTGTGAGTAGTTAGATTTTTTCTATAAGAGAATCTTTTTAACAAATTCTGTGTAAGACTTCTCCCACACGAGTTGGTTTGACTCTCTTCAAACCTGGTATCGGCTGCGAAGCGATATTGAAGTGGCTCCGAGTGTTTCGGGGCCATTTCTTTTTCCTCAACGTAACTTCTCCACAAAAAAGCTCGTGAGTCGAAATCACACTTCTTATTCCATTGATTATTTGCCGCGTATCGGCTTGGTGTAGTGGCAGCATGCTTGACTTTGAATCAGGAGGCGCGGGTTCAATCCCCGCAGTCGATACGCTCAATTTTGACCGAAATCTCGGTCTCACCTAATATTCGGAACCTCACCAGAGACTGCTGGTCTCAGATCGCAAGGTCTGAAATAAATGTCGAAAGACAGCCCGCATAGGTTCGAGCGGATTACCCCGCGCGTTTCTATGCGTCGGGGTTTTTTACATTTAGCAGCAGAAATTCTGGCGATTAATAGAAAGGAAGCCAGATGGCTCGCCCTGATAAGGCAGCAGCAGTTGCTGAATTGGTTGAAGACTTTAAGTCTGCCGATGCAACAGTTGTTACCGAGTATCGCGGTTTGACCGTGACCTCAATTAAAGAGCTACGTCGTTCACTTGGTGTTGGCACCAAGTACAAGGTAGCGAAGAACACGCTCGTCAAAATTGCTGCGAAGGAAGCTGGAGTAGAAGTTGATGAAGCACTTCTTTCCGGCCCAACTGCAGTCGCTTTCGTAAAAGGCGATTCAGTTGCCGCTGCAAAGAGCCTCAAGAACTTCCAGAAGGAGAATCCATTCCTTGTTATCAAGGGTGGAGTCTTCGAAGGTAAGCAAGTAACCACAGCTGAAATCATGAAGCTCGCGGATCTCGAATCACGCGAAGTTCTCTTGGCGAAGCTTGCTGGTGCTATGAAGGCATCAATGTCCAAAGCTGCACGCGCATTCGATGCACTTCGTATCAAGAGAGAAGCAGAAGCCGGTGCACCCGCTGCGCCAGCTCAAGCTGCCCCTGCTGCAGAAGCAGCACCTGTCGCCGAAGCATCAGCTCCAGAAGCAACAACTGAAGTTGTAGCCGAAGCTCAAGCAGAAACTTCTGCAGAACCAGCGCAAGCTGAAACAAATACAGAACCAACAGCTGAACCAACAGAGAACGCGTAAAGAAAGAGGAAAACAAAATGGCAAAACTCAGCACTGAAGACCTATTGGGTCAATTTAAGGACATGACACTTGTCGAGCTTTCAGATTTCGTAAAGGCATTTGAAACCGAATTTGATGTAACTGCAGCAGCTCCAGTAGCTGTCATGGCAGCAGGCGGCGGCGCAGCAGGCGGCGAAGCAGCAGCTGCTCAAGATGAATTCACCGTCATCATTGAAGACGCTGGCTCACAGAAGATCGCCGTCATTAAAGAAGTACGTGCGCTCAACTCAAGCCTCGGCCTCAAGGAAGCAAAAGACCTCGTCGATGCGACTCCAGCAACTGTGCTTGAGAAGGCAGATAAGGCAACAGCAGATAAGGCAAAGGCAGCTCTCGAAGCAGCTGGCGCGAAGGTCTCTGTTAAGTAGTTGTTACGGGACTTCTCGTCCCTCTGATAACCCCGTCACTCAAGTGGCGGGGTTATTTTTATTTTTGCCCTCAAAGTACGTGATGAGTCTAAGCATGGAGGACTCATACACGGCCAATCTCTCTCGTTTGCCAATCGCAATCACTACTAATAGTTGTGATTCTTCATCAATGAGATATATCAATCTATATCCAGAATGTCCGCTTTTGATTTTGTAGCACGATTTCAAATTTCCTTAAAGGGCGGATGAGGGAATCTTTGGATTACTTAGGCGCTGGTGCAGTTTCCGTTCAAGTTCAATTCGAATAGATTTATCTAAGGATTCCCATTCTTGGAGAGCAGATTCAAGAAATCCAAGTTCATATGAAATCAAGACTTCTTGCTATCAAGCTTAACTCTTACAACTTTCTCTTTTCCGGCCTTGTAATCGGCTAATCTCTTTTCCAGCAAAGGCGCTGACTCAATGTCATAAATTGCTTCCATCAAGCTCTCATAGGTAGACGCAGGGATCACATAAAAACTAGGCTTGTTGTTTGTAAGAACGGCAATTGGTTCGCCGTTGGCCTCAGCAACTATTTCGTTGGGTGCGCGCTTGAATTCAGATACGGCAACGGCGCGAGATGTAAGAATTCTTTCCACGAGAGCCTCCGTTAAATAGATGCAAAATTTAGCACTAAATTTAGATAGGTGCATTTGGCAAGTGTGGTTGGTATAAGGCCCGGGTTGGACATCGGCGTGTCGCGGGCACTATCCTGACCCCTCGCACAAAATCCTAGGGTCAGGCATATAGCGGCTGAGGCCTTACGTTCGCTGTGCGAAATTAGTAAACGTCCGTAAAGACAAGTAGTGAAAACTTTGGAAGGACAACTCTTGGCCGCGAAAACGAAATCAACTGCACCGTCCCGTATTTCTTTCGCCAAGATCCGCGAACCGCAAGAAGTTCCCAACCTATTAGCTCTCCAAGTAGAGAGTTTTGATTGGCTGCTCGGAAACGATGCATGGCGCGCGCGACTTGGTAAAAATGAAAGACCAGATCGAGGAGAAATTCCTAAGACATCTGGACTAGAAGAAATCTTTGAAGAGATTTCTCCAATCGAAGACTTCCAAGGATCGATGTCACTCTCATTCCGTGACCATCGTTTCGAACCAGCGAAGTACTCGATTGCAGAATGTAAAGAGCGCGACATTACTTATGCCGCTCCACTCTTCGTCACCGCAGAATTCACCAACAATGTAACTGGTGAAATTAAATCCCAGACTGTTTTCATGGGTGATTTCCCATTGATGACACCGCGCGGAACATTTGTTATCAACGGAACGGAACGCGTTGTTGTTTCCCAGCTAGTTCGTTCTCCTGGCGTTTACTTTGAACGCACAGTTGAGAAGACTTCCGACAAAGATATCTTCACATCAAAGATCATCCCAAGCCGCGGTGCATGGCTTGAGTTTGAAATTGATAAGAAAGATTTCGTTGCGGTTCGTATCGATCGCAAGCGTAAACAATCAGTTACCGTATTCTTGAAGGCGCTTGGTTGGACTAACGACCAGATCCTCGCTGAGTTCGGCGAATACGATTCAATGAAAGAAACTCTTGCAAAAGATAACGTCAACACCCAAGACGAAGCTCTGCTTGATATTTATCGCAAGATGCGTCCTGGTGAGCCTCCAACAAAGGAAGCTGCACAAACCCTTATCGAGAACCTCTATTTCAACCCGAAGCGTTATGACTTGGCCAAGGTCGGTCGCTTTAAGGTAAATAAGAAGCTCGGTTTGGACCTTGATCTAGGCAAGTCCTTGCTCGCAATCGACGATATCGTCGGAACAATCCGCTATCTCGTTGCGCTCCACAAAGGCGAGACGCTGATTGATCTCGGTAAGCAAGTACGTGTTGAGATCGACGATATCGATCACTTCGGAAACCGTCGTCTACGTACCGTTGGTGAATTGATTCAAAACCAAGTTCGCGTTGGTTTGTCTCGTATGGAGCGCGTTGTTCGTGAACGTATGACCACACAAGATGTTGAAGCAATCACGCCACAAACTCTTATTAACATCCGTCCGATCACTGCGGCAATCAAAGAGTTCTTCGGAACCTCACAATTGTCACAGTTCATGGACCAAACCAATCCAATTTCTGGTCTCACACATAAGCGTCGTCTCTCAGCGCTTGGACCTGGTGGACTCTCACGTGATCGCGCGGGCTTCGAAGTTCGTGACGTTCATCCATCTCACTACGGTCGTATGTGTCCAATCGAAACTCCTGAAGGACCAAACATCGGTCTAATTGGTTCGCTCGCTACCTATGCGCGCATCACACCATTTGGTTTCGTTGAGACTCCATATCGCAAAGTTGTAAAGGGCAAAGTAACTGATGCTGTCGATTACTTAACTGCCGATGAAGAAGATGAACACATCATCGCTCAAGCAAACGCACCATTAACTGACGATAACCACTTCGCAGAAGCGCGCGTACTTGTACGTCGTCGCGGTGGCGAAGTTGAATACATCCCAGCTGAAGAAGTTGATTACATGGATGTTTCTCCACGTCAGATGGTTTCGGTTGCTACCGCAATGATTCCGTTCCTCGAGCACGATGACGCAAACCGCGCACTTATGGGCGCGAACATGATGCGCCAGGCTGTGCCGCTTCTTCGCGCAGAATCACCACTCGTTGGAACCGGTATGGAATACCGCGCAGCTGTTGATGCTGGCGATGTACTCCTTGCAGTCCGCGGTGGCGTAGTTACCGAAGTTGCCTCAGACCTCGTCGTTGTTAAGACCGACGATGGCGATGAAGATATCTATAACGTAGATAAGTTCATCCGTTCAAACCAAGGCACATCACGAAATATGCGCGTGATCGTCAACGAGGGCGACAAGATCGCCGCTGGCCAAGCAATTGCTGATGGTCCAAGCACACAACTCGGTGAAATGGCTCTTGGTAAGAACTTGCTCGTGGCATTTATGTCATGGGAAGGCCATAACTACGAAGACGCAATCATTCTCTCTCAGCGCCTCGTTCAAGATGATGTTCTCTCATCAATTCATATTGAAGAGTATGAAGTTGATGCTCGCGACACCAAGCTTGGTGCAGAAGAAATTACTCGCGATATCCCGAACGTTTCAGAAGAAGTTCTTGCTGACCTTGATGAGCGCGGAATCATCCGCATCGGCGCCGATGTTGTCCCAGGCGATATCTTGGTTGGAAAAGTTACCCCGAAGGGCGAAACAGAACTTACACCTGAAGAGCGTTTGCTCCGTGCAATTTTCGGTGAGAAGGCTCGCGAAGTTCGCGACACCTCACTCAAAGTTCCACACGGTGAAGGTGGAAAAGTTATTGGCGTAAAGATCTTTGATCTTGAAGATGGCTATGACTTGCCTGCTGGCGTAAATCAAGTTGTTCGCGTTTATGTCGCGCAGAAGCGCAAGATTCAAGATGGTGACAAGCTCGCTGGTCGCCACGGAAATAAGGGTGTTATCGCAAAGATTCTCCCTGTTGAAGATATGCCATTCCTTTCGGATGGAACTCCTGTTGATGTTGTATTGAATCCACTCGGTGTTCCAGGTCGTATGAACGTAGGACAGGTTCTTGAAACTCACCTCGGTTGGGTTGCAAAGAGCGGATGGGAAGTTAATGGCACTTCTGAAGATTGGCAGCAACGCCTTTCTGTAATTGGTGCAACATCTGCACAACCTGGTACTCGCGTCGCAACACCAGTCTTTGACGGTGCGCGAGAAGAAGAAATCCAAGGACTCCTTGGATCAACACTTCCAAACGCTGATGGAACTCGCTTAGTTGGCGCTGATGGAAAGGCCTTGTTATTTGATGGCCGTACCGGTCAGCCATACCGCGAACACATCACCGTTGGTTACATGTACATCTTGAAACTCCACCACTTGGTCGACGACAAGATTCACGCACGTTCAACTGGTCCTTACTCAATGATCACTCAACAACCACTCGGCGGAAAAGCCCAGTTCGGTGGTCAGCGCTTTGGTGAAATGGAAGTGTGGGCGCTCGAAGCATATGGCGCTGCATACACACTCCAAGAACTTCTCACCATTAAGTCTGACGACGTTCTTGGTCGCGTCAAGGTTTACGAAGCGATTGTTAAGGGCGAGAACATTCCAGAACCAGGCATACCTGAATCATTCAAGGTTCTTGTTAAGGAAATGCAATCACTCTGTCTCAATGTAGAAGTACTTTCATCTGAAGGTGTTGCTATCGAGATGCGTGATACTGATGAAGAAGTATTCAAGACGGCCGAAGAGCTAGGCATCAACTTGTCACGAGTTGAACCAAGTTCTGTAGAAGAAGTGTGACAGGGGGAGAATAGACAATGTTAGATGTCAACTTTTTCGATGAGTTAAGAATCGGTCTCGCATCTGCGGGCAACATTCGTGAGTGGTCTTTTGGTGAGGTCAAGAAGCCAGAAACCATTAACTACAGAACGCTAAAGCCAGAAAAAGATGGTCTCTTTGATGAAAAGATCTTCGGACCAACTCGTGACTGGGAATGCTATTGCGGTAAGTACAAGCGCGTACGCTTCAAAGGAATTATCTGCGAGCGATGCGGCGTCGAAGTTACCCGTGCAAAAGTTCGTCGTGAGCGTATGGGCCACATCGAACTTGCAGCTCCAGTAACACATATCTGGTACTTCAAGGGCGTTCCTTCGCGTCTTGGTTATCTTCTTGATCTTGCTCCAAAGGATCTCGAGAAGGTCATTTACTTCGCTGCTTACATGATCACTGAAGTTGATACTGAAGCACGTGAGGAAGATCTACCAAAACTAGAGAAGAAAATTCACTCCGATCGCAAGAAGATCGAAACTAAGCGCGATAACGACCTCGCTACTCGCCAAGAGAAGATGGAGAACGATCTCGCTGAACTTGAAGACGAAGGTGCAAAGGCTGACCAACGTCGTAAGGTCCGTGAAGCTGGCGAACGCGAACTCAAGAACATTCGCGAGCGCGCCCAGAAAGAACTCGATCGTCTCGAGGAAGTCTGGACCCGTTTCAAGAACCTCAAAGTTCAAGATCTTGAAGGTGACGAGAACTTGTATCGCGAAATGCGCGATCGTTACGGCATCTATTTCAAGGGCTACATGGGAGCTACCGCTATCCAGAAGCGACTTGAAACTTTCGATCTCAAAGCAGAGTTCGACAAACTCAATGAACTTGCTGAAACCGGTAAGGGTCAGAAGAAAACTCGCGCCATCAAGCGTCTAAAGGTTGTTAACTCATTCTTGAGCACTTCAAACAATCCAGCATCAATGGTCTTGGATTGTGTTCCAGTTATTCCACCGGATCTTCGTCCGATGGTTCAACTCGATGGTGGACGTTTTGCAACTTCAGATCTAAATGATCTCTATCGCCGCGTGATTAACCGTAACAATCGCTTGAAGCGTTTGGTTGACCTCGGCGCTCCAGAAATCATTGTCAATAACGAAAAGCGTATGTTGCAAGAAGCAGTCGATGCTCTCTTCGATAACGGTCGTCGTGGTCGTCCAGTTACTGGCCCAGGAAACCGTCCGCTTAAGTCACTCTCCGACATGCTTAAAGGTAAGCAGGGTCGCTTCCGTCAGAACTTGCTCGGAAAGCGCGTTGATTACTCTGGCCGTTCGGTGATCGTTGTTGGTCCACAACTTAAGTTGCACCAGTGCGGTCTTCCTAAGCAGATGGCTCTCGAACTCTTCAAGCCATTCGTAATGAAGCGCTTGGTTGATTTGAATCATGCTCAGAACATCAAGAGCGCAAAGCGTATGGTTGAGCGTTCACGTTCTGTGGTGTGGGATGTTCTCGAAGAAGTTATTGCAGAACACCCAGTTCTACTTAACCGCGCACCAACTCTGCACCGCTTAGGTATCCAAGCTTTCGAACCACAACTCATCGAAGGTAAGGCAATTCAGATTCACCCACTCGTATGTACTGCGTTTAACGCTGACTTCGACGGTGACCAGATGGCGGTACACGTACCACTTTCTGCTGAAGCCCAAGCTGAAGCGCGCATCTTGATGCTCTCTTCAAACAACATTCTTTCTCCAGCATCTGGACGACCACTTACTGCTCCTACCCAGGACATGGTGCTTGGTCTCTACTTCTTGACTTCACTCCGTGATAATCAAGTTGGCGAAGGACGTTCCTTTACTTCGGTTGCTGAAGGTTTGATGGCATACGAACAACAATCGGTCTCACTTCAAGCGAAGATCAAAATCCGCCTCAACGTTAATGGCGAATCAGTTACCAAGGAGACAACTCTTGGTCGCGCAATCTTCAACGAAGTTCTCCCAGACACCTTCCCATTCGTCGATTACGACGTCACAAAGAAGGCGCTCGGAGCAATCGTTGATAATCTCGCTGAGAGTTATCCAAAGGTTGTTGTTGCAAACGTGCTCGATGATTTGAAGCAACTTGGCTTCACATGGGCAACTCGCGCTGGCGCCACAATCGGCATCGTCGATGTTGTTACACCTGCTCGTAAGCGTGAAATTCTTGAAGGCTACGAAACAAAGGCTGACAAGGTTCAATCACAATACGAAAAGGGTCTCATCACTGATGACGAGCGTCGTCAAGAATTGATCGAGATCTGGACTCAAGCTACAAACGAAGTAGCGAAGGAGATGGAAGATAACTTCCCACGTACCAATCCAGTATGGATGATGGTCTTCTCCGGAGCGCGCGGAAATATGATGCAGATCCGTCAGATCGCGGGTATGCGTGGACTTGTAGCAAATCCAAAGGGCGAAATCATTCCTCGTCCAATCAAGTCCAACTTCCGTGAAGGCCTCTCAGTACTTGAGTACTTCATCTCCACACACGGTGCGCGTAAGGGTCTTGCAGATACCGCGCTTCGTACCGCTGATGCTGGTTACCTCACACGTCGTCTCTGCGACGTTGCACAAGATGTCATCATTCGTGAAGAAGATTGCGGAACAGATCGCGGTCTTACTCTCAAGATCGGCAACATTGTCAACGGCAAGCTAACTCGTGATGATTATGTTGAGACTTCAATCTACGGTCGTACACTTTCCGAAGATGTAGTTGTTGATGGCACAACCATCGCCGCTGCAGGTTCTGATCTTGGCGATCGCATGATTAACACACTTATCGACGCTGGTGTTTCCGAAGTTAAGGTTCGCTCAATCCTTACTTGCGATAGCAAGGTTGGACAGTGCTCCAAGTGCTACGGCCGCTCCATGGCTTCCGGCAAACTTGTTGATGTGGGCGAAGCGGTTGGAATTATCGCTGCGCAATCAATTGGTGAACCAGGAACACAGCTCACGATGCGTACCTTCCACACCGGTGGTGCGGCTACTGCATCGGGCGATATCACCCACGGTTTGCCTCGTGTAGTTGAGCTCTTCGAAGCACGCACTCCAAAGGGCGTTGCACCAATTGCTGAAGCAGCTGGTGTTGTGAGCTTCCTTGAAGATGCAAAGGGTAAGAAAATCATCGTGACACCAGAAGATGGTGGCGAAGCGGTGGCTTATCCAATTACACGTCGTCAGAAACTTCTCGTAGAAGAAGGACAGAAAGTCAGCGTTGGACAACAGATGGTTGTCGGTGCGATCGATCCAAAGCAAGTACTTCGAATCCTCGGACCACGTGCAACGCAGACCCACCTCGTCCATGAAATTCAAGAGGTTTACCGCTCACAAGGCGTCGGTATTCACGATAAGCACATTGAAATCGTTGTAAAACAGATGCTCCGTCGTATTACTGTTCTTGAACCAGGCGATACTGATTTGCTACCCGGCGAATTGGTTGATCACCTACGTTTCCAAGCTGCAAACCGCGAAGCTGTACAAAAAGGTGGAAAGGCTGCATCAGGTCGCCCAGAACTTATGGGTATCACCAAGGCATCTCTTGCTACCGAATCGTGGCTATCAGCTGCATCGTTCCAGGAAACTACTCGCGTTCTTACCGACGCAGCGCTTTCCGAAAAAAGCGATCCACTCCTTGGTCTCAAGGAAAACGTCATTATCGGAAAACTCATCCCAGCAGGTACCGGTCTTGCTCGTTATCGCAACGTGCGAGTTGAACCTACTGAGGAAGCTAAGGCCGCGGTCTACGCAGCTTATGAAGAGTATGACTATGCGCCATTTGAAACCACTGGTTCCGGCGAAGCAGTTCGCTTGGATGATTACCAAGTTGGAGAAAATCGCTAGTTAAGTAATTACAAGAAATCCCCGGCTAGAAATAGTCGGGGATTTTTTTATGGCCTTAATACGATACGAATTGGATTGCCGATCTTCTTCTCGAGTTTTTCAAGAGCGAGAGCGGCTTGATCAAGAGGTAATACTTCGGAAACGGATTTAGATAGCGAAAGCTTTCCTTGCTTCACAAACTCAACAAGTTCTTTGGTGTGCATGGGTTCAGAGCCGTAATGGCCAAGTATTTGAGTTCGCATATAGGTAAATGCCATGTCATTGGGAATTGTGATGGGTTCATTTGCGATTCCCACAATCACTAAACGCCCTTGTTCTCCGAGCATTGAGAGCGCTTGTTTGCGCACCGGTGTCACACCAGCGAAATCAAAAGCGGCGTTGAGGCCGCGATGCTTCTTTAACTCCTCATCGCTGGGGTCGAAGGCGAAATCAGCGCCTATTTCCAGGGCTTTTGCGCGGGCTTCAGGGCGGGGGTCGATCGCAATTACTTTGCTACATCCCACAATTTTTAGAAGTTGAACGGCATGAATTCCAAGTCCGCCAACACCAAAGACTGCGGCTGTTTCTCCACTTTTCATCTTTGCGGTCGAAGAGATTGCCGCCCATGGAGTTGAGACGGCATCAGGAATGATTGCAGCTTCTTCAAAGGGCAGTGAGTCTGGGATTTTTACCAAGAGCCCAGCTTTTGCGATGACATATTCGGCGTATCCACCATCGTAATCAAAACCAAGGGTTGTGATCTGATTCTTTTCATTTCGTTCACCAGCAACAACAAGTACTCGATCACCGACTTTATAAGTGTGTACTCCTTCACCAAGAGTTTCGATAGTACCTGCAACTTCATGTCCAAGAGTTACTTCATCACCTTTGAGATAACCAGGTGAGAGCGTGCCATCGATAAAGTGCACATCCGATAAACAGACGCCAGCAGCGCCAACTTTGATGCGGACTTCTCCGTGGCTTGGTGTTGGAGTCGGGATCTCTTTTACTTCAAATTTTCGAGTGGAGACAGTGATACGTCCTGCTTTCATGAGATCAATCCTTGCGCACGATTGATGAGAATGTTAACTCCCATGCCGAAGCCCTTAAATGCAGGGTTGGTTGTCTGTCCCGCTTTATAGCGCGCCCAGATTTGTTGAATGATGACAGTCAAACGGAATAAACCAAATACTTCATAGAAAGTGAAGTCATCACATTTTCTACCGCTTAATTCAAGATATTTTGCAATGAATTCTCTACGAGTAGGCATTCCATCAAGGTGACTTGGTTGGCGCCGCAGAGATGCAAACATTGATTCATCATCTTTATCAATCCAATATGCCAGCGCCGATCCGAGATCCATCAGCGGATCACCCACTGTCGCAAGCTCCCAATCCAGCACGCCCACTAGCTTTTTATGGGCTAAGTCGAAGACCATATTGTCGATTCGCCAATCGCCGTGAATGATGCAGGAGCCAACATCATCGGGTTTGTTCGCATCAAGCCAGCGCATCACATCCTCACCATCTGGAACATCATCGGTAAGGGCGTTGCGATAGCGCTTCGACCAGCCTTCAACTTGGCGAGTGACATATCCAGGACCTTTGTTGAGCTCATTGAGAACTGATGCATCAACGGAGTGAAGCTGGGCTAGACCTGAGACCAATGAATGAGCCATAACGGAGATATCTTCTTTAGTTAAAGTTTCGGGAACATCGCGTCGGAATATCTCGCCTTGAATTCTGTCCATGACATAGAAATCTGATCCGAGAATTGAGTGATCTTCACAGAGCGCAATCACAGTCGGTACTAAGTCATACACAGGTTTGAGTCGAGATTGAATGAGGAATTCCCGCTTCATATCATGCGCAGAAACTGCTTTTGTCCCTACAGGTGGACGGCGCAGAACTAATTCGCGATCAGGATATTTCAAAAGGTATGTGAGGTTGGATGCCCCGCTACGAAATTGAAAGACGTCTGGTAACGAACTCTCGTTGATATATGAGTTAAGCCAGCTGTGGACTTTTGCAACATCAAAAGCATCTTCATCACGAACCGGAGTGAGATCACTCATGACAGATATGACTTGAGCTCTAACCGTGCAATATCGCGGAGGTGCACTTCATCTGGGCCATCAACAATTCTCAAGGTTCGAATCCCGGCATACATTGCAGCCAGCGGAGTATCTTGGCTAACGCCAGCGCCACCGTGGGCTTGAATGGCGTTATTAATAATCTTCTCTGCCATGCGGGGGACAGCTACTTTGATCGCAGCAATCTCTTTACGGGCTGCTTTGGCACCATGATTATCAATAATCCACGCTGCTTTTAAGACTAGTAAGCGAGATTGTTCGATGTCGATACGAGCTTGAGCGATCCACTCTTGAATGACGCCTTGGCGGGCTAACTCTTTTCCAAATGGTGTACGAGTCATACTCCGCTTAATCATGAGTTGTAATGCACGTTCTGCCATTCCGATAGCGCGCATGCAGTGATGAATACGTCCTGGGCCAAGGCGAGCTTGAGCCAGAGCAAAACCTTCGCCTTCTTTTCCTATTAAATTACTGGCTGGAACTTTTACGTTAGTAAATGAAATTTCGGCATGACCATGTTGGTCGATATAACCAAGTACAGAGAGATTTCTCTTCACATTGACGCCGGGAGTATCAATCGGCACCAGAATCATGGATTGTTGGTGATGGTCATCAGCATCGGGATTGGTTTTTCCCATCACAATTAAGATCTTGCAACGCTCATCCATCGCACCAGTGGTCCACCACTTGGTGCCATTGATAATGTAGTTGTCGCCATCTTTCTTGATGCTGGTGCGAATATTGCGGGCATCGCTCGATGCAACATCAGGCTCTGTCATCGCAAAGCCAGATCGGATCTCTCCATTGAGAAGTGGTTCGAGCCATTGCTTTTTCTGTTCAGCAGTACCGAACATGTCGAGAAGTTCCATGTTGCCGGTATCAGGAGCTGCGCAATTGATGGCCTCGGGGGCGATATCCGGTGACCAACCTGTGATTTCAGCAAGGGTTGCATAGTCGGTGACGTTAAGTCCGTGATCCAAATGTGGCAAAAACAAATTCCATAGCCCTTGAGCGCGCGCTTTTTTCTTTAGCTCTTCAACAATTGGCGGAAGTTTGTGAGGAGTGCCGGCTTTGTAGAACTCTTCTCGTTGACGGTGATAGGTCGCCTCAGCGGGAAAAACTTCGTTATCCATAAAGGCTTGAAGTTTCGCCGCATATTCGGTTGCCTTGGGGCTGAGGCTGAAGTCCATGCGGATACCGTACGCATACTTTGCGAAATTGTTAAGGAATCGAAGGAGTAGGCAGCATGAGTGTTCTTGACCGCTTTCGTTTAGATGGAAAGGTCGCCGTTGTTACCGGAGCCTCATCGGGCCTTGGAGTTGCATTCGCAAAGGCGCTTGCTGAAGCAGGCGCCGATGTCGTGCTCGGTGCGCGTCGGGAAGAACGCCTTCCCGAAACTGGAAAATTAGTGGAAGCTGCCGGTCGCAAATTCGCTTATAAGAAAACTGATGTCACCAAACCCGAAGATTGTGATGCGCTCATCGCTTTTGCAATCGAGAAATTTGGCAAAGCAGATATTTTAGTCAATAACGCAGGAGTCGGAACTGCAGTTCCTTCGACCCGTGAGACTCCCGAACAATTCCGAAGCGTCATCGATGTGAATTTGATGGGCGCATATTGGATGGCGCAAGCTTTTGCGAAAGCAAATAAAGATGGCGGAGTTATCGTGAACATCTCGAGCATCTTGGGAATTAAACCCCAAGGACTTCCACAAGCTGCCTACGCATCAAGTAAAGCTGGGCTTATCGGATTAACTCGAGATCTTGCAGCGCAATGGACTGGGCGAAAGAAGATTCGCGTCAATGCCCTTGCACCAGGATTTTTTCCAAGTGAGATGAGCGATGAACTTCCAAAAGATATGGTCGAGATGCTCAAGATGTTCGCACCTGCTGGTCGATTAGGTGAACCAGAAGAGCTAGCAGCAACCTTGATCTGGTTAGTAAGTGATGCCTCAAGCTACGTCACCGGAATTACAGTTCCGGTTGATGGTGGCTTAGTGATGCCTTAATCAACCATTAATTGCAGCGTGGAGCGCGACTTCCACCATGTCATTAAGGGTGCGCTCTCTAGCTTCCGAATCCATCGCTTCATGGGTGAAGACATGATCCGAAATAGTCATGATGGCTAGTGCGCGACGGCCTTTTCGGGCTGCGATGGAATAGAGCTGACTGGCTTCCATTTCAAGCGCTAGAACGCCATGTGCCAAAAGCTTCTTAGCAGCATCGGTTTCGTCATAGAAGAAATCCATCGAAGAGACGCCACCAACATGAACGCGTTCAAATTTCTTAGAGGCTTCGTATGCCGCTTGAAGGAGATGGAAATCAGCGTGAGGTGCGAAATCCAATCCGTTTGTGAAACGGCGATTGATGTTGGAGTCTGTTGAGGCAGTCATAGCGATAACTAAATCGCCAACTTTGGTTTTCTCTTGAAGTCCACCAGCGGTACCGATACGAATTGCGACTTGCACATCGTACTCATTGAAAAGTTCTGTGACATAAATCGAAGCAGAAGGTAATCCCATTCCGGTTCCCTGGACTGAGATGCGCTCACCCTTGTAGGTTCCCGTGAAACCAAACATGTTACGGACTGAGTTGTATTGCTTAACGTTCTCAAGATAATTCTCGGCAACCCACTTAGCTCGAAGTGGATCCCCAGGCAGAAGAATTCTTTCGGCGATTTCGCCCTTAGCTGCTGATATATGTACGCTCATAGTTAGCGAACTATAACCAGTACTGCAGCAATAAAGTGCGAAATGAATGCGGCCGCAGTCATGGCGTGAAAGAGTTCATGAAAGCCAAACCAGTCGATAGAGAAGTTTGGCTTCTTAAGCGCATAAATGATGGCGCCCGCTGAATAGAGAATGCCACCAAAGGCGATAAGAACCAGAACTAGAAGGCCGCCACTTCGGTAGAAGTCAGGCAGATAAATAAGTGCGGCCCAACCTAGAGCGAGATAAATAGGAACATAGAGCCAGCGCGGCGCAGATAACCAGAAGACTCGAAATGCCCCAGAGAGAACGGCGCCGCCCCACACGATAGAGAGCAGCACTACTGCTTGGTTTTTCTCAAGTAGGTAGATTGCGAAAGGGGTGTAGGTACCGGCAATTAAGAGTGGAATATTGGCGTGATCGATGCGGCGCCAAACCGCTTTTGCGGTAGGACCCCATGGGACTCGGTGATAGATAGCGCTGCAAGTAAAGAGTGAGACCGCAGTGAGAGTAAAGATAGTTAACGTGACGCGGCCACGTAATTCTGATGTGATGGTGACAAGAGTGAGACCTGCAACAAGTGCCAGCGGTGACATCACTAAGTGGATGATGCCGCGGAGTTTTGGTCTACTTAATACGTTCATGTGTCGCCTTCATAATCTTGTCGAAAGTGAGCAAATGTGATCGCTCGTGAAGAGCAGAGGCGATGACTATTGCGTCCGCCAAGGTTACCTTGTGATGTGATCGAATTTCAGCGGCGCGAACCGCGATATCAGTGGTGACAGAAATGATAGGTGAGAAAGATTTCTGAATTTGATTAAGTGCAACAGGAATACTGATGGCATCACTTTTATCGAAGTCAACAAGCAGTTCAGCTAATGCCAGTGCGCTTAATGAAGGAGGAGAAGTGAGTTCCTCAAGTTCTCTTAACGCTTGAGAGTGATGTGAATCGTCAGGATTAAAAAGCGCGATCAACCACGACGTGTCTGCGTGGCTTTTTTGTCCCATTCTTCGCGCTCCTCTTTGTAATCGAAGTTCTCACCAAGGCCTGGCATCGTCCCAGCGAGTCTGCGTAGCGTCTTTTTCCATTCTTGTTCTGCAGAAGGTGCAAGGACAATTCGCTCTTCTTTATCAATCATGAACTCAACTTGATCACCTGGTTTGAGATTCACTTCGCGAAGCACCTCCACCGGGATTGTGATCTGATTCTTGGAACTTACCCGAGATGAAGTGGCGCGACCGCGGCGAGGGCGAGCAGATGTGGATTTTTTGGGGGCCTTCTTAACCTTTACTTTGGAAGCCATAAGTAAAGGCTAACGCTATTTTGGTCGGCGTGTCGGGGGGCGAAAAGCGGCGTGTTTTACTGCTTTAGCCGTTTTGACCGTCACGCGGGGCTTCAGATAGCCTCGCGCCCTTGTGTCCACAGGGACGACACACCCGACCGCGTGGGTCGGACGAACGAGATGGAGAACAGTAGTGCCAACAATTCAGCAGTTGGTCCGTAAGGGTCGCGTTGATAAGTCAGATAAGACAACAACGCCGGGTCTTAAAGGAAGTCCACAACGTCGTGGCGTTTGCACACGCGTTTACACAACAACACCAAAGAAGCCGAACTCTGCTCTTCGTAAAGTTGCACGTGTTCGTCTTACAAGTGGAATGGAAGTTACTGCATACATTCCAGGTGAAGGTCACAACCTACAAGAGCACTCCATCGTTCTTGTCCGTGGTGGTCGTGTAAAGGATCTTCCTGGTGTTCGTTACAAAGTTGTCCGTGGATCTCTCGATACTCAAGGCGTGAAAGATCGCAAACAAGCTCGTTCACGTTACGGTGCAAAGAAGGAGAAGAAGTAATGCCACGTAAAGGTCCCGCAGAAAAATCTCCTGTTGTTGCAGATCCCGTTTATAACTCTCCTGTTGTAACTGCGCTTATCAATAAGGTTCTCAATCACGGAAAGCGCTCAACCGCAGAATCAATCGTCTACAAAGCTCTTGAGAATTGCCGCGCTAAAACTGAAGTTGATCCAGTCATTACTTTGAAGCGCGCTCTCGATAACGTAAAGCCAGCCGTTGAAGTTCGCTCTCGTCGCGTTGGTGGAGCTACATACCAAGTTCCTGTTGAAGTTAAGGCAGCACGTTCCATGACTCTCGGCCTTCGTTGGCTTGTCGACAACGCACGTCTACGTCGCGAGAAGTCAATGGCAGAACGTCTTGCAAACGAAATGATTGATGCATCAAATGGCCTAGGCGCTGCTGTGAAGAAGCGCGAAGACACTCACAAGATGGCAGAAGCGAACAAAGCTTTTGCTCATTATCGGTGGTAAGGAATTATGGCTACAGCGACTGCAATTGACCTCAATAAGGTGCGCAATATCGGCATCATGGCTCACATTGATGCTGGTAAAACAACCACTACTGAGCGCATCCTTTTCTATACCGGTATCAACTACAAGATCGGTGAAGTGCATGAGGGCGCAGCCACCATGGACTGGATGGAGCAAGAGCAAGAGCGTGGTATCACCATTACATCCGCTGCGACTACATGCGAGTGGAAGAACCACACCATCAACATCATTGATACCCCTGGCCACGTTGACTTCACAGTTGAAGTAGAGCGTTCACTTCGCGTTCTCGATGGCGCTGTCACTGTTTTCGACGGCGTTGCTGGCGTTGAACCACAATCTGAAACTGTCTGGCGTCAAGCTGATAAGTACAGCGTTCCACGTATCTGTTTCGTAAATAAGTTGGACCGTACCGGCGCAAACTTTGATCGTTGCGTTGAAATGATCGGTTCACGTCTTGGTGCCACTGCGCTCGTTCTCCAAGTTCCAATCGGAGTCGAAGCTGATTTCATCGGCGTCGTTGATTTGATTTCAATGAAGGCGCTGACCTGGCGCGGTGAAACCCAAAAGGGCGAAGATTACAAAGTTGAAGAAATTCCAGCCGAGTTAAAAGAGAAGTGCGACGCCGCTCGTCATGCACTTATCGAAACTCTTGCCGAAAATGATGACGCAATCATGGAGAAGTACCTTGGCGGCGAATCACTTTCTGAAGAAGAGATCATCGCTGGTATCCGTCGTGCGACTCTTTCTTACAAGCTCACTCCAGTTCTAACTGGTTCTGCATTTAAGAACAAGGGCGTCCAACCCATGCTCGATGCAGTAACTCGTTACCTTCCATCACCGCTTGATGTTGATGCGATCAAAGGTACAAAGATGGGCGATAAGAGCGTTGAGATTGCTCGCAAGCCAGATGCTTCTGAGCCTTACTCATCACTTGCTTTTAAGATCATGAGCGATCCACACCTCGGAAAACTCACCTTCGTACGTATTTATTCTGGTGTTCTTGAAGCAGGTACCGGAATCCTTAACTCCACAAAGGATCGTAAGGAACGTATCGGCAAGATCTATCGCATGCACGCCAACAAGCGTGAAGAAATCCCACAAGCTTCGGCCGGAGACATCATCGCTGTAATGGGTCTTAAGGACACCACAACCGGTGACACTCTCTGCGATCCAGATAAGCCCGTCATCCTTGAATCAATGGACTTCCCAGATCCTGTTATCCACGTTGCGATCGAGCCAAAGACCAAGGGCGACCAGGAAAAACTCGGCGTCGCTATCCAACGCCTTGCAGAAGAAGATCCAACATTCCATGTTCGTACCGATGAAGAAACCGCCCAGACAATTATCGGCGGAATGGGTGAGCTCCACCTCGAAATTCTCGTCGATCGTATGAAGCGTGAATTCAAAGTCGAAGCAAACGTTGGTAAGCCACAAGTTGCTTACCGCGAAACACTTCGTAAACCAGTTGATCGTTATGACTACACACATAAGAAGCAGACCGGTGGTTCTGGACAGTTCGCAAAGATCCAGATCGCGCTCGAGCCACTTCCTGTTGGTGCAGTCGAAGGTGGATACGAGTTCGTAAATAAAGTTACGGGCGGTCGTATTCCTCGCGAGTACATCCCATCAGTTGATGATGGTTGCCAAGATGCAATGCAGAGCGGACCACTCGCTGGTTATCCACTCACAGATGTACGTGTCACTCTTCTTGATGGTGCATACCACGATGTTGACTCATCGGAGTTGGCCTTCAAGATTGCTGGAATCGCGGCGTTCAAGGAAGCAGCAAAACTTGCTG
>VFFD01000044.1 GCA_018882745.1 Candidatus Nanopelagicaceae bacterium
ATCCAGGCGGAGCCGCGTTCTATGGCCCCAAAATTTCTGTACAAGCCAAGGATGCAATCGGTCGAACCTGGCAGATGTCCACTATTCAAGTAGATTTCCAATTACCGCAACGCTTTGATCTCGGGTACACAGCTACTGATGGTTCGCGCCAGCAACCTGTGATGATTCATCGCGCCCTCTTTGGCTCGATCGAACGTTTCTTTGGTGTGCTTACGGAACATTATGCGGGCGCATTCCCTCCATGGCTTGCGCCAGTTCAGGTGCGCGGAATTCCTGTAGCTGAAGCCTTTAATGAATACCTTTCTGGCGTGGCGCAAGAGATGAAGCGCGCTGGAATCAGAGTGGAGCTCGATAGCTCTGATGATCGCATGCAGAAAAAGATTCGTAATGCGCAGACGGAGAAAATTCCTTTCATGATGATTGCGGGAGAGGAAGACCAGAAAGCAGGAGCGGTCTCTTTCCGATATAGGAATGGCGAGCAGAAGAATGGAATTCCTATTAAGGAAGCAATCGCTGAAGTTCTTACTGCAATCAGTTCACGAGCTCAGATCTAGAATCACCACACGTTATGGGCGATGAAGTTTTGATGGGCGGGGCAGGGATTCCCGATCGCTGGGAACGACTCTGGGCGCCGCATCGAATGGCTTATCTTTCAGGCGAAAATCGTCCAAAAGCAGATAACGATGTGCCATGTCCATTCTGCACAATCCCTCAGATGAGTGATGAAGAAGCGCTCATCGTTGCTCGCGGCAAAGAGGTATACGCCGTTCTCAATCTTTATCCATATAACGCTGGCCATATGTTGATCTGCGCCAATCGACATGTTGCAGATCTGACTGAATTAACTGAGAGTGAGCGAAACGAGATGCAGGCTTTCACAGCGCACGCCATGACTGTGCTGCGAAAAGTTTCAAACTGTGGAGGTTTCAACATCGGACTCAATCAAGGGGCTTTGTCGGGGGCTGGAGTCGCTGATCATATTCACCAACATGTTGTACCGCGCTGGTTTGGAGATTCTAACTTCATGCCAATTATTGGTCAGACAAAAGTTCTACCTAAATTACTTTCTCAAACCCGAGACGAGATAGCTAACGCTTGGTAACAAGCTCCAAATACGCTTGAAATTCAGCCACTCCGATATTTCGTGATGCGACAAAGGGGAGTGCGGGCACAATCAAACCAGCCTGAAAGGCGCTGCTATCAAATTCGATTGTTGACTCTTCAAGCTCTTCCTTGAAATCTGCGACAAGAGATTGAAGTTCAGAATCTGCTGGATAGATGGTGACTACTCCACTGGAGTAGTCACGCACTTGATTATCACTGAGGGAGATGAGACCAACCGGCTCTCCAATTTCGTCATGTAGTACCAAGTAGGGAGTGATAGCGCTTTCAAGAACGCGATTTGCAATCAGAACGATGTCATCGAAATCGGTTTCATTCATCTCTAGACCATTGACGATGACGATACGTGGCACTTGTTTCTCAGACGCAATATTCCATGTTGAAGTCATCTCTGCGGAGACCCCAGTTTTGGCGCTGATGACAAGAACGAAAAGATCTGACTGTGAAATGTCTGTGTCGATATCCACCGGACCTTCAAGCTCTACAACCTGTGCTGACGAGAGTTGAAGTTTCTCAGCCACAGCACGCGGGTGGGAGCTGGGATGACCGACAAGAACTATGCGCGGTGGGAGGAAATTCTTGGGTTCGCTCACGCCTAAAGCCTACGATGAGCACAATGATTGCCAATCGATTTAAGGCGCCTGTCACGGCCTTCATTACTCCTATCTGCAAAGCGATGCTGTCGGTCGGGATTACCGCAAATGGCTTAACGGTGGTTGGCGCGCTAGGTGGAGTCCTATCCGCGCTCTTTTTCTTTTCGCAAGGAGAATTCTTCATCGGGACCCTCGTAGTGTCACTCTTCGCGCTCAGCGATCTGTTCGATGGAACATTGGCTCGTCTATCGCAACAAGGATCCACAAAGTGGGGAGCCTTAATTGACTCAACCCTTGATCGCATTACTGATGCTGCTATCTGTGCTGGAATTTTGGTCTATGCATATAGCGAAGGGGAGATGTCGTTTACGGTTTATCTAGCGCTCACGGCTCTTATAACTGGATCGCTCATTCCATACATTCGGGCGCGCGCAGAAAGTCTTGGAATTGAATGTAGCGTCGGAATTGCCGAACGCGCAGAGAGATTAATTGGACTTCTAGTTGGCACAGGACTGTATGGACTAGGAATCTCATGGGCGTTAGATATTGCCTTGGGAGTGATTGCAATACTGAGCATCATCACTATCGTTCAGAGACTTATTGTCGTCAAACGAGGTTGATGAGAGTGATCAACTGGATTACTTACGTTCTCTACAGCGCTCTCTGGAAGCTAGTTCGCTATCTCCCAGAAGGAATTGCGTACAAAGCCTTTGAAAGCCTTGCAGGTATTTCGTATCGGCGAAATGGAAAAAGGGTCCAGCGACTTCGAATCAATTATCGCCATGTGGCGCCAGATGTCTCTGCGGTCGAACTAGAAGAGATGGTCAAAGATGGTTTGCGTTCAGCGATGAGATATTGGTGCGATACCTTTCGAATCTCTGATTGGAGTACAGAGAAAACACTCCAATCCACAGTCACCAATAGCGAGAATTTCCTCTTTGAGCCGATTGAGAAGAAACGTGGAGTCATTGTTGCTGTCCCGCATGCCGGGAACTGGGACCATGCAGGTGCCTATTTCTGTGCGAAAGGTGCTCGGGTTAATACTGTTGCTGAGCACCTCAAACCAGAGCGGTTATTTCGTAAATTCTTAGCCCATCGTGAACGTATGGGAATGAATGTTCTTGACCTTGACGCTGGAGTACTGAGTGAACTGGAAATGATTCTTAAAGATCGTGGTGAGTTGGTAGCTCTCGTTTCAGATCGCGACTTAAGTAAATCTGGGATCGATGTTCACTTCTTTGGAGCAACTGCGCGGATGCCAGCAGGTCCTGCTCGGCTGGCTTATGACACAGGCGCGGATCTGATAACTGCCTTTGTTGCCTACCGACGCGAAGGCATCGAAGTGTTTTTCACACCCCCCATTGCCGTAGATCGAGCGGCTGAGAAGAGCCGCGAGATTGCACGAATCACTCAAGTTATTGCGTCAAGATTCGAAGACGCAATACGTAAAAATCCAACGTCATGGCATATGCAACAAAGAATCTTTATTGATGAAGACTTTGTGGAGCGGCCATGAAAATAGGTTTTGTTTCGCCGTACGCATGGGATGTACCTGGAGGCGTTCAAGCGCATATTAAGGATTTAGCTCGCTACTACCGCGACCATGGGCATGAGGTATCCGTGCTTGCGCCCGCAACCGATGAATCATTGATTGAGGATGATTTTGTAACGCCAGCTGGGCGTCCTGTTGCGATTCCTTATAACGGTGCAGTCGCGCGCGTACTCTTTGGTCCAGTTGCAGCATCGCGAGTCCGACAATGGATTTCATCAGGCGAATTTGATGTATTACATCTTCATGAACCAGCCATTCCATCCCTTTCCCTGCTCGCCTGTTCCATCGCGGAAGGACCGCTGGTAGGAACTTTTCATGCCGCCGCACCTCGCCAGAAAGTTGCATTTGCTATCGCGCCATTACTAGAGCCCGTAATAGAAAAATTACGAGCACGAATTGCTGTGAGTGAAGTGGCGCGCGAAACGTTAACGATTCATCTTGATACTGACGCTGTGGTAATTCCCAATGGCATTAGTACAGATTTCTTTCATAAAGCACAGGCGAATCCGGAGTGGAAAAAGCCATTGAGCATTGGGTTTATTGGCCGTTTTTCTGAGCCACGCAAAGGTCTAGGAATTCTGCTCGACGCCCTTCCCAACATCGCTCGAATCTTCCCTCACTTCAAAGTTCTGATTGCTGGCCCTGGAGAGGGAATTGAAGCTATGCAGAGCGTTAACCCAGCTCTGCGAAATCATCTCCAGTTCTTAGGTCGAATAAATGATGATGAGAAAGCTGCATTTCTCAAATCATTGGACATATACATTGCACCTAACACAGGTGGAGAGTCTTTTGGAATCATTCTTACCGAAGCAATGGCAGCCGGAGTTCCAATTGTGGCCAGCGATATTCCAGCGTTTAGATCTTTACTCGATGAAGGCCGCTATGGACGACTATTTGAAAATGAGAATTCGGACCACCTTGCGACATCGATTATTGAACTGCTTCGAAAACCAGAGTTGCGGGCAGATTTCACTCGAAAGGGGCTAGAACGAGCTGAACGATTTGATTGGTCCCAAGTAAGTGATGAGATTATGAATGTTTATCTTCATGCACGAGGGGAAGACGAAAAAGTCAGGCTAGTTTCAGAAACCCGACCATGGAATAGATTCTTTACGCGAGAGGATGAGTAGTGATGCAAACCTACTTTTGGATACCCCTGCTGATCCTCATCGCTATCTGGTATCTCACCTTTAGCGCTAATCGCCTGGATCGATTACATCACCGCGCTGAGACTTCATGGGCGAATCTTGATGCGATATTGCAGCGCAGAGCGGCGTTAGCTCTTGATATTGCACATCAAGAGAAAATTGATCCAGCGACGAACCTTCTCTTAACCGCGGCTGCACACCAAGCCCGCGAGGCGGATATCTCAGAGCGCAATGAGGCCGAGAGTGGATTGACTCAAGCGCTGCTTATTTTGAGCGAAGATGAAGAGTTGATTTCATCGTACCCACAACTTTTCTCGGAATTAGATCTCATTACTGAGCGATTACGCATTGCAATTTCGCTCCATGTCGAGGCTGTCGCGGCAGCTCGCTCTCGCCGCGAGAAGATGATTTATCGGATTTTTAGGCTTGCAGGTCACGCTCCTCTCCCAGTCAAGCATGCCTTTGAAGATGATTCTCTTCAGGAACCCAAGCGATGAAGAGATTCATTGGTCTAATCATGGTTGCTCTTCTGAGCAGCTGCTCATTAGTGAGCGGAGGCGAGCAATCACGGCCTGAAATTGAGAGGAATGTTTTAACTGGACTTCCCGGTTCCAATGGAAAAGTCCTTGCTGTTAAATTCGATGACACTGTTTATGCACATCCACAAGAAGGCATTGAATTTGCAGACGTCGTCTTTGTGACACAAGTTGAAGCGGGATTAACTCGTGTGATGGGCATCTATAGTTCAAACTATCCCGAAATTCTTGGGCCAATTCGTTCTGCCAGAATTAGCGATATCGATATCTTGGCCCAATTTGGCAAGGTCGGCTTTCTCTATAGCGGTTCTCAATCAAAGCTACGTCCGGTTTTGTCGGCTTCGAATATCGTGAACTTGAGTGCAGAGCGAAATCCGCCGAGTATCTATTTCAACGATCCAGAGAGAACTGCACCTTATGCCATGATGGTGAAGCCAAATCTGTTACTGGAGAAAGCCTCTGAAGTTGAATTTGTAAAAACCGTAGGTTGGAAACATGGAGTTCGAGCGTCTTCAGCCAAAAAAATACTCTCGGCGACAATTCGCTGGCCCAATGCAGTTTATAAAGCGATGTGGAATAAATCTGAACGTCGATTTGTGCTCGATCACGACAAGAAAGCAAACCTTGCAGCAAGTGGTGAGCAACTTGGTTCGCCCATGTTGGTGATACAGATCGCCAGCATTAGCCCTTCCGAGTATGGGGATAAATTTGGAGGAGTTACTCCTAAGACAACTGTTACCGGTACCGGCACTGGATACTTGCTTCGTAATGGATCAGTCACCAAGGCGCTATGGGAACGCGCAACTCCTGAGGCTCCAACTACATGGACGCTCGAGGATGGAACCGATGCCTTCTTTCAACGTGGTCAAGTTTGGATATTTCTAACTGATCAAGAGCCTGAATTTGAGTTCGCTCCGATAAAGGCTCAGAAATAGGCGGATTCGCGAGATTTCACTTTCAAAGTAGAATCCGACTATGGCTAACGAACATGTAACAGGCACCTCGCGCGTTAAGCGAGGAATGGCAGAAATGCTCAAAGGCGGCGTCATTATGGATGTCGTCAATGCAGAACAAGCACGCATCGCTGAGGATGCTGGCGCAGTTGCTGTGATGGCCCTGGAACGTGTCCCTGCCGATATTCGCGCCCAAGGTGGCGTTGCCCGCATGTCTGATCCAGACATGATTGCTGAGATTCAAAAATCAGTTTCCATTCCAGTAATGGCAAAGGCTCGAATTGGACATTTTGTTGAAGCCCAAATTCTTCAAGCAATTGGCGTCGATTACATCGACGAGTCAGAAGTTTTGACCCCAGCCGATTACACGCACCATATTGATAAATGGAATTTCACGGTTCCTTTTGTTTGCGGCGCCACAAACCTTGGCGAAGCGCTTCGTCGTATCAACGAAGGTGCAGCCATGATTCGCTCTAAAGGCGAAGCGGGTACCGGAGATGTTTCCAATGCGACTACGCATATGCGAGCAATCTCGGATGAAATTCGCCGCCTCACGTCAATGCGCCAAGACGAACTTTATGTAGCTGCAAAAGAATTGCAAGCGCCTTATGAATTGGTGAAAGAGATTGCAGAAAGTGGAAAACTTCCAGTAGTTCTCTTTACCGCCGGGGGAATTGCAACCCCAGCCGATGCAGCAATGATGATGCAACTTGGCGCCGATGGCGTTTTTGTAGGTTCGGGAATCTTCAAATCAGGCGATCCTGCAAAGCGCGCAGCAGCGATTGTCAAAGCCGTCACTTTCTTTGATGATCCAAAAGTTGTTGCGGAGCAATCACGCGGCCTAGGTGAAGCGATGGTTGGCATTAATGTTGCTGATATTCCTGTTCCTCATCGTCTTGCCGAGCGAGGCTGGTAGCTCACGTGAAGATTGGAGTCTTAGCGCTCCAAGGTGATGTACGCGAACATATTCGCTCTCTTGGAGATTGTGGAGTAACCGCGGTTGCCGTTAAAAGGCCTGATGAAATCTCCGCAGTAGATGCACTTGTTATTCCCGGTGGGGAATCGACCACCATCGCAAAGTTAGCTCGTACTTTTGGTGTCTTCGATCTGATTATCTCGCGCATTCACGATGGCATGCCGGTTTACGGATCTTGCGCTGGAATGATTCTTATTGCAAATACGGTTCTTGATGCGATTGAAGGACAAGAAACTTTTGGCGGAATAGATGCTGTTGTGCGCAGAAATGCCTTCGGCCGACAAGTTGATTCATTTGAAGCTGATCTACAGTTCAAAGGAATAACTGATGCTCCATTCCGAGCGATTTTTATCAGAGCGCCATGGGTTGAATCTGTTGGATCAGAGGTCAAGGTACTTGCTAGCGTAGATGGTCATCCCGTTGCAATTCGCCAAGAACATCTTCTTGCCACTTCATTTCATCCCGAACTGACTGGCGATAACCGAGTACACCGTTATTTTGTTGACTCCGTGTGCAAAGAATCCCTCAAGGTTGGTTCACGTTAATGTCAGGTCATTCCAAATGGGCAACCATCAAACGCAAGAAGGCGTTGATTGATTCCAAACGTTCACAGGCATTTGCTAAATACATAAAAGCAATTGAAGTATCAGCGCGAAACGGTGGCGCTGATCCAGCAGGAAATCCAACGCTTTATGATGCAATTCAAAAGGCGAAGAAGAACTCAGTCCCCAGCGACAATATTGAAAGAGCGTTGAAACGAGCATCGGGACAAGACGAGTCGGGCTCGAATTGGGAAACGATTATGTATGAAGGTTATGGCCCGGGTGGAGTGGCGATTCTCATTGAGTGCCTATCGGATAATCGCAATCGCGCAGCTTCTGAAGTCCGCGTCGCTGTCACCCGCAATGGTGGGACTATGGCTGATCCTGGTTCTGTTGCTTACATGTTTAATCGCAAAGGCGTCGTTATCGTGAAGAAACTTCAGGGGAGTGCAACTCTCACGGAGGATCGAATTCTTGAATGCGTACTTGATGTTGGCGCCGAGGAAGTGAACGATCTCGGAGAGAACTTCGAAATTGTGAGCGCAGCAACCGACCTTGTTGACATACGATCAGCGCTACAGACAGCAGGTATTGATTATGAATCTGCGGATGTTTCATTTCTGCCTTCAATCTCTGTCCCTGTGGATGCCACCCAAGCAAAAGCTATTTTTGAGTTAATTGATGCGATTGAGGACTGTGATGATGTCCAGAATGTTTATGGAAATTTTGATGTTTCTGATGAAGTGATGGCGAGCCTTTCTTAGCCCGTTTTTCTTGCGCATTAGGCTTTGTAGGTGCGTGTTCTTGGAGTAGATCCTGGATTAACTCGATGCGGTATCGGCATCGTGGAGCGGCGTGGAGCGCGTGAACTTGTACTCATTGATTGCGGCGTTATCCGTACCGATGTAGATGCCACGCTGGATCAACGACTTCTTCAATTACATGATGAACTAAATAATTGGATCAAGCGCTATAAGCCAGATGTAATTGCTGTTGAAAGAGTTTTCTCGCAATTGAATGTTCGAACTGCGATGGCAACTGGTCAAGCTGCCGGCGTCGCATTGTTGTTAGCTGCACAGTCGGGAGCCCCCATTGCGCTGCATACTCCTAGTGAAGTCAAGGCGGCAGTTTCAGGCTCGGGAAGAGCAGATAAGAAACAAGTCGCTGCAATGGTCACAAAAATTCTTAATTTAGATGCGCCACCAAAACCAGTCGATACAACAGATGCCCTGGCTCTGGCAATCTGCCATCATTGGAGAGGAGCAGGTTCAAAGAGAATTGCATCTGCAGCTGCGAAGGAGCGGTCTCGTTTGAAAATTTTAAAGAGTAAGGCAAAGAAGTAGCGACGATGATTGCCCACCTATCTGGCTCAATTCTTGATGTTCGCCTAAACCAACTTGTCATCGATGTTGGAGGAATTGGCTACCAAGTAACTGTTGCGCCCGAACTTGCGGCAGAAAGCAGAGTCGGTCAATTGATTTCACTTCACACCTCGCTCGTGGTGCGCGAAGATTCATGGACGCTATTTGGCTTCAGTAATGCCGATGCAAAAAACCTTTTTGAGCAACTTCAATCGGTCACTGGGATTGGTCCTAAAGTGGCGAGTGCGCTACTCGCGGTCTATCAACCAGAGGAACTCAGGAGTGCGATTGCCGCTCAAGACAACGCGGCGCTCGAGAGAGTTCCTGGTATCGGAAAGAAAGTCGCTTCCCGAATAATTCTGGAACTCAAAGATAAATTCGGAGGGGGATACCGCAGTAAGAGTTCACTATCTGGGCCTTGGCGTACTCAAGTTATCGGTGCGCTAACGGGATTGGGATACTCTGCGAAAGAAGCGGAATCTGCTCTGGATGATGTCCTTTCTAACTTTGGACGCACTCCAACCGAGGCGGATCTTCCTGAGATGCTTAAGTTAGCTCTAGCTCAGTCACGACGTAAATCATGAGCGATGAGTTAATGAATTCGTCGATGTCACCCGAGGACATCACGGCAGAACAAGCGCTGCGCCCAACATCGTTACAAGAGTTCGTGGGACAGCAACGGGTAAAAGACCAAGTTGATCTTTTATTGAGAGCCGCGCGCGAGCGCGGAACTCCTTCGGATCACATTCTTCTTTCGGGGCCACCTGGTTTAGGAAAAACGACTCTTGCGATGATTGTTGCAACAGAGATGCGAGCACCGATTCGCGTTACTAGTGGACCTGCCATCACTCATGCTGGCGATTTAGCTTCGATTCTCTCTTCCCTCGTCGAAGGTGAAATTCTTTTCCTTGACGAAATTCATCGCATGGCGCGACCCGCTGAGGAAATGCTCTACATGGCAATGGAAGATTTCCGAGTAGATGTTGTTGTTGGCAAAGGACCTGGTGCAACCGCAATTCCCTTAAATCTTCCTCACTTCACCCTTGTTGGAGCAACTACTCGTGCGGGTCTTTTACCAGGTCCATTGCGAGATCGTTTTGGCTTTACTGCTCATCTCGATTTCTACGATGAAGGTGACATCTCCAAGATTGTCGAACGCAGCGCGACTTTGCTCGAAGTCTCGATAACAAAGGAGTCCGTTATTGAATTAGGTCATCGCTCCCGAGGAACTCCGCGCATCGCTAATCGCTTGCTCCGTCGGGTTCGTGATTACGCGCAAGTTCACGGAAATGGCGCGATTGATATTGAAACAACTCGCTCGGCGCTCACCATGTACGAGGTTGATGAAATCGGATTAGATCGCCTCGACACTTCAATACTGAAGGCTCTCGTTGAACAATTTGGTGGCGGTCCTGTGGGCCTCAACACACTTGCTATGGCTGTGGGTGAAGAGAGGGAAACTGTGGAATCCGTTGCGGAGCCATTCTTGGTGAGAAGTGGTTTCATGGTCCGTTCTCCACGTGGGCGAGCCGCGACCGCACTGGCGTGGAAGCATTTAGGGAAAACACCCCCCGCCCAATCACTCGGACTTTTCGACAGTCCTGAATTCCAGGCCTAGACTTTCGCCCCATGTCTTTCGAAAATCGGTCTTACGCAAATAACCAGCGCAATTCTGGAGACGCGAAAAAGGCCCGCCCAGCCCGCACGCTAACCATCACAGTAGTTCTTACCGGCATTCTCTTTGGAGTAGCAGCGGCAATTGGCGCCACCTCAATAAACCTTGGACTCGATCTACGCGGCGGTACCAGCGTGACATTGCAACCTCGACTCGAAACGGGCCAAGAGGGGCAAGTTACAGCTGAAGCTATAGATCAAGCCGTTGCAATTATTCGTCAGCGCGTTAATTCACTTGGTGTAGCGGAGGCAGAAGTTGCTGCTGAAGGAACAGGCACTAATCGTCAGATTGTAATTTCAGTACCAGGCGAAACTGGTCGACGCGTTGTGGATTTGGTTGGACAGACCGCGGAACTGCGATTCAGGCAAGTGTTCCTGGATGCCAGCGCAGTACCTTCTGCAGATGATGACAAGTTGCTTGAAGGCTCTCAGCTAACTGCCGAACAAATTGCAACTTTCAAAGCTCTTGACTGCACGAAACC
>VFFD01000045.1 GCA_018882745.1 Candidatus Nanopelagicaceae bacterium
AGCCCATCCTGATCTCCATCGAGTGAGTGAACCCAAGTACCTTGTACGTCAGACTTCATAGGAAACCTACTCTTCACACCAGATGTTGAGGAGCTAAAGGTGAGTAATTCAACTTTTGTGGCAGTTGGCGCCCAAAGTCGAAATGCAGTGGAATCCTTCTTATATATATTGCCTAGGTCATCACCCTTGTACGTGAATTTCTTCTCGAATTCCTCTGTGGTTATTAGATTTCCGAGAGCAATGTCGGCTGACCCATATGTTGAGTGTGAAACCTTGTATCGCTCAGTCAGCGAAATATTGCCATTGAGCGTAAGAATTAATTCAGTATCTTCAGGAAGATTGGGATTTTCAGTTCGGGCGCTGATAACACTCAAACCACCACTAACAGAAAAGCCATTTGATGAACCACTGAGTGGTTTGAATCTCTTATTTAATTCGACCTTTACTTCATTAGTCGCCTCAAAAGACGCTGATGAGATCTTCATTTCAATTGTAGGTTTCTTTGTGTAGATAGTTTTGTCGTTTTGTACCAGCCAGACTTCTGCGTTTCCGTTTGCATCAAATTCGGTGATAAATCGATCATCATTGACATCCTTTGCGACCCAATCATTAAGTCGAACAATTATTCCGAGATCCTTATAGTTCTTCATTCCATCGATATTGATTGTCACGACCTTGCCAAAATCGTCATTACCGGTGAATTGAACCCCAGAAGAAGAGACCGGTGTATCGAGTGAGTTGTTGTCGGAGTTCTTCCAAATCCACAAATTCCATCCAGTGTAGTCGCCGCCGGGGCGTTGATAATGCACAGTAAGTTTTACGGAATCTGGTGCGGCCACAGCAGGGAATCCACTGAAAATTAGCGATAAAGAGGCTAGTAAAGCCGACACAATCTTTCTCATGAACAATCTCCTCAGTTCTATGCAAGATAGAGTCAAAATCTACTAGGTGTGTTTAGGTATTTCTTGCATTGATATCGCTGTACTAGTTGAATCGTGCCATGGGTAAACGGGCTATTTTCTGGTTTAGAAGAGATTTACGACTTGCCGATAATCCAGCTCTGCTTGCAGCCATAGATGAAGCAGATGAAGTGCTCCCACTTTTCATCTTAGATGATGAAGTTTCCGAACGCGCTGGTTCACATCGTCGTTCATATCTTGCCGCCTCATTACATGCCCTTAATGAATCTCTAAATGGAAATCTCATTGTGAAGAGTGGCAGCCCTGTAGAAGTAATTACAGATCTCATGAAGCGCTATAAAGCCGAATCTGTCCATTCCGCATTTCCTTTTGCTCCATATGGAGAAGCAAGAGATCAAGAATTGAAGTCAGCAGGTATCGAAGTACAGCAACTTGGTAGTGGGTACGCAGTTGCGCCTGGCAGAGTTAGAAAAGATGATGGGACAAATTATCGGGTGTACACGCCTTTTTATCGGGCATGGTTGGCACATGGTTGGCGCGCTCCAGTGTCAGCTCCTAAGAAAGCACAATGGGTATCTCCCCAGAAAGGTGACCAACAACTTCCTGGTTGGCATATCTCTGAAGGAGTTTCGATTCAAGAAGCAGGAGAGAAAGCAGCCCTCAATCGATTCAAAGCATTCTTAAAAAAAGCTGCAGATGACTATGGCGATGCGCGAAATATTCCTGGAATTGAAGGAACTAGTCGGTTAAGTCCACATCTTCGTTGGGGAGAGATTCATCCGCGCACAATTCTTGCTGCACTTGGCCAATCAAAAGGACACGAGGTGTATCGCAAAGAGATTGCTTGGAGAGAGTTTTATGCCGATGTGCTCCATCACAATCCCCATACTTCGCGAGATTATTACGATGCCAAGTACAAGAAGATGCGCTACGACAAGCCAGGCAAGCAGTTTGAAGCGTGGTGTGAAGGCAAGACAGGTTACCCATTTGTTGATGCTGCAATGCGCCAGCTAGTCAAAGAAGGATGGATGCATAATCGAACTCGAATGGTGGTGGCATCTTTCTTGGTAAAAGATCTTCATATCGAATGGCAGTATGGTGCTAACTTCTTTATGAAGTACCTCATTGATAACGATGTAGCTTCTAATTCTCATGGTTGGCAATGGACAGCAGGATGCGGAACTGATGCATCTCCTTATTACCGAGTTTTTAACCCAATCGAACAAGGCAAGAGATTTGATCCAGATGGGGTTTACATTAAGAAATTCATACCAGAACTTTCTCACCTATCTGGCGATGATGTACACGAACCTTGGGAATCAGACCAGGGCTATCTCAAGAACTATCCAAAGAGAATTGTGGATCATGCAGCAGAAAGGCTTGAGTCGCTCGCCCGCCTTGAAGAGATCAAAGCAGCAAAGCCACTCAAGCCTTAAGCAGAGCTACCTTAAACTAAGAAGTTAGTGAACTGCCACGGATCATTGCGATCCACTTTCTTATTGTTCCAACCCTCGAATAGATCTTTTCTATTCATAAGTGGATCCCAATCTGCTGCTTGTGAGTGAATTCCACCCCAATACTTCTCGGCATAAGCCAAGACTTCGCGCCACGGTAATTCATCGGGAACAAGAAGACCTTTGTCGGGGTTCTTCATCGCCCATGCGACTGCGGCATATACAGCAGAGGAAACCTGAACAGTAGTAGCAGATTGACCAGGAATAAGTTTGCGTGAATCATGAATGTTAAGCAGTGAACCAGTCCACCATGATCTATATGGATGGCCCATGAGCAATACTCCAAGACGATCATCGCCGTCGGTGATTTCATCATTCATAATGCGTTGATTCTTATGGAGATCCCATGAACGCATCTCTAACTCTTTCATCGAGGAGATTGCTTCATTAGTGGGGCAATATGCATAGTGAACCGTCGGGCGATAAGTCGCTTTCTCCCCATTCCAGACAGTGAGGTGATCTGAAATAGTGAAAGCCTCACCATGGCGAATGACCATTCCATGGATTTCAAAGTTAGGAACCCAAGATCGAACCCACGTTGTTGCACCAGGTTGTGCAATCGCAATCTGATTTCTTGGACCTGAGGGATGCTCATAAGCGTTGGCAGGAAGCGTTAACTCATGCGTTCCCCATCCAAGCTCTGCCGGGGCAACGCCTTCTTCGTAGAAACCTTCGACCGACCACGTGTTAACAAATTCGCCCCATTGCTTCGGCTTATTTGTCACTTGTGTGTCGCGCTCTGAAATGTGAATAACTTTGACATTAAGTAGGTGCGCAAGATCGTTATAGCGCTCTTCGGAGAGCGCAGATTCCACACCATGTGCAGCCTTGCCATCTTTGATCGCCTGAGTTGCGATATCAACCATGGACTTCTTTACAAGATGAGAAACCAGACCTGGATTTGCGCCATGTTCAACAATTGCTGTCGCGCCTTTTTTGCTCCACTGAGATTTCATCTCGCGCATACGCATATGGCGGTAATACAGAGTTCTTTCTAGAGGATGCTTATTTGATCCACCTTCATACGGATCCCATTCTTCAACTGAAGTGTTGAGGTATAGAACGCCATGATCATGGCACCAATTAAGAATTGTGTTGGCATCAATGTTCCAGGCTAAATCGAGAAGAAAATCTCCGGCCTTGAGGTACTTCGACAATTGGGCGTCAAGATTCTCGCGAGTGATGGAATCTTGGATATATGTTGCGCCTTGATTCAACGCTTCTTGCACGCGCGCACGGTTATCGCGCATATCCATGATAGTAATTTGTTTTGCATCAACAAGATGCTCAGTGAGAAGTGGTAAGACTGATTGCGAGACGGAACCTGCACCGAGAATGAGTACTCGATTAGCGAACTTTTCTGCCAATTAGGGAACCTCCTTAGGGGGTTGTGGATCTCACCTCATATGTTGAGTTTCCTGGCTCTCCCGAGCGAAGAACTCCTTGGTTGATAGGGACGGCGGAAATTTACAACCTACGAGGGCTAGCACCTAATTCCTACTCCATTCCTGCTCCTCAAAATCGTGCACCCACCTCAGAGCTCCACCGAACTACGCCGCGCTTGGTGCGCTTAGCTTCGTACATGGCTTGATCAGCGCGACGGAGCAAGATGTCAGCGGGGAGTTGACCTGGCTCATTGCGACTTTCGCCGATAGATACATCAAGAGAGATATCCATTCCATTGATGTGGAAGGGATAGGAGAGTGTCGCGCGTAGCGCGAGCGCTACCTCGTAGCCATCATGACCGCGAATGAGCGCTCCGAATTCATCACCTCCCAGGCGAGCTAACAGAGAACCATTGGGGATAGCGCGCGAGAAACGGGTAGCAATCTGACGCAAGAGTTGATCGCCAACGTCGTGACCACGTAGATCATTAACAGGTTTAAACCCATCAAGATCAAGGATTAGTACCGAACCTTCGCCTGTTAAGAATTCTTCGAAATCGGTCATGAACTTACGTCGGTTAGCAAGGCCCGTGAGTTCATCTGTACGGGCCAGAATTTGCTCATTACTTATATTGCGCGCATCGTTGATGGCAACCCCCATACGTAGAAACGAGAGAGCAATCGTTGCAAAGGCAGGAACAATCAGGAAGCGAGGAAAGTAGGTGGGTTGGAGTACTGAGATCGCCAATATTGTCGAACTGCCCAGAAGTGCGATAGTCGCAACTGCCGGATTAAAGGATCTACCACTCAGCTTTTCGTTGGATGAATGCCAGAAGCTCTCTGAGAACAGAATAAAACTAGCCAACCAACCGATATCAGAGAGCGATCCAAATTGATAATTTCCTGATTGTGAGAGGTAAAGAAAGTAAAGATCTGTAGCAGTATAAGTAGTAGCGCCAAGAATCAAGAGAATATTACGCATCGAGAGTGATTGAACGGAAATGAGAGTGAGAACGGAAACCAATATAACAATGTCGCCAACGGGGTAGAAAATCGTAAGAAATACCTGAAATGTGGAGCCAGAGATACTTGCCATAGCAGGCTTAACGAGAAAAGCCGCGAGAATCGTTGTGCAACCAAGCGCAATAATGAGAGTGTCGAGCAGCTCCATTGACTTACTAATTCTTCGAAAATGAATCGCTCTCGTTAATCCGAAGAGCACGACTGGATAGAAGAGCACGTAGCAACAGTCTGAAATCAAATCTAGATTTACTGCGAGTGGAATAGCAAAGAAATTATCAATTGATGACGAAATAGATCCCATGGTCCACAGGCAGATAGCGAGAGCGACTCCTCTACGGCCCCATAGGTCATCAGGAATAGGCGACACAAACAGAGTTGAGAGAGCTACTAATGCAATGAGATTGAATAGGAGAAGATCTAATTGCCATGAAGGTTGTGTATTAATCCTGAGAATCAGGTAGGAAACCAGTCCAATCGTGGCAACTCCGCGAAAAACGAGATAAGTTCTCACTCCTCAAGAGTATTAAGGGAGATGAGATGCAGAACGATAAAGATGTATCACGACGAGCAGTACTGTGTGGATTGGCAGTTCTTACGCTTGGATTAGTGCCTGATACTGCTATTGCCGCGACAGGTGTCAAAGTGCTAGCAAATGGAAAAGTAGAAGTGTCTCTCTCACGCAATCCAGCTTTAAAGAAAGTTGGCGGAACTGTGCAGTTTCAAGACAGAAATGGTCAATCATTTGCACTTGTGAGAACTGGAAAATCCTCTTCAGCTTATCGTGCGATAAATCTCTCGTGTACTCATGAAGGCGAGAAAGTCGTCAAAAGCGGTACTAAGTGGGTCTGCCCTGAACATCGCGCTGAGTTTGCACTAAATGGTGATGTCAAAGTCGGCCCAGCGAAAGCGAATCTAGTGCAGGTACCGGTGAAGGTATCCGCTACCAAAGTAACGGTTGGCTAATCTCGTTCTTTAGAGTCCTGGCTGGCAGGCATTCTTTCGATTCTCAAGAGTAGATTTTACTTCTTCCTGAGAATTCTTGAGAGTTTGAGCAACGTTTAGCTTTTGCTTTTCTTTCTTTGACACTTCATTAATTTTGTCGCGCAAGCTAGCTGCTGATCGTTCGAAGTTCTTAGCAGCAAGTCCATAACTATTTGCAGCCTTGCTCCATTGAGTCGCAGCGTTGGTGTAATTCCTTCCGGCAGAAGTTGTAGCACCGAACCGTGCGGCATTGTCAGTTGCTACTTTTGCTTCGGCAAGAGCATTCACCTGCTTTGCCTTGGCATCTGCAGCTTTCTGGTCGAAAACTTTGGCCGATGCTTCATCAGCTGGAGCTTCAGCTTTGATTGCGGCAATTTCTGTGTCGAGCATTGTGAGAGCTTTAGCGGCCGACTCATTAATCGCCTTCAAGCGGGAATTAGCATCGAGATAGAGCTTGTGGGATTCAACGCATCCAATCCAAACCCAAGTCAATCTTGCTTTCTTAACAGTGGGGTTCTTGGTGCAGAGATATTGATCGCCACCAATCTTCGTCTTGGCGTTTGCTTTGGTGCATCGTGCGCCAGCCTTATTGGCAGCGTCGGCGGGGATAACTGAGGTCGTGGCCATGAGTAGAGATGTAGCAGCAAATAAGGTTGCAGCTTTACCTAATTTATTAAATGAGCGACGCACAACAATCCTCCCGTAGGGTTTTTACGATGTCGCAATACTAAAGGCTTAAACCTCACAAATTGGTGAGGGAAACTCCACAACCTTCACAGAATTGGCTGAGAAAGTGGCAATTCAACTCTCTATTTGCGGCGCTGTCGGGCACGTACGTTCATACCCGCTCTTCTCACTAAAGGTCTAGGGGCAAACCGGGAAATAAAGGAGATTACTTTGTAAGGCAGCCCCGGAACTGAAATTGCTTTACCCGCAATAGCGGCCTCCCATGATTCTCTTACAACTCTCTCGGCGCTAAACCATAGAAAATCAGGGACTCCACCCATTTTCATCTTCCCGCGCTGATGAAATTCAGTTCGGGTGAAACCCGGACATAGCGCATGCACATTTACCTTGCTTGATTTGAGCTCAGTATGGATAGATTCACTCAGAACTGTTAGGTAAGACTTGGCTGCGCTATACGAACCGCCAGTAATCCATCCGGCAACGCTGGAGACATTGATAATCGTGCCACGGTCTCGGCTTTTCATGGCGGGTAGAACTGCGTGCATGAGGCGCATCGGAGCAGTAACAAGAACATCTAGTAGTGAGATTTCTTCAGCAACATCACTCGAGGTAAAGCTCTTGTTCAATCCAAAACCGGCATTGTTGATAAGAACGTCTACGGGACGACTTATATTCTGGAGGCGAAGTTCAATGCGGCGGATATCTTCATCGCGCGTTAAGTCAGCTTGAATCACTTCGACGTCGACACCAAATTTTTCTCGCCACTGCTCAGCACGTTGATGTAATCGAGGCAGATCACGAGCAACAATGACAAGATCATGTTGCTTTGATGCAAGGAGATCACCGAATGCAGCGCCAATTCCTGCAGTCGCACCAGTTATGAGTGCGATTGGACGGCTATCGTGCATTACCGAACGATATCGCTAGCGTCCTCATCGCGAATATGCCAAGAGGTGCCATATTCCTGGAGTAGGTCCAGGAAAGGCTTTGGCTCAAACCATTCAGGGCCGTTAACACCGAGTGGAGACCAGAGACCCTTATGAATCAATTCCATTGCTACAACAGGGTTTACTGCGGTCTGCCAGACAACAGCTTGATCGCCATATTCCTTCATCGACCATTCATTATCAATGACGTTATAGATATAGACAGCTTTCGGTGCGCCAGATTTATCTAATCCACGGATCAAAGCGCCGGCACAAGTTTTACCTTTCATGCGTGAACCAAGAGTTGCAGGATCTGGAAGCGATGCAGCAAGAAGATCGCGTGGAGCGACTGAGACGCCTTGTACTTCTACATTTTCTTTACGATCCATACCGAGCATATTGATGGTCTTTAGGATCTGAATAAACTCAGCGCCAAGCCCATACTTGAAGTTAACTTTCTTAGCATCAATCTTCTGTGGGATTAATACAACTTCTTCGTGCTCCACATTGACGCACTCAACAGGGCCAATTCCTTCAGGGAAGTCAAAGGTTTCCAATTCGCTAAATGGTTCAGTAGTAAACCAACCGCGACCATCTTCCCAGACCAAAGGTGGATTGAGACATTCTTCAATTGTGGTCCAAATTGAAAATGAAGGAGCAAAATTCGCACCTTCCACCCTGAGATTAGATCCATCCAAAATAGTGATGGAATCAATGCGACTAAATAGCTCATCATTTGCGTACTTAGCAAAAATGTCGCTCATGCCAGGCTCAACGCCCATACCAACAAGGGCATAGATCTTTCGCTCTTCCCAGTTCCAGTCGCGCGCAAATTGTTCGTCGCCTAACTTCACGCCAGTTTCGCGATGTGGATAGTGAGGATGTGGACGAGATAGCGACATCGCCATATCAATGTAATTCGTGTTTTCGATTTCGCAGGCCAAGAAAATTGGCATCACAAATCTCGGATCAACCGCATTAATGACAACGTCCGGATCAGCTTTGCGGATCAATTCACGTAAATCCTCGAGTTCAGCAGCATTGACCTGGGCTGCGGAGAATCGAGGGTCTTTGACGCGATAAACGGCTTCTTCAGCACGCGCGAGGGTTCTATCGGCAATGACCATCGAAGTAATAAATGACCTTCGAGATGCGATATTTGCTATCGCTCTTCCGACGCCGCCCGCACCAATTACTAGGGCTTTCATGGTTAAAAATCAACTCCAAACGAGATTCGTGCGTAGATTATCCGAAGTAGTTGATTTATGCAATTTACCGTTCAATTCCGCTCAATTATCATTAGTTATGTCATTTTTAATAAACGATGTAATTCACAATGTGTGATGACTAAGTTTAGAAATGTGATGTATGTCCTTGTAGCTCAGTGGATAGAGCAACCGCCTCCTAAGCGGTAGGTCGCCGGTTCAACTCCGGCCAAGGACACAATTAATTTAATTAAAAACTACGGTGCGATTGCCGACGATAAAAATTCGATCTTCTGCAAATAGTCGTACTGCTTTAGCAAGAACTCGGCGTTCGATATCGCGTCCGATTGCGATGAGCTGTTCGGGTGTAGATGCGTGCGTTACGTGGGCAACATCTTGTTCGATGATGGGACCTTCATCGAGATCTTCGGTAACAAAGTGCGCTGTCGCGCCGATAATCTTCACACCTTTTGCATGCGCTTGGTGATAGGGCTTTGCACCTTTAAATCCAGGTAAGAATGAGTGATGGATATTGATGATGCGGTTGGATAGCTGGGAACAGAAACTTGGAGAAAGTATCTGCATGTAGCGTGCAAGAACAACAAAATCAATCTTGTCGGTGCCAACGATAGAGAGCAACTCTTTCTCTGCGGCTCCTTTTGAGTCAACACTGACTGGAAGATGCTTGAACTTGATGCCATGGGATTCAACAAGTGATTTCAATTCATCATGATTTCCCACTACGAGCGGAATCTCGATAGGCAGTTCTCCGAGTTCAAGTAGATAGAGTAAATCGCGAAGGCAGTGGCTCTCTTTTGTGACCATTACAAGGGCGCGCTTTGGGGCGGCGTTATCGCGAAGGTTGAGAACAGGATTGAACCTTGCTAATCCATCTGCCAGAACCTCGCGAGCTTTTTCTAGCGAGGAGTTGGTCTCAAAGCGAGTCCGCATCACAAAGGAGTTGGTGACAGGGTCAGTGAACTGTTGGTTCTCGATGATGTTGCCCGATGCGGCCAAGACTGAGCTCGTCATCGCATGCACGATGCCGGGTTGGTCTGCGCATTGCAGCGTTGCGATCAAATCCACCGCAGGATTCTACCTGCGTGAATTAGGTCAGTGATTTATCTGGAATCGCTTAAGCGAGCGGGGCGCCCACCAATTTCTTTCCCCAAAGAGTCTCATCAACGCTGGAACCAAGAATGCGCGAATCAATGTGGCATCAAGCAGAATCGCAAATGCAACACCAAAGCCCATCATTTTGATTGATGTAACGCCGCTAATGACGAATGCAGCGAAGACGACAGCCAGGATAAATGCAGCGGCGGTAATGATGCGGGCAGATTTTTGGAGACCATAAGCAACGGCATCAACATTTGCTTTCCCAGCATCATGTTCCTCCTTGATGCGAGAGAGTAAGAAGACTTCGTAGTCCATAGATAAACCAAATGCCACAACAGCGATAAGCACCATAGTGTTGGTATCAAGCGATCCAGTTTCATTAAAGTCACCGACAAGAAACTTGAAGTTTCCATCGATGAAAATCCAGGTCAAAATACCCATGGTGGCCGCGAGGGAAGTGAAATTAAGAATCACTGCCTTGATTGGCAAGAGAATGGATCCAGTGAATGCAAAAAGTAAGAGCAAGACTGTAATCATGATCCAACCAATAACAGCTGGAAGCGTTTGCGAAATTGCGCCTTGAGTATCTGCGTAATCAGCAGCAGCTCCACCAATGAGAGTTCCTTCCGGAGCTGAAAGATCTCTTAGCTTGTGAATCAGATCTTCACCTTCTGGCGTTCTAGGTTGCATAGAGTGAATTGCAACAACTCGAGCGCTAGCGCCAGTGATTTCTGGTTGACCAACTCGAATAATCCCAGGAGTTGCGGCAACTCTGGTCATGAAGGAATTGATTTCTTCGGTTTGTGAGGCGCCATTCGGGAAGACAATTTCAATGGGGTTGCTCTCTTGGCCAGGGAATTCATCTGCGATGAATTGAGAAGCGATATAAGCCCGATCAGACTTTGGTAATACTCCGCTATCCACTTGGCTAAATTTGACATTGGTAATTGGCGCAATCATCACGAAGAGAATGGCAAGAGA
>VFFD01000004.1 GCA_018882745.1 Candidatus Nanopelagicaceae bacterium
TTCTTACATACTTCTCGCGTTCCTGGATTATCGATGACAATAATGAGATCGTAAAAACTGCTGCATCTGAAACTGGTTTCTGGAGAGTTAAACCTGGAAACCAATTAGAAGTATTGATCGCGCACAGCACCGGAATCTCTGAAGGTTGGGTTGGTCGCTTTGATGGACCAAAGATCCAATTAGCTATGGATCACGCCTATTCTGCGCCGTCTGCCAAGGCAATCGAAGGTGGTCAACGTTTATATGGCTTAGTTGAAGGCGAACTCTTCTATGCCTATGACATGGCATATAACGGCAACAAATTGCAGGCACATATCTGGTCAACGCTTCCTAGAGTCTCTCAATAAATGCACGCCGGAGAGATACTTGTTGAGGTAGTCCGCAACGAGATGGTGGAGTCAGTCCATGATGGACATTTATTGATTCTTGATTCATCTGGTAAAGATCTCTTGAAAATCGGCGATGTTGATCAATTGATCTACCCGCGCTCTGCTGTGAAATCTCTCCAAGCTTCAGCCATGCTCCGCGCTGGTTTAAAGGTAAGTGGTGAACAACTAGCGCTTGCCTGCGCGAGCCACGCAGGAAGTCGAGCACATCTTGATGTTGCCTTATCAACTCTTCGTAGCGTTGGCCTTGATGAAAGCGCGCTCCGCAATACCCCAGATAAACCTCTTGATCCGGCCGAACGAGCTGCATGGGGAGATAAAGCGCCTTCTTCACTTGCTGCAAATTGCAGCGGCAAACATTCTGCGATGCTGGCTACCTGTGCGGTCAATGGTTGGGATTTAGAAACGTATAAGAACCCGGAACATCCGTTACAACGCGCAATCGCTGCAGAGTTTGAAAAATTAAGTGGCGAGAAGATCACAAAAGTAGGAGTCGACGGATGTGGCGCTGCGCTCTTTGCAATTTCGCTTCGAGCATTGGCTCATGCCATAAGAAATCTAACGCTATCTAATGAAGCTATTCATCAAGAGGTAGTGAACGCTTGTCGCAACAATCCAATCATGGTTTCTGGAGTTGGACGTTTACCAACTTTGTTGATGCAGAAAGTTCCAGGGCTATTTGTGAAAGATGGAGCCGAAGGCGTGATGATCATTTCAACGCCAAAAGGTGAAGTAATTGTCTGGAAAATGAGCGATGGTTCTCAGCGCGGAAATGCACCTCTATCTGTTGCAACTCTTTCGCATCTAGGAATTACCGTTGAGCTTGAGCGTGAAAATGTGATGGGCGATGGCAGGGTTGTAGGAGAAATTAGGGCGAGTAAACTCGTCCGTCATGGCTAACCACAAACGGCGCATCGCATCCTTGATGCTCCACACCTCACCGCTTGAACAAGCGGGCACTGGTGATGCCGGTGGAATGAATGTTTATGTTGTCGAAAGTGCCAAACGAATTGCTGCATCAGGTGTTGATGTAGATATCTACACCCGCGCTAATCGCTCTGGTTTGCCAGAAAAAGTTGAGATTGGTGACGGTGTAACGGTGCGTCATTTAGAAGCTGGTCCATACGATGGAATCACTAAAGATGAACTTCCCTCTCAAATCTGTGCGCTGATGTCATCTTTCATGCACCAAGAAGCGCGCCTTCCGATGGGCTATTACGACGTACTGCATTCGCATTATTGGATCTCAGGACAACTGGGTTGGTTAGTAAGTGAACGTCTTGGTATTCCTCTTGTACACACCATGCACACGATGGCAAAGGTTAAGAATCTCTCTCTTGCAGAAGGAGAGAAACCAGAACCTAAGACTCGTGCCATTGGTGAAGAACAAGTTGTGGGCGCATCAGCCGCACTCGTCGCCAACACTACGGCTGAAGCAGCGAGCTTGGTCTCGCTTTACGATGCCTGTCCAGATCGGGTCTTTGTGGTGCCACCCGGAGTAGATCTCTCCACTTACAAAATGAACGGCGGTAAGAAAGCATCTAGAAAGAAGTTAAAAGTCAAAGATGATGCCTTGATGCTTGCTTTCGTGGGCCGCATTCAGCCACATAAAGGTCCAGAAGTTTTGATCCGCGCCGTTGCTGAGATGTTGAAACACACGCCAATGCTTCGCGCTCGCCTTAAGACTGTCATCATGGGCGGCCCATCAGGCAATGGTTCCCAAGAACCAGAACGTTTACAAGCGTTAACAAAATTTCTTGGAGTAGAAGATGTCATTGAATTCGTACCACCAGTTCCTCGTGATGAGTTATCTGATTGGTACCGCGCAAGTGATCTTGTTTGCGTTCCTTCATATTCAGAATCATTTGGTTTAGTGGCTCTCGAAGCGCAAGCATGCGGAACCCCCGTTGTTGCAACAGCAGTTGGTGGGCTACGCACCGCGGTCGCTGATGGAATCTCGGGATCCCTCGTTGATGGACATGATCCACGCGCCTGGTCAGCCGTGATCTCGCGCCTTTTGATGGAGCCAGAACGGCGTTTATTGCTTTCGATGGGAGCGATAGAACACGCATCGCACTTTGGTTGGGACACTACTGCGCGCGGACTTCTTGATGTCTATGACCACGTGCTCTCCCAAGGAGAAAGAGCACGACTCAACGTCGCGCAATAGAGAAATTCCTATGTCTAACCGCGCCATGGCGCTTGCCACGATTGATGAATTTTTGGAATCCCACGATATTGATTTTGAAAAGAGTTCCGAGACTGCTTATCTGCTAACACTTCCAGGGGCGAAGAAACTCCAGACTCATTGCGCACTTGTCGTTGGAGATCAATCTCTGAGTATTAACGCCTTCGTTATCCGCAAGCCCGATGAGAATACCGAAGTGGTTCATGAGTGGTTACTGAAGAAAAACGCCACGATGTATTGCGTCGCTTTCGCCATTAACGAACTCGGTGATATTTATCTTGTGGGACGCCTGCCATTTAGCGCTGTGACTGAACAAGAGTTAGATAGAGTGATTGGAGCAGTTCTTGAATACTCTGATTCATCATTTAATCCATTGCTGGAGCTGGGATTCAGTACGGCAATTCGTCGCGAGTGGGCATGGCGCGTTTCACGCGGAGAATCGTTAGCGAATCTCGCCGCATTTGAACATCTGATTTAATCTTCAATAGGATGACGACATGAGCATCGGCAAATTAATCCTGCTCCGCCATGGTGAGAGTGAATGGAATGCAAAAAATCTCTTTACTGGTTGGGTAGATGTTCGGCTCTCGGCACTTGGCGAAACTGAGGCAAAACGTGGCGGCGCACTCCTGAAAGAAAAAGGATTATTGCCCGACGTACTTCACACATCTCTTCTTCGCCGCGCGATTCATACTGCCCAGCTCGCACTTGATGAATGTGATCGTCATTGGATTCCCGTTCATCGCACCTGGCGCCTCAATGAACGCCATTACGGCGCGCTCCAAGGTAAAGATAAGAAAGAAACTCTTGCGACGTATGGCGAGGAACAATTCAAGCTCTGGCGCCGTTCATTTGATGTTCCGCCCCCACCGATTGACGATAACGATCAATATTCTCAAGCGCGCGATCCCCGTTACAAAGATTTAGGCGCTGATATGCCGCGAACCGAGTGCCTCAAAGATGTCGTGAACCGCATGCTTCCTTATCTCAATGATGAGATTGCTGCTGATTTACGGGCCGGAAAGACAGTTTTAGTGGCGGCGCATGGCAACTCCATCCGCGCGATCGTGAAACACCTTGCCTGTATTTCTGATTCAGATATCGCCGAAGTAAATATCCCGACCGGAATTCCGTTGCTCTATACCTTTGATGATGACTTTGAACCTGTCGTAAAGATGGGCGAATATCTCGATCCGATAGCAGCAAAGGCCGCTATCGAAGCGGTAGCTAATCAGGGTAAGAAGTAAATACTTTTAAGAGTTACTTGGAGAACTTGCCGGTAACAAGGAAGTAAACCCGGCGCGCAACTGATACTGCGTGATCGGCGTAACGTTCGTAATAACGGCCAATCAAAGTGATGTCAATTGCTGTTTCAGTGCCGTGCGACCACTTGTCATCGAGCAAAGTAGTGAAGAGTTTGCGATGAAGCTTATCCATCTCATCATCATCCTTCTCAACTTCCATCGCCTTTTCAACGTCGCGAGAATTAATGACCCCACCAACTTTGTCTGAGATCAGGCGAGCTACTTTGCCCATCTCTTCAATGGTGAGAAGCAATTCTGATGGAACAGCAGCATTGGGATGGCGCAGTCTGGTGATTTTAGCGATGTGATGGGCCATATCTCCCATACGTTCTAAATCAGCGCTCATGCGCAGCGCGGTCACAAGTGCGCGCAAGTCAGAAGCTACTGGTTGTTGGCGAGCAATAATGTCGATGATTCGCGCATCAAGTTCATGTTGAATATCGTCAACGCGATCATCAGAAGCTATAACTTCCTCAGCTTCTTTAATGTCAGCAGTCAAGAGGGCATGGGTGGCGCGAGTGATCGCATCAGATACCAGCGCGGATAAATCAACAAGGGTTTGGGTAACACCATCAAGTTCATCTTGAAATGCGCTTCGAAGCCAACTCATGGGCTAAAGGTAATAGTTTCAGGCGTATATGGAAACTTCTGCGGTAAACAGGGTCTGTCGTGGCGGTGAACAACGGGTAAATCAAGGAGAGATGACGAGCCATCACTACTTTCGTACTATTGCCATATGAAGTTCCGCAAAAGTACGAGCGAGAACAATGTAAATAATGGACTTCCTGATTTACTCATCAAGACTCTGCAATCCCTTGAAGTTGAATCTTTAGTTCTCATTCCTGGTGAAGAAGTCTTATTTCAATCCAACGGTATTTCAACTTTTGGCCTCATCCGAGATGAGCGAATTACAAGCGAAGATTTGCTTGCGCTCATACGCGTAGTGCGAAGAAAGAACGAGATTCATCGCGGAACTTTGGAGCTTGCGCGCGGACCTATTGGTGGAGGTAAACGCCAACTCGACGTCTCTGTGTCTCCGCTGAACGATCAAGGTATGGTTTTAGTGCTTATCTCTGATGAGAGCGAAGCTCGCCGCATCGATGCAGTTCGCCGTGATTTCGTAGCAAATGTTTCCCATGAACTCAAAACTCCTATCGGAGCGCTTGGTCTGTTGAGTGAAGCAATCCTGGGCGCTAAGGATCAGCCAGATGCTGTGGTTAAGTTTGCAACGCGAATGCAAAATGAGGCGAAGCGATTAACGGAATTGGTTCAAGAGATCATCGATCTCTCTCGACTACAAAGTAGCGATCCATTGCAGAAGGCCCTAGCGGTAGACGTCAGCGATGTCGTTCGCGAAGCAGTCGATCAAGCCCAATTTTCTTCCGAACAACGTGGCATCAGTTTAGAAATTGGCGAAATTGAAGACGCGACTGTCATTGGAGATCGCGAACAGTTGATTACTGCAGTCCACAATCTGGTAGAGAATGCAGTCAACTACAGCCCTGAGCACACTAAGGTCTCAATCGTGACAAAACGAAATGGCAACATCGCAGAAATCTCGATAACAGATCAAGGAATTGGAATTGCAGAGAGCGAACTCAATCGCATCTTTGAACGCTTCTATCGCGTCGACCCTGCTCGCTCACGGTTGACTGGCGGCACAGGATTGGGACTTTCGATTGTGAAGCACGTGGCGCTTAATCATGGCGGAGACGTAAAGGTTTGGAGTAAGGAAGGCGTGGGAAGTACATTCACGCTCCAACTTCCGATTGCACGAGATGATGAAGGGAGCGCCTCATGACCAAGATCTTGGTGGTTGAAGATGAAGCCTCATTCTCTGAAGCGCTGGAGTTCCTCCTTGGTAAAGAGGGATTCTCTGTAGTCACGGCAGATACTGGAACTGAAGCGCTACGCAAGTTCGATCAAGGCGGAATTGATCTCGTCCTGCTTGATCTCATGATTCCTGAAGTCTCGGGTACAGAAGTCTGTAGACAGATTCGCACTAAATCTCGAGTTCCCATCATCATGCTGACTGCAAAGGATTCCGAGGTAGATAAAGTAGTAGGTCTTGAAATTGGTGCCGATGATTATGTAACCAAACCTTATTCATCTCGCGAACTAGTGGCCCGTATTCGCGCTGTACTAAGACGCAATTCTGGTGAAGCGATAGATAACGAACCAGGCGTCATGACTGTTGGAGCAATAAAAATGGATGTAGATCGCCATCAAGTTTCTGTGAATGGCGCTCCTATCTCACTTCCACTAAAAGAGTTCGAATTATTGGAGTTCCTAATGCGGAATGCCGGTCGAGTGTTGACGCGTATGCAGCTCATTGATCGGGTATGGGGTAGTGATTATGTGGGAGATACCAAGACACTTGATGTCCATATCAAGCGGTTACGTGCAAAGATTGAAACTGATCCAGCCAATCCAACGTTAATTCAGACCGTGCGCGGCCTGGGTTACAAAATGGAGCTATAGATTCCAGTATTAGCAACAACGAGGGCATCTAGTTCAACTTTTCCACCCTTGGCGAAGTAGAGAATCACAGGAACGCGATAACCAGGCTTTGCGTCGAGCGCTGGAATTTTGGCTTTTGCATTCGCTGAGTCACCTTCAAATATCATTGGCTTGTTTCGAGTGAGAACTGCTTCAGTAGTGAGTTGTGCTCGTTGGCCATTGACGACAATTGCAACAAGACCATCTACCTCGTCACTGTGATTGACAATAAATCCAACGAAAGTTCCTGAGCCATCAGGAAGCGCAACAATCTTTACGTTACGAATCTTGAGATCGCCAAGATCTTTTTCAACTCCATCAGTGACTTGTTTGATGATGCGAGTAGGAGCTTGGCCGCCAGAAGCACATCCAGTGAGCGTGACGCTTCCAAGAAGAAGTGCGCAAAGAAGTCGCTTCGAAATCATTGGCGAATAATGGCAGAAAAGCATTGAATTACGCTCACTTTGGCTGGTTTTCGTGATTGGGATTACTCTGATAAAATTGCCCTCTAGCGAAAGGCAATCAATGTCATTTAAGGTCGGCGAAACCGTTGTTTATCCCCATCACGGAGCGGCTCTCATTGAAGCAATCGAGACCCGGACCATCAAAGGCGAAGAGAAGATCTATCTAGTACTTAAGGTCGCACAAGGCGATCTCACAGTACGAGTCCCAGCAGAAAACGTTGACTTGGTTGGCGTTCGCGATGTTGTTGACTCCTCAGGTCTTGAAAGAGTCTTTGGTGTTCTACGCCAGCCTTACACCGAAGAACCCACAAACTGGTCGCGTCGCTACAAAGCTAATCTAGAAAAGCTTGCATCTGGCGATGTCATCAAGGTCGCTGAAGTTGTTCGCGATCTTTTCCGTCGTGATCTTGACCGCGGTCTATCTGCGGGAGAGAAGCGCATGCTTGCTAAGGCACGCGCGATTTTGATTTCCGAACTTGCGCTCGCAGAAAATACTGACGAAGCCAAGGCTGAATCAATTCTCGACGAGGTACTCGCTTCTTAATTCGCTCTCACCAGTGAGAGTCTCATGAACCACACACCAACAAGCGCTGCCATTATTGCTGGCGCTGGCATGGGACATCGTCTTGGTGCAGATATTCCTAAAGCGCTTATCCAAATCGATGGCGTAACTCTTATTGAACGCGCCTTTGCTGCGCTTTCTCCCGTGGTTGATGAGATTGTGATTACGGCACCGGCTGGTTATGAAGATCAATTCCGCGCCATCGTTGGTGACAGCGCCACAGTCATTACTGGTGGAGTATTGCGGAGCGATTCGGTGAATTTGGCCTTGAAATCGCTATCTCCATCAACAAAGTATGTTCTGGTTCATGACGCAGCGCGCGCGTTAGCTACTAGTGAATTAGCAGAACGGGTTTTGCATGGACTTACATCGGGTGAGAGCGCTGTCATACCTGCACTTAGCGTTGTGGACACCATCAAGGAAGTAGATCGAGATGGATACGTGCGCAGCACTCCAGATCGCTCAATTCTCCGCGCTGTACAGACTCCACAAGGCTTCTCTGTTGATGTACTCAAGCGCGCTCATGAAGCGAGCGAAGATGCAACCGATGATGCAGCACTTGTTGAAGCCTTAGGCGTGAAAGTCAAGACAATTCCGGGCGAAGCGCGCGCAATGAAAATTACCAACCCAGAAGATATTGCAATGGCGGTCACCTTAGTCAGAGATCTTGATGCCAACATGCGCGTTGGCGTAGGAACTGATGCCCATGCATTCTCATCGGATGCTTCGCGCCCACTTTGGTTAGCAGGAATTCACTGGCCCGATGTTGTTGGAGTTGATGGACATTCTGATGGCGATGTTGCAGCTCATGCAATCTGTGATGCGCTCTTTAGTGCAACAGGTTTAGGAGATCTTGGTTCAAACTTTGGCGTATCTGATCCACAATATTCTGGAGCCCCAGGTGCAACGCTGCTTGCAGAAACTTTTACTCGTATTAGCAAGGCTGGTTATGCAATCAATAATGTTGTGGTCCAGATTGTTTGCAACAAACCAAAGATTGGACCGCGACGTGCTGAAGCTATCAACGCATTATCAAGAGCACTTGGCGGTGCACCTGTTTCAGTTACCGCCACATCAACAGATGGATTGGGATTTACTGGTGAAGGTAAAGGTATCTCTGCGATTGCAACCGCTTTAGTTGCACGAAAGAAATAGGATTCGCCCGTGAGTTCGCTGCGCCTTTATGACACCGCAACCCGCGAGATTCGCGACTTCACACCGATAAAACCAGGTGAAGTTTCCATGTATGTCTGCGGCGCTACCGTTCAGGCCGCCCCACATGTAGGACATATCCGCAGCGGAGTTAACTTCGATATTTTGCGCCGTTGGTTAATGGCCTCAGGCTTTAACGTCACCTTCATACGCAATGTCACTGATATTGATGACAAAATCCTTCATAAAGCGGTTCACGAAGAGATTCCGTGGTGGGCGGTGGCGATGAAATATGAACGCGCATTTGCTGATGCCTATCAAGCGCTCAATGTCCTGCCGCCAACGTATGAACCACGCGCTACTGGCCACATCACCCAGATGATTGAGTTGATGGAGACTTTGATCAAGAATGGTTCGGCATATGCGCCAGGTAATGGTGATGTGTATTTAGAGGTTCGAAAGTTGAAGAGTTATCTCACTCTCTCTAATCAGAAACTTGATGACTTATTGCCTGCAGGTGATGCAGATGAAACGTATAAGCGCGATCCTCGCGACTTTGCGCTATGGAAAGCGGCAAAACCAGGAGATCCATCATGGCCAACTCCATGGGGTCCTGGTCGTCCGGGATGGCACCTTGAGTGTTCTGCAATGGCGCACGCATATCTTGGCGCCGACTTTGATATTCACGGTGGCGGCTTAGATTTGATCTTCCCACATCACGAAAATGAAATCGCACAGTCACAAGCTGCTGGTTATGGCTTTGCCAAACTCTGGATGCATAACGCATGGGTCACGACATCGGGTGAGAAGATGAGTAAATCTCTTGGTAACTCTCTTCAAGTTATGGAAGTTATTAAGCGAGTGCGCGGCATTGAGCTACGTTGGTATTTAGGAAGTGCCCATTATCGATCCATGCTTGAGTTTTCTTTTGAGGCGCTGGATGAGTCAGCCACCGCTTTCCGTCGTATTGAAAACTTCTTGAAGCGTGCAGAAGAAGTTGCGGGCGATATCCATACCGTAATCGCAGATGAGTTTGCGGCCGTGATGAATGATGACCTCTCAGTTCCTCAAGGGTTAGCGCTGATTTCTGAATGGCTCCGAAATGGAAATACCGCACTCACCAGTGGCGATAAGAGCGAAATAGCGAAGAACGCAAGCCATATCCGCGGCGCATTGATCATCTTGGGCTGCGATCCATTTGACCCAGCATTTGGTGAGGGAAGTGGAGCCGATTTAACGAGCGCGGTTGATGCACTTATTGCTCTCTTACTTGAACAACGCGAAGCTGCGCGCGCGAGAAAAGATTTTGCTGCTGCGGATTCCATCCGTGATCGCATTACTGCAATGGGAATCTCCATTGAAGACACCCCTCAAGGACCGAGATGGAGTATCAACTAATGGCCAAGCCAGATCGTAAACCACCGAAAAAAGGTAAACGTTCACTTCGCGGTAAAGGACCAACACCTCGCGCTGAGGATCGTCCGTATCATAAGAAGTACAAATCCAAGGAAGAGAATCAACGTAAGCGCACGGAACGCAAACGCATTGATGCGAAGCGCAGTGATGGACGTCGCCATGATCGCAAACGCGATTATCGCCGTGATGCGAAAGAGCATATTGATACCGTCGCAGGTCGCAACGCAGTTGTTGAAGCGCTGCGCGCCGGAATTCCAGCCAAAGAGTTAGTTGTCGCAGTCGGCGTTGATGTTGATGAACGTTTAAATGAAAGCATTCGCCTCGCTCAGAAAATGGGAATTGGCATTAAAGAAGTAGAGCGCCGTCAGATTGAAAACATGACGGGTATCGCTAATCACCAAGGCGTTGCGCTCGTCGTTAAACCTTTCCAATACTCCTCCCAGAAAGAGATCTTTGCTCGCGCTAAAGATCCCGCGCTATTTATTGCAGTTGATGGCGTAACTGATCCGCGCAATATCGGAGCTATCGCTCGAAGCGCGGCTGCATTTAGCGCTGATGGTTTATTGATTCCAGAACGTCGCAACGCTTCACTTACTGCAGCTGCATGGAAGACTTCTGCCGGAGCTGCAGCCCGCCTTCCGATCGCACAGATCACCAACCTTTCTCGCTCGATAGAAGATGCCAAGGCCTACGGCTGCTTCATTGTGGGCCTTGATGGAGATGCCGATACAACTGTCGATGCCATGGAAATCGCAGACCAACCGCTCTATGTGATCGTAGGTAGCGAAGGAAAAGGCCTCTCCAGGCTAGTGCGAGAGAAGTGCGACCTTTTAATATCTATTCCTATGAGCAGTGCAGTTGAATCACTTAACGCCAGCGTTGCGATGTCAATTGCGCTCTATGCAATTGATAGGAAACGGAATGTCTTATAACCGTTTCATAGCTCTCGGAGATTCTATGACTGAGGGCATGCAAGATGAAGTTATCAATGGGAAGTATCGCGGTTGGGCTGATCGCGTTGCGGATGTTATGGCAGAAAACTACGAGAACTTCACGTATGCAAATCTTGCAATCCGTGGAAAGTTAGTTGGACAAGTTCATGATGAACAAGTACCTATCGCCCTTGGTCTAGCAAATGGTCCTTCCACCATTGTTTCTTTTCATGCCGGTGCTAACGATGTGATTCGTCCTAAGTATGATCCCGAGAAAACTATGAAGACCTACAACTCTGCGGTCGATGCCCTCATAAAAGGTGGAGTCTCTCTGATGCTCTTCTGTGTACTAGAGGACTCCGGAAAAAAAAATAAGACCGCGCAGATCTGGCAAGAACGCTTTGCAATCTTCAACGAGAACGTCCGCAGGAAAGCTAACGATGTTGGTGCGATTCTCTTCGATCCCAATCAAGATGATTTCTGGAGAGATTCACGCTTTATCCATGAAGATCGCCTGCACCTCAATAGTGAAGGACATCGCCGAGTCGCTCAAGCAGTTCTTGCTCGACTTAATCTTCCTCATGATTCTGATTGGCGCACTCCGTTGCCACCGGAGTCACCAAAATCAATAATTGAAAAGACTCAAGTAAACCTCAATTGGTTTGGTGCCTATGCCGTGCCATGGATGATCCGAAGGGCGCGACGTCGTTCCTCAGGTGATGGACGCAGCGCTAAATATCCAGCGCCAATCAATTGGAAACGCTAAAAAGTAAGGACTGTCCAACTCCACTTATAGGTGCCAGGTTTAATGCGGTATTTCGCCAAGGTATCTGGACCGCACGAAGCAGTTCCTACTCCACGGTGAATTGCATCGATTGTCACCACGGTATTTCCTGATGGTTGTACAAAAACATTATGCGTTGCTGCAGCAAGATCAGGTGAGCGCATTGGGCTAATAGTCACCATTCGTGGCTTATCAAGCTGGAAGTAAAGCCCGCGATTGGTTTGGTTAGTGAGAGTGAACCAACGGACTCCTACATGCCCACCATTTTCTTGTGGCTTCACATATGGAACATATTGGTCAGCAACACTGGAACTCCAACGATGAATTTTCCCGATGGATCGATCGGGTGCAGTTTCAAAAGGCCCCGAACCAAAGTAAATGAGTTGATCTAATCCACCATTGAGTTCGAAATTAATTCCTACTCGCGCAACATCATCGAGCTGTTTGGGAAGTGTGACTTCATCAGCAACACGCAACCCTGTCTCAACTGACTCGACAGTTTGGATGTGCTTGATTGGAATTCCAGTCTCAGTTTTCCAGGTATGTGTAATCTTTGTTGTGCCGCCTCGACGAGTGACAGTAGACGAAGCGCGGTGAAGATTGCGAACTCCCCAGTTATCCCACTTCTCGCTGATATGACCGATGAGATCGTTATCAGTAGGGGCCCGCCATAAAGTTAATTGTGGAGCGACTTCACCAAAGGGCAGAATGATTGAACCTTCAGCATTAACGAATTCTTGTGGCTTCTTCGCAGGCTTTGCTTTAGGTAAGGGTTTAGAAGGAAGAGCAATCTGTTGCCACGCAACTTCATGTCCTAAGTGGGCCCACGGAGTGCTTGATGAAAGAACTAGTGAGAAGTTCACAAATCTCTCGCCAACATTTGTATCTGGTTTGAGAGCCTTGGTAGGGATAGCAAAAAGCGCCTTATTACGGGGCTTTACCGTTGGGAGCTTCACATCGCCGCTAGAGGAAACCTTACCGTTCACCGTAACTTCGTAACGTAACTTCATATCTCGAAGGTCGATAAAGAAATTCTTATTGAAGATTTCAAATTTTCCAGCCTTGAGATTCTTGGCAGAAATAGCGATAGGAGAAGCTATGTACTTAAACTCTTGCAGAGCAGGCTTAGGTGAGCGATCTGGGAAGAACATTCCATCGCAGACAAAATTTCCGTCATGCTTAACTTCGCCATAATCTCCGCCATAAGCCGAACGCACAGTACCGTCTTCAAGAGTTTGATCTAGACCGTGATCCCACATCTCCCAGATAAATCCACCTTGTAGGCCAGGCAATGAATGAATTGCATCCCAATATTCTTTAATGGTGCCGTTGCTATTTCCCATGGCATGCGAGTACTCACACATAATCAAGGGGCGATCAGCCTTCTTTGATTTGGCATACGAAATGATTGCTGAGATATCTGGATACATCGGACAGACCACATCAGTAAGGTCGTAATTTGCAGTCCAATTTCCGCGTATTGCACCTTCATAATGCAACGGGCGAGTTGGATCAAAATGACGAGCATAGGCAGCTGCAGCACGATGATTCAACCCGGCGCCAGATTCATTTCCAAGTGACCAGAGAATTACCGATGCATGATGAATGTCCCGCTGCATCATGCGCGCTACGCGATCGACCCAGGCATTGAGATATTTCTGGTCATTACATAATGTGTTCTGGAAAGCATGCGATTCAATATTTGCTTCACCAACAACATAAAAACCAAGTTCATCGCAGAGATCCAAGAAAGCTGGATCATTGGGATAGTGCGAGGTGCGGACCGCATTGAAATTCCAGCGCTTGAGCTCGAGCAGATCCTGGCGCATTAAGTCACGACTGAGAACTCGTCCGGTCTGGCGATTGAAATCGTGGCGGTTGATTCCGTAAATAATGACGGGCTGACCATTCACGAGAAGGTCTTTACCCTTCACTTCTACGCGGCGGAAACCAATTTTCTGTGTGGTTACCTCAATTACCTGACCAGATGGGTCAATCAATTCATATTCAACATCGTAGAGACTCGGGGATTCTGCAGACCACGGGGAGATTCCCGGGACCCGGATCTCGAGTTCAAGTGGGCCCGGAATGACAGGCTCGGTTGCAAGCCACGCTTCGTAGTTTGCTTTTGGAATATTGCCATCCCAGAAAGTTCCATGGAAGTAATCATCTCCAGCTTTCTTTTCAACAGCGGTCTTCTCAGTCCATTGTGGCGATTTACGTTGAATCACTTTAGCCGTGACATCGGCACTCTTGATACCTAGTACACGGACGCGAAGTTTGTAATTAAGAATGCTTGCTTCATTGATGGAATTGATATGTGCTCGCACTCGAAGCGTTCCAACTTTATTGTTCTTCTCAAGCCCCGGAGTTGCATAAAGTCTTTCGATAAAGACATCTTCAGTTGCGAATAACTTAATAGAGCGACTTATTCCACCATGCCACCATTGATCTTGATCTTCAATAAAAGAAGAATCGGACCACTTAATAACTTTGATTTGAACTCGATTAGAACCGCCATTGATGAAATCGGTAATGTCGAACTCAGAAGCTAAATGTGAATCCTTCGCAACGCCTACTTCCCGGCCATTTATTGAAAGAATTGCTACTGATTCGAATCCGCCAATCGACAAAACTACTCGCTTGTTCTTCCATGACGATGGAAGCGAGAACTCGCGCTGATAAACACCTGTCGGATTTTCTTGGGGAACAGTTGGTGGGAGTTGATCAAAAGGCATTTGTGTGTTGGTGTAATGAGGTTTATCGCCGAATGGTTGTTGACCATTAACCATTGTCCAAAGCCCAGGAACATCTATTGAATCCCAGTGATCCCGTCGACCAATTTCTTGTTCTGGACTTGATAGCAACTGGAAATCCCAACGTCCATCAAGGGAGATGCTCATCAAATGCCCAATATTGAGCATGGGAAGTCGATTAACCGAAGTTGTCTCTGGGCTCATCCAAATAGGTGTAGGCATAAGGCGCGCATTCTTTCATTACTTACTCAAGTTTTAATCTCTTAGGTATCACTGCCATACTTAGGCGCTGAAAACGCCTCCCTAGCTCAGTGGTAGAGCATCCGCCTTGTAAGCGGAAGGTCGTCAGTTCAATCCTGACGGGGGGCTCCAAAAGCCCGGAGTACCCTTCCAACATGTCGCAACGCCAACGTGACTTCGATGTAGTTGTCATCGGGTCTGGATTTGGTGGTTCGGTTGCAGCTCTACGATTAACTGAAAAAGGTTATCGCGTCGCAGTTTTAGAAGCTGGGCGACGTTTCAACGAAAAAGACTTTCCTAAAACTTCGTGGCGATTGTCGCGCTTTTTATTTATGCCACGTCTAGGACTTCGAGGCATTCAACGAATCCATGCGCTGCCTGATGTGCTGGTACTGGCTGGCGCTGGCGTTGGCGGTGGCTCACTTGTATACGCCAATACTTTGTATATGCCACCAGATTCGTATTTCAATGATGAACAATGGAAGAAAATTACAGATTGGAAATCAGAACTCACTCCGTGGTACGACCAAGCTTCGAGAATGTTAGGTGTTGCAGAAAATCCTTACTTTTCTCCCTCTGATCAAGCAATGAAAGAAGCAGCAGAGGCGATGGGTGTGGGACATACCTTCAAGATGGCGCCGCTCGGAGTTCACTTTGGACAGGGCCCCGGAGTTATCGAGAAAGATCCGTACTTTGGTGGAGTTGGTCCAGATCGCCATGGTTGCCAACAATGCGGTGCATGCATGACGGGATGTAGATTCAATGCGAAAAATACTCTGCCCAAGAATTACTTGGGCTTAGCTGAGAAAGCGGGAGCGCAAGTATTTCCGGAAACGACGGTAGAGAAGATTGAAGAGCTCGCGGGTGGTGGTTGGAAGATTACCGCGCGGAAGAGTTCGGCATGGTTGGGTGGAAAGCGAGTATTTACTGCAGGCGAAGTTGTCGTGGCGGCGGGAACATATAACACCCAGAAATTGATGCATCGCATGAAGGGTTCTGGGACTCTTTCTAAATTGTCGCCAGCGCTAGGAAAATTATCCCGAACTAACTCAGAAGCGCTTACGGGTGCGATCATGCCTCATAAAAACGAGATTGATTTCTCAAGTGGTGCTGCAATCACCTCATCATTCTTTCCAGATGAACATACCCACGTTGAGCCAGTCCGCTATGGAAAAGGCTCAAATTTCATGGGGTTGCTCCAGACTGTGATGACGGATGGTGAACGCTCAAAAGATCGTAGAGCGATGTGGATAAAAACAGTGCTGCGCCATCCATCAATGTTTGTAAAGATCTTTGATGTACGTCGTTGGAGTGAAAGAACTGTTATCGCCTTGGTAATGCAGAATGTAGATTCAGCGCTCACTGTTCGAGGCAAGCGCGGAATGTTTGGATGGCGATTAACATCGAAGAATAATTCAGATAAACCCAATGCAACCTATATTCCAGCTGCAAATGAAGTGGTACGAAAGATTGCTGACAAATATGGTGGAACTCCAGGTGGACATATTGGCGATCTCGTAAGCGCGCCATTTACTGCCCACTTTGTGGGTGGATGTGTTATCGGCGAATCTGCTGAAACGGGAGTGATTGATGCGTATCACCGAGTGTGGAACTACCCAACACTTCATATTGTTGATGGATCAAGTGTGACCGCCAACCTAGGAGTAAATCCGTCATTAACGATTACTGCGCAAGCAGAACGGGCGTTTTCGTTCTGGCCTAACAAAGGTGAATCAGATACCAGGCCGGTTCAAGGAAGTGCTTACAAAAGAATTAACGCAGTAGCTCCACAGAGCCCATTTGTGCCAGAACACGCTTATGGAGCGTTACGCCTGCCCGCTCATTCTTAACGTTTCTTTCAATCTGCGATTGGGATTGAGGGTCATTGGAAAACTCGGATTTCGATAGAAATCTTGGAGAATTTTCTTCACTAATTCTGGTTTCTCTTTGAGAACCGCATGTGATGTACCTGGAACGATGGCAAGTTGGGCGTTAGGAATTGATTCGTAGAGAGAGACAGTGTGATCGGTCGAAAAAGGTTCATCATCGCCTGCTAAAACTAAGGTTGGACACTTAATTTTCTTGAGTTGAGATTTTGTCATCCGCGGCTCAGAAGCCCAGACTTTATGAGCTTTATGGATGATCTCTACAAGTAATTCTCGGGGCTGGCCGGTGCGAGAGGCGAACTTATCTTTTGCTTCTTCTTCAACAGTGCCATCGAAGATCTGGTGATTCAATCCGCAGTCGTAATGATAGTTCGCACCGATAGCTACGAGAGTTTTAACTAAATCGGGCCGTGCAATTGCAACCATCAATCCAATGATTCCACCATCACTATGCCCGATGATGTGGGCCGGTTTCTTTACGACATCTTCGAGATAAGCAATCGCTTCATCTCGTTGGAATTTAAAGTGGTAATAGCCATCGCGAACTTTTGTCTTACCGTGTGCGGTCCGGTCATAACCGTAGATGCGGTGGGTACGCTTAACACTGGGAAGAATCTTTGGGGCAAAACTTTCTGTTGAACTTAAACCACCATGTAGAAGTAAGAGCGGTTCCTCTTTACGCTTTTTCCATTCTTGGTGCCAGATCTCATGGCCGCGAAGATTGATGAAACTCACGAGATATCCATGATGTGGCGATTGCCGCGATCAAAGGTTAAGTAATTCCATGTCCAATCTGCCATGGTGCCGATTTTGTTACGCCCGCCAAGGAGATAGAAGAGATGAAGCCATAACCACATATACCAAGCCAGTGCGCCACCTATGCGAATTCCTTTTACTTCGACGACCGCTTTATGGCGTCCAATAGTGGCCATAGAGCCTTTATCTATATAGGAGAAAGTTTGTAGTGATTGGCCCTTACTTAATCGCTCAATCTGTTTCGCTACAAAGCGCGCTTGCTGCATTGCAACGGGAGCAACCATAGGAAGGAAGCGTCCATCTTTACCTTTAGCTCCTGCGATATCTCCGATGGCAAAAACATAGGGATAGTTGGTTACTTGCAGGGTTGGTTCGACTGCAATGCGCCCCGATTCTTCAGGAATACTGAGTTTCTTCATGGCTGGCTCACCTTTAACTCCAGCAGCCCAGACGGTGACTTCAGATGGAATTGAGGTGCCATCAGCGAAAACAATCTGGCGCGGCTTCACCTCTTTGACGGCTGCATTTGTTAGAACTGTGACACCAAGTTTTTCTAAATCTTTTTTGGTGCGGGCAGATAACTTCGGAGAGAGTGAGGGAAGAACACGTTGGCCTGCTTCAATAAGGTAAACATCTATGTTCTTGGCGGCATCTTTGCTATCAGACGTAAGTGGACCGCGCTTCAATTCTGCGATAGCACCAGCCATCTCAACACCTGTGGGACCGCCGCCCACAACTGCAATCGAAAACTTTGTGTCATCTTCAAAACGACAGAGATCCTCAAAGCGGCGCATAATTTCAGAGCGAATATTGAGCGCTTCATTGACAGTCTTCATACCGAGAGAATTTTCGGCCACGCCTTTAATCCCAAAATCGTTTGTCGCAGAGCCAAGCGCCACAATCAGATAATCGAAATCTAGAACTTCACTGGAATCTAACTTCACGCTTTTATTCTTATGATCAACTGAAATGGGCGATCCCATTCGAAATTTAACTTTTGTTTTGCGGAGCGCGCCGCGAATCGGATATGCGACATGGTCAGCTGCCAGGCCGGCGGTAGAGACTTGATAGAGAAGCGGGAGAAATGTCTGGAAATTGTGGCGATCTACTAAGGTCACATCAGCGATGCGATCTAGCGAGCGGGCAGCAGTTAAACCACCAAAACCTGCTCCGAGAATTACTACCTTTGGCCGCGACATTCAACTAAGTCTACTGTTCTACCTATGAATCAGGCGCGTCGGATACTTGTAACAGGAGCTTCCGGCTATGTCGGTGGCCGCTTAGTTCGAGCGCTTCTCAATGAAGATATGAAGGTGCGGATATTTGTCCGAGATAAATCAAAAGTATTAGGCCAACCATGGGTCAATGAAGTTGAGATTGCAGTTGGGAATGCCAATAGCTTTGACGAGACTCTGGCAGCACTTCAAGGTGTGCATACCGCTTTCTACTTGTTGCACTCCATCGGAGTTGGAACTCACTTTGATGAGATTGAAGCCGCGATGGCTGATAACTTCTCGCGCGCTGCTCAAGCGGCGGGCGTTTCCCAGATTGTTTATCTCGGTGGAATTGCAAATGATTCAAAGCAAAGTAAGCACTTAGCTTCACGTGCTCGTACTGGTGAATTACTTGCATCGGGAAAAGTTTCGGTCATGGAATTGCGCGCCGGAATTATTATTGGATCAGGCTCTGCATCATTTGAGATGCTCCGTCATTTAACGCATCGCTTACCTGTAATGACAACTCCAAAGTGGGTCACAAATTTGACGCACCCCATCGCGATTCGAGATGTGCTCTGGTATCTCACCAACGTTGCAAAGTTGAAAGAACCAGTTAAAGGAATCTTTGACATCGGCGGCCCAGAAATTCTGTCTTACGCTGACATGATGCAGAAATTCGCTGCATGTTCTGGTCTCCGTAAACGTTGGATCATTCGAGTTCCCGTCCTGACTCCGAAACTTTCAAGTTTGTGGATCGGTTTTGTGACTCCCGTTCCTACCGCGCTCGCGCGTCCTCTTGTGGGTTCACTCATCAATGAAACAGTGGCTGATCCAAAGAAGACGATTGATGCGATTGTTCCTAAACCACCTGAAGGACTCATTGATGTCACAACAGCTATTAATTTGGCCCTTTCGCGAACCTCAAATAATCAAGTAGAGACGCGCTGGTCTGATGCAACTGCCCCAACCGCACCTTGGCAGAAAGCCCAGAGCGATCCCGATTGGGCAGGGGAAATGATCTTGAAAGATAAGCGCGAAACCCTGGCGGATGCGCCGATTGATTGTGTCTGGAAATCCATCGAGCAAATCGGTGGCGAAACTGGTTGGTATGGCGCTGATTTCTTATGGTGGGCGCGCGGTGTTATCGATCGCTTGGTCGGCGGAGTTGGATTACGTCGTGGCCGTCGTGATCCTAAACATCTGCGAGTAGGTGACGGTTTAGATTTCTGGAGAGTTGAGCAAGTTGAAAAAGAAAAAGTTCTAAGACTCTACGCAGAGATGATTCTTCCCGGTAAAGCCTGGCTCGAATTCCGAATTCAACAAGAGGGTAATCAAGTACGTATCATCCAAGAAGCAACGTTCTCGCCACGCGGTTTAGGTGGCCAGCTCTATTGGTATGCGATCTTGCCACTGCATGCATTTGTATTTCCAACCATGCTCCGCAATATTGTGAGAAGTTCAAAACGAAAGGCGCTCTTCGGCGATGCATGAGTTCGATGAAGAGATCGATGCTCTTGCGGCAAAGATTCTTGAGTATTCCTTAATTCGACTTAAGAAAGATCCACCGCTTGATGGTCCATGGACTTATGACGAGTTATATGCCGAAGTAGGCGAGACCATCACTGAAGGTGGTTTAGGCGGCGAGAAAGCCCTCGATTTATTCAAACATGTATTGGCACAAGCCTGTATCTCGACGGACCATCCACGGAATTTGGCATTCATTCCTTCTGCTCCCACAGAATCGTCCAACTTATTTGATCTCGTGGTCGGTGCATCTTCTTTATATGGCGGTTCATGGCTTGAGGGCGCTGGTGCAGTATTTGCAGAGAATCAAGCGCTGCGGTGGCTTAGTAATTTAGCGGGGCTGCCACAGACATCTGGCGGAGTATTTGTGCAAGGTGGAACAGTCGGAAATCTCTCTGCACTTGTTGCTGCGCGCCATGATGCGCGAAGGAAGTTTCCGGGAGTTAAGCGCTGGGTGATCGCATACTCGAATGAAGCCCATTCTTCAATCAAGTCTGCAGCAGATGTGATGGATGTTGAGATACTTGCAGTTCCCACCGATAAGAACCATAGATTACAAGGCAGCACAGTTGCATTTGAAGCCGATAAATACCACCAACAAAATCCAGACCATCGCATCTTTGCAATTGTTGCGACAGCAGGCACCACAAACCTTGGAATTATTGATGATCTAGAAGGCATTGGGAAAGCTGCTAATGATCGAGGGATTTGGTATCACGTCGATGGCGCATATGGTTTGGCAGCGCTTGCCTCACCGCGTTCGAGACCGCTATTTAAAGGCGTTGAATTATGCGATTCATTTATCGTTGATCCACATAAGTGGCTTTTTGCACCATTTGATGCCTGCGCTCTTATTTATCGCAATCCGGAAGTTGCTCGCAAAGCCCATACTCAGTATGCAGGATATTTAGCAGCGTTGGAATCAGGGGAGTGGAATCCTTCTGATTATGCAATTCATTTGACACGTCGCGTTCGCGGTTTACCTTTCTGGTTTTCTCTTGCCGCACATGGCACTAAGAAATATGCCGAGTCGATGGATAAGACGATGGATACTGCGCGCGAAACTGCAGAACTCATCAAGGAGCATCCCAATCTGGAATTACTGATGGAACCAGAACTTTCGATAGTTGCATTCACTCGAATTGCTTGGACTCAATCTGATTACCAAAAATGGAGCGATAAGTTACTCAATGATCAGATTGGATTTGTCACGCCTTCCTCACATGAAGGAAAGCCGATCTTGCGCTTTGCGATTGTGAATCCGTGGACCTCGATCACTGATATCAAAGTAATTTTGGCCACCCTTTAAATCCGCACTTTTTGCCAAATCTCTAGTTCAATAGCGCTATGGAAGAAACCTCGGTCCGCCTCGAGACGCACTTAAGCGACCTCGAAGTCCGCATTCTTGATTTCGAGCGCCAATGGTGGAAGTACGCAGGAGTGAAGGACTCGGCAATTCGGGAACTTTTTAATCTTTCGGCGAAGCAGTACTACGAACTTCTCAACAACCTGATTGATCGCCCCGATGCACTGGCGGCCTCCCCGCTCCTTATCAAGCGCCTGCGTCGTCTCCGCGAAGCCCGCGTCTCCTCACGTTCGCTCTAAGCCGCCTCCGACCGACCCCACTCCGAAATCTCGAGCCCCTTCGGCGAAGGGAAAAGCCAAAACTGTAGCTTCGCCTCTCGGGTTCTCGATTTCGGTCGAGCGCGAAAGGAATCCTCGGATTTGAGAACGGGAATAGTCGCCCCTAGGCTAGGCGTTAGCACTCGCCGGGCGAGAGTGATAAGTCGCCCGAACCACCTCTAGATATAGGGAGTCGATAGAACTATGGCAAAGATGATTGCCTTTAATGAAGATGCACGTCGCGGCCTCGAGCGCGGAATGAATACCCTCGCCGATGCGGTCAAGGTAACTCTCGGACCACGCGGGCGAAATGTTGTTCTCGAGAAGAAGTGGGGCGCACCCACCATCACTAACGATGGCGTATCGATTGCAAAAGAGATCGAACTTGATGATCCATGGGAGAAGATCGGCGCAGAACTCGTTAAGGAAGTAGCGAAGAAGACCGATGATGTTGCTGGTGATGGAACCACAACCGCAACTGTTCTAGCCCAGGCTCTTGTTCGTGAAGGACTTCGCAATGTTGCTGCGGGTTCTAACCCAATGGCGCTGAAGAAAGGTATTGAGAAAGCAGTAGAGGCGATCTCTGCTGAACTTTCCGCGATGGCAAAGCCCGTCGAAACCAAAGAACAGATTTCTGCAACTGCATCAATCTCTGCCGCTGATTCCACAATCGGCGAGATGATTGCAGAAGCAATGGACAAAGTCGGTAAAGAAGGCGTTATCACCGTCGAAGAGAGCAATACATTCGGACTCGAACTCGAGCTGACTGAAGGTATGCGCTTTGATAAGGGTTACATCTCCCCATACATGGTGACAGATACCGATCGCATGGAAGCGATTTTGGAAGATGCATATGTATTGATCTGCAACTCCAAGATTTCTAACATCAAAGACCTCGTTCCAATCTTGGAAAAAGTCATGCAGTCTGGAAAGCCACTTGCCATCATCGCTGAAGATATTGAAGGCGAGGCTCTTGCAACTCTGGTGGTAAATAAGATCCGTGGAACATTCCGTTCTGCTGCAGTGAAGGCCCCAGGTTTTGGCGATCGTCGTAAAGCAATGCTCCAAGACATCGCAATTTTGACTGGTGGAACTGTGATTTCAGAAGAAGTTGGTCTCAAACTTGAGGCTGCAACTCTTGATCTCCTCGGTAAGGCGCGCAAAGTTGTAATCACCAAGGATGAAACAACGATCGTGGAAGGCGCTGGCGATGATGAAATGATCAAAGGCCGCGTTAACCAAATCCGAGCTGAAATCGAGAAGACAGATTCAGATTACGATCGCGAGAAACTCCAAGAGCGCCTGGCGAAGCTTGCAGGCGGCGTTGCCGTCATCAAGGCAGGAGCGGCGACGGAAGTTGAACTCAAGGAGCGCAAGCACCGCATCGAAGATGCAGTCCGTAACGCTAAGGCTGCAGTCGAAGAAGGAATCGTTTCTGGTGGTGGCGTAGCGCTACTCCAAGCTTCCAAGAAAGCATTTGATAAGTTGAAACTTTCTGGCGATGAAGCAACCGGTGCAAAGATTGTTGAATTTGCAGTCGAAGCGCCGCTGAAGCAGATCGCAATCAATGCTGGACTTGAAGGCGGAGTCGTTGTTGAGAAAGTTCGTCACCTCGAACCAGGACATGGACTTAATGCAGCAACAGGTGAGTACGTCGACATGATCAAGACTGGAATTATCGATCCAGCGAAGGTCACTCGCTCTGCTCTACAGAACGCAGCATCTATCGCAGCTCTCTTCCTCACAACAGAGGCAGTTATTGCTGATAAGCCAGAACCTAAGCCTGCGATGCCTGCGGCACCAGGCGGAGATATGGACTTCTAAAGTAGCAAGATAGACTTTCTTCTATGTCCCGCGCGACCAAGAAGAACTCCACAAAAGTCAGCGGCGTTGATCCATTCGACGCCGCTGATTTTGCGCGCGCTGCAGCTTTAGAAGATGCTAAGAATGAAAAGTATGTCGGTTCACAAATTTCTGTTGAATCAGACGAAGATCATGTTGCCACATATCTCTTTGAAGCATTTTTGCCGGGTTATGTTGGCTGGCGTTGGGCTGTCACTGTTGCAAAGGTTGATGAGAAGAGTTTGCCCACTATCTGCGATGTAGTTCTACTTCCTGGCGCAGATGCCTTACTTGCACCCGATTGGATTCCATACAGCGAACGAATTACTGCAGAAGATGTTGGAGTTGGCACCATCGTTCCGACTGCAGCTGATGATGCGAGATTAGTTCCAGCAAGTGCAGTGCTTCCGAGTGATGAAGAGTTAGATCTACACGAACTCTTTGAATTGGGAGCGGGACGACTTCGCGTGCTTTCCATCGAAGGCCGTGATCAAGCGGCAAAGCGTTGGATTGAAGGCGACCGCGGACCAAATGCGCCCATCGCACAATTTGCTCCAAAGAATTGTGGAAGTTGTGGTTTCTACCTACCGATCGCGGGCTCATTCCGACAGGCCTTTGGCGTCTGCGCTAACGCGATTTCACCTGAAGATGCGCGTGTGGTCTCGGTAAATCATGGATGCGGCGCGCATTCTGAGGCGATAAACTAGCCCCCTGTCCGCAAAGCGCGGCGCACACGACACCTAAACGAAATTTAATTCAAGGAGGCTCCCGTCATGCCAGTCGGACGCGTTAAATGGTTTAGCCTCGAAAAGGGTTTTGGATTCATCTCCTCTGAAGAAGGCGAAGATGTCTACCTCGCAGCTTCCGCTCTTCCTGAAGGCGTAGCAACTATAAAGCCAGGCACCAAGTTGGAGTTCGGTGTTGCCGAAGGACGTAAAGGTCCACAAGCATTGTCAGTTCGAATTATTGATGCACCTCCATCTCTTGCAAACTCCAAGGCTGGCGCGGATGATCTTGCTGTCATCATTGAGGAATCTATCAAGATGCTTGATCGCGTCGGCAATGGTTTACGTCATGGTCGCTATCCAAGTGAAGCTGAAGCTGCACGAGTAGCGAAAGTTTTGCGCGGTATCGCACAAGAAATTGAAGGCTAGTTACTTCGCTTCGCGTTTAGCACGGCGCTTGGTGTAACGAATACCAATCAAGCCCAGAGCTATTCCTAGTAAACATGTAAGAACAATCTTTGCGACCGCATTGACGATAATCGCGACGACCAGCGCAATAGTCCAGAGAACAATTCCAGCGATGATGATTGGAATAGCGCTGCGCATGAGTGAAATCATACTAGACTCACTACGTGGGAACGTTGCGATCTTTTAAACATCGCAACTTCAGAATTCTCTTCTCTGCAAATTTTATTTCAAATATCGGTACCTGGGCCCAAGGCGTGGCCCAAGCATGGTTAATTCTCGAACTCACTGATAGCGGTTCCTATCTCGGACTCATCACAGCTCTGCAATTTCTGCCTACTCTCATTTTTAGCATTTCGGGTGGAAAGATCGCTGATAAATTCAATAAACGAAAAGTTTTGATGTTCACAAACTTAACCGGAGGGTTGTCGGCTCTCTCTGTCGGTGTTTTAGTCCTTACCGACAATATAGAAATCTGGCATGTGATGTTCTTTGCATTCACGTTGGGAATGGGTAATGCGATTGACGCCCCAGTTCGCCAGAGCTTCAATGCAGAAGTTGTCGGTAAAGCTGACCTTCCCAATGCCGTAGGTTTGAACTCAGCGAACTTCAATACTGGTCGATTAATTGGACCAGGACTATCTGGGTTATTGATTGCAGCCTACGGAACTGGGGTTTCATTCTTGCTCAACGGATTCTCGTATCTCATTGTGATTATTGCTCTCTTGAATATGCGCGAATCTGAGTTATTCCGCGAAGAGCGGAAGTCGAGTTCTACTAAGGTTCGTGAAGCGATGCGTTATGTAGCCGCTCGCCCCGACATTCTCGCAGTAATGATTACTGTCTTCTTTGCTACCAGCTTTGGGCTTAATTTCAATATCTTCAACACGATGATGGCGACGCAAGTCTTTGATAAAAGCGCCGCTGAATATGGTGCGCTAGGAAGTATTTTGGCGATCGGTTCTTTATCTGGAGCGATAATTTCGGCCCGCCTTGAACGAAAACGCGGACCTCGCTTTGTCATGATCGGTTCCATGATTTTTAGCACACTCCTTGTTATGAGCTCCTTCGCGCCAAATTATCTGGTGTATGCAATTTTTCTTCCGCTGATTGGTTGTGTTGCGCTTCTAACTTTTATTGGCGCAAACACGATGGTTCAGATGCGTACCGATTCAGAGATTCGTGGCCGTGTAATGGGTATTTATCTCACGGTATTTCTAGGCGGAACTCCGATTGTCTCTCCGCTAATTGGATGGATGACCCAAGAAATTGGCACACGCGAGACAGTTGGAATTTGCGGATCAATCTCACTGCTTGCAGCGGTCATTACTTATTCGCAATTCCACGACAAAGGCGAAGCTCCTGCCAGCGTTGCAGTAGAGGACGTTTTAGAGCCCACTTATGAGAACAAAAAAGACTAAGCTAAAAAGAATTACGAGAGTAACAATTCTCCGCGTCTTGTAGTTCACTAAACTCTCCGCTCTTGGATGGGTTTTTCATGTGTAGGCAATACGCTTACAATAACAAAAGCGCAGATAATCAAGATTGGAACGAGAAGAAATCCTTGAACAATCCCAAAGATATCTGCGAGAAATCCAAGAAGTAGCGGTGATAGCCCAATAGCAATTCCAGCGCTGTAGCTCGATTTACCTATGGCAAGGTCAGGTTTCTCTTTCCCAAAGTGCAATAACCGCAGCGTTGAGAGAGCAAATTGCATCGATGTTCCCAGGCCCACAAAAAACAAGGTGAGAAAAGAAATCCATGGATTGGAAGAGACCCAAAAGACCATAAAACTCAAACCTTGCAGGGCGATGATGAGTCGAAGGCGAGCATCAATGTTTAGCTCCGGAAATAAGTAGGTGCCAAACCAGCGGCCGACCATCATGCCAAAAGGAAAGGCAAGAACAAGAGTGGTGGCTAATGCGGCAGAGAGGCTCGCTTTTTCACGCAGTAATGCAGCCGACCAGAATGCGATGGCAAACTCTGCAGAAATCGTAAACATGAGACCGAGCCAACTCACCCAATACTTGATTGGAAGAGAACCACGTTGGTGCCCTTCTTCATCTGGAATGTGCTCGGGATTGTGGTGACGGCCGAGCGTTAAATAGAGAATTACGGCAAAAGGAATACAAACTAGCAATCCCAAGCGCCAACTAAATTGTGTTCCCGCAATAATTCCGATGATTAAGTTACCTAGCAAAACAAAAGCAGAGTTCACTCCGTTAGCTTGTGAGACTGCGCGCGGAGCATGTCTCTCATAATGACTAGAGAGATACATCAGTGAGTTATTCACCGTCATTGATAATCCAACGCCAGCAAAGAGAATCGCCGGAATGGTCTGCCAGGCATATGGAAGAACGATGAATGCCATCGCTCCAATATTGAAGATGGTGAGCCCTAACCAGATGCTCTTGTAACGCCCGAATCGATGAGCAAATGGGGCATTGAGATAGCCCGCAATAATTGATGCAACGCCGAGCGCCGTGCCATGAAGACCTGCGATTGCGCCTGAGGTGCCTTGGTCTGCTTGCAGTAAAGGGATGGCTGGGCCGAAGCCGCCCATAAAAATTCCGAAGACCCCGGTTTGCAGTGCGACGAGCCAGAAAACGTTATCGCGCTTGTAGATCGCTCCAGTCAATGTGCTATTTCTTCAAATTATCCACGACATATTCAATGCACTGCGTGAGTGCAGATACATCGTCAGGATCAATGGAGGGGAACATGCCAACTCGAAGTTGGTTCTTCCCTAATTTGCGATATGGCTCAGTATCAACAATTCCATTTGCGCGCAGCGCTTTTGCGATTTCTAGCGCATCAATACCTTCATCAAAATTAATCGTCGCTACAACCTTGGAGCGCATTGCAGGATCAGATACAAAAGGAGTTGTGTAGGAAGTTTTCTCGGCCCAGCCATACATTATTTCTGCAGATCTTGATGAGCGACCGGCAGCAAATGACATACCGCCATTGGTATTCATCCACTCAATCTGATCGGCGAGCAACATCAGCGTCGCTACTGCGGGGGTGTTATAGGTTTGATCCAAACGCGAATTTTCAATTGCAATTGTTAGGTCAAAGAAAGCTGGAACCCAGCGTCCACTTTCCTTAATTTTTGTAACACGCGCAATTGCCGCAGGGCTCATCAATGCCAGCCACAATCCGCCATCAGATGCAAAAGATTTCTGTGGTGCGAAGTAGTAGGTATCGAACTCCTTGGCGCTAACTTCTAGTCCACCAGCTGCACTTGTGGCATCAACAAGTACCAGTGCACCGTCTGTTCCTGATGGCCGCTTAATTGGCATTGAAACCCCAGTAGATGTTTCATTATGAGTCAATGCGTAAACATCAACGCCAGATTCAGCAACAGGAAGCGGATGTGAGCCAGGTTCAGATTTGATTACTGATGGATCATCAAGAAAAGGAGCTTCTTTCGCTGCAGCTGCAAATTTAGATGAGAATTCACCGAAACTTAAGTGTTGCGATTTCTGTTCAATAAGTCCGAAAGTGGCAATATCCCAGAATGCAGTGGAGCCCCCATTGCCGAGAACTACCTCGTAACCTTCGGGAAGACTAAAAAGAGAAGTAAGCCCCGCGCGAACTCGACCGACAACGTTTTTGACCGCTTTCTGGCGATGTGAAGTACCGAGTATTGATGAACCAGATGAAGCGAGAGCCGCGAGAGCTTCAGGACGAATCTTCGATGGGCCACAACCAAAGCGACCATCGCGCGGCTTTAAATTATCGGGAATTTTGATATCGGACATAACGCGCCAAGCCTATGGGAAGAAGCGTTCTAGCTTCCAATTGGATTCTGCTTGATTGCTATTGGAATCAATATCGCGTGTGAAGCGCAAGCGATCATGTAAGCGTGAATAGCGCCCTTGCCAGAATTCAATGCTGGTAGGTGTGACGAGGAACCCACCCCAATGAGGTGGTTTAGGAACCGTCGAGCCTTCCGGATAGCGCTCCGCAAATTCTCTCCAGCGCGATTCAAGAACCTCGCGCGATTCAAGCACGTCAGATTGATTACTTGCCCATGCCCCAATTTGGCTCGACCAAGGCCGTGTTACAAAATACTTTTCTGATTCTGCAACTGAAATCCGCATCGCCTCACCGAGCACGATTACTTGGCGTTCCATTGGATACCAAGGAAAGAGAAGTGAAACTGCGGCGTTGGAAGAAATCTCTTGGGATTTACGGGAGTCGTAATTGGTGAAAAAGGTGAATCCCGATGTCGTTACATCTTTCAATAGAACTGTTCGTGAGGTTGGCTTGCCCGACCCGACAGTGGAGAGCACCATTGCGTTAGCCTCAACAATCATCGAATTGGCGGCAGCTTCTGAAAGCCAGAGTTGAAATTGAGATATCGGATCAGGGTTGATGGCAGATTCAGTAATTCCAACTTCACCGTAGGAGCGGCGCATCGCAGAGATTTCAGCGCGGTCGACGGCGGGCTGATTTCTCTCTGTCATGGGTGTATCTAACGTCACTTTAGACAATAGGGCATCTTTGACGGGGTCGTTTTGCGCGCCTCAATTGAAGGTGCAGAATACGGCGCATGGCAGATGACTTTAAACCCGGTCTTGAAGGCGTAATCGCATTTGAATCAGAAATTGCAGAACCAGATAAAGAGGGCAGTGCGCTTCGCTACCGCGGTGTAGATATCGATGATCTCGTTGGCCGCGTTTCATTTGGAAATGTGTGGGGCCTTCTCGTTGATGACGAATTTAATCCTGGACTTCCTGCCGCAGAACCATTCCCCATTCCGATTCACTCTGGCGATGTTCGAGTCGATGTGCAATCTGCAATTGCAATGCTCGCGCCAGCATGGGGTTTGAAACCACTTCTTGATATCTCCGATGAAGAAGCTCGCAGCAATCTTGCTCGAGTCTCGGTCATGTTGCTTTCGTATGTTGCCCAATCAGCACGTGGTACTTGGCAACCAATGATTCCGCAATCAGAAGTTGATAAAGCACACACTGTTGTTGAGCGCATGATGATTCGCTGGAGAGGTGAACCAGATCCAAAACATGTTCGTGCCATTGATGCGTACTTTGTTTCTGCTGCCGAACATGGCATGAATGCCTCAACATTCACGGCACGCGTTATCGCTTCAACCGGAGCAGACGTTGCTGCGTCAATCTCTGGTGCTATCGGAGCAATGTCAGGACCGCTTCATGGAGGTGCGCCTTCTCGCGTTCTTCATATGATTGAAGAAGTTGAAAAGCGTGGAGATGCACGTGCATATGTCAAAGATTTGTTGGATAAAGGTGAGCGTTTGATGGGATTTGGACATCGCGTTTATCGCGCTCAAGATCCACGTTCACGCACTTTGCGCCGTACCTGTGAAGAACTTGGTGCGCCACGTTATGAAGTTGCAAAAGCATTGGAAGAGGCAGCACTTGCAGAATTACGTGAACGACGTCCCGATCGCGTCTTAGAAACAAACGTTGAATTCTGGGCTGCTGTACTTCTTGATTTCGCAGAGGTTCCCGCACATATGTTCACGCCAATGTTTACTTCTGCACGTACAGCTGGTTGGTCTGCCCATATCTTGGAGCAGAAGCGAACTGGTCGCTTGATTCGTCCGTCAGCTCGTTACATTGGAAAGGCGCCTCGAAAGCCTGAAGATGTGAAGGGTTGGGACAAGAGCGTCCCGGGCGTTCATCAATAGCCTTCATCAATAGCCCTTCATCAATAGGCGTTCATAAGTAGTTCAGCCTCCATGTAAACGCGCGTGCAAAATTTGCGCTTTATAACGAAAAAGTAACTCGTCAATATCGCCCGTGGTTTAGGGCTTTTTGCCTTGACTCACCGAATTGTTAGCGTTGAAATGGTGTCCTCTGTAACCCCTCGTTACAGATACTTCCATGGAGGAAAATTAATGAATAAGAAGCGTCTAGGCGTCACTGGCGCCATAGCAACCGCTGCTCTAGTCCTCTCAAGTTTTGTTGCACCTGCGCAGGCTGCAACAAAGAATCTCTTGATCTGGGCAGACTCGGGCAAAGCACCGTCAGTTAGAGCTGCAATTGCACCTTGGGCAAAAGCAAATGGTGTAACAGCAACTGTCGTAGTAAAGGACTTCGGAACTGTCCGCGATGAATTGATTACAGCTGGACCAAAAGGTCTCGGACCAGATTTGGTTATTGCTCCACATGACTGGCTAGGCGGCCTTGCAGCCTCTGGCGTGGTTGACCGAGTCAGCAATGTTTCATCCGGTAACTATGCATCTTCAACAATGGATGCGATTACATACAAGGGCCTTAAGTGGGGCGTTCCAGTCGATGTTGAGAACGTTGCACTTGTAGTAAATACAGAACTTGCAAAAGCGCCAAAGACTCTTGATGAGCTTGAAACAAATTGTGCAGCAGCAAAAGCTGCAATCAAGAATTTCAAAGTATGTCTAGAGCTTCCAAAGGGAGCGACGTACCACTCATACCCACTATTCACTGCACTAGGTGGATATATCTTCAAGTGGAATGGAAAGAGCTACAACCTCAAGGACATCTTGGGTGGAAAGCAGTTCCAAGCAAATGCAAGCAAGCTTGATGAGTATTACAAGAGTGGTGTACTCAGCAAAGATGCTGCATGGGGCTTTGCAGAGTTTTACGCTGGTCGTGCTCCATACGTAATCATGGGTCCTTGGGATATCAACGACCTAAAGAAGCAGACAAAGGTTAAGTATTCGATTGTGCCTTTCCCTTCTGGAAAGTTCCCATCGGCTCCTTTCCTCGGCGTTAATGCTTTCTATCTTTCAAAGTATGCAAAGAACAAGGTAACTGCACGTTCATTCCTCACGGGCTATGCCAGTGGCAAGGAGTTCGGTTTGGCTTGGTTCAAGGATTCAGGCAAGCAGCCTGCAAACCTTGAGGCGCAAGCTGATCCTGCAGTTAAGGCAAATGCTGAACTTGCTGGCTTTGCATCATTCTCGGCTGCAGCGCAGCCCATGCCAAACGTTCCTCAGATGGGATCTGTCTGGGGCGCTTGGGAGAACGCACTTAACGCAGTTGCAGATAACAAATCAACTGCATCTGCTGCATTTACAACCGCAGCAGCAACTATCAAGAAAACAATTGGTAGCTGATTAGTTAGACAGTAGTAAAAAATATGGGGGCGTCATTCGGCGCCCCCATACTTTCACTTTAAGGTAAGGCGACAATAGAAGAAATGAAAATCAAGAACTCACAGAAGCTTCCAGGCTTATTTATTAAAATCTTCTTGCTTGGTGGGCTTAATGCTTTCGCACTATGGTCCGTTCCAGTCCTTATTGCTGATGGTCGTTTTCTGTATGCAGCTTATATCGCGATCTCTACCCTGATTCTTGACTACATCTTTCTCAGCAGTAAATTTGTCGCAGCCAAATACATCGTTCCTGGCGCCATTTTGCTCGTTGCATTCCAGATATATCCCGCAATTTATACAGGGTATATAGCTTTCACAAACTTCTCTGTTGGACATGAAATGAATAAGCAATCAGCCATTGATTCCATCATTTCGAATTCACTTGAGCCCGTAGGGGATGACTCGATTCTTCCAATGCGCCTAGCCAAGACGCCAGAAGGCTCAACTGTCCTGCTAATTAAAGAGAGTGATGGCAACCTGTATTTAGGTAATGCCCAGAGTTTAAAGAAATTACCACCTAACTCGTGGAGCGTTGATGCTGAAGGCAATATTCAGAGCGTCGAAGGATTTACCTTCTTGACTGACGAGGAAATTGCCCTTGTTCTTGAACAATACAGCAACTATTTCGTCCCAGGTCTTGAAGAGAATGTTAAATATCGAGTAGCTGACTTTACGAATGTTGAACGCATCACTCCTACTTTGCAATACAACAGCGCTGGAGATTATGTAGAAAATCTACTTACTGGAGAGATTTACAAGCCCAACAAAGAAGGTGCATTCGTTGGCGCTGATGGAGTTGAGTTGGAGCCAGGGTGGACAGCTCGAATTGGGTTGAAGAATTTGGAACGTGTTATTGGTGATGAGCGTTATCGCACGCCACTTGTGAAAGTAATGATTTGGACCTTTGTTTACCCATTCTTGGTAGTGATGTTGACGTTTTTCCTAGGACTTTTCTTGGCTCTAACTATTAACCATCCAAAAATAAAGCCGAAAAAACTTTATCGAATACTTCTAATCGTTCCTTATGCAATGCCTGGAGTTCTCTCAATTCTTACATGGAAAGGCATGCTTAATGAGTCTTATGGCATTGTAAATAAGTTGTTGCCAGGTGCGGTTCCGTGGCTTAGCGATCCGTGGTGGGCGAAGGTTGCAGTCGTGCTCGTTCAAGTGTGGGCTGGAACCCCTTATATGTTTTTGATTGCAACAGGTGCGATTCAGGCTCTCTCTACAGAGATAGTAGAAGCCTCAGAAGTTGATGGAGCATCACCGCGCCAAGTCTTCTGGAATATCAAGCTTCCCCTTGTGGTAATTGCTTTAACCCCGTTACTGATTGCTTCATATGCTTATAACTTCAGTAATTTCGGCTCGATATATCTTTTAACAGGTGGTGGACCAGTGATGTACGACTCCGGAGGCGTGGCTGGCCATACTGATATTTTGATTTCTTACACTTATAACTTGGCGTTTACAGCCGGTAAAGGACGAGACTACGGGCTTGCGAGCGCCGTATCTTTTATTAACTTCCTCATCGTGGCTGTCATATCAATTCAAGCCTTCCGTCGCTCCAAGCAGATGGAGAATATAAATTGAGCACTGAACTTATTGTTCGCCAAAAGAAGATGACTTTTCAAAAGTGGGTCCGTGTTCTTGCGTGGCGCCATTTCATAGCACTGCTAGCTATTGCGTTCGCCCTCTTCCCATTGATCTGGATGGCATCTGCTTCCTTTGATGAGCTCGGAAAGATTAATACTCAAAGTTTGATTCCCCAGTATCCAGGACTTAGCAATTATCGAGCGCTATGGGAAAACCCCGATCAGCCTTATTGGCTATGGATGCGTAACTCCGTGATGATTGCTTCAATTAACGCCGTTCTTCAATTGGCTATTGGTGCGACGGCAGCATACGCATTAAGCCGTTTCCGCTATCGCGGACGCAAGACAACGCTCATGACAATTTTGATCGTCCAGATGTTCCCACAACTCCTTGCGGTTACAGCTTTCTACGTAATCCTCGCAGATCTTCGGGAGTCAATTCCGTTTATGGACTTTGGAAGTCCAATTGCCCTTTTGATTATCTTTGCAGGTGGCGCACTCGGTATTAACGCTTGGATGCTCAAGGGCTTCTTTGACTCTATTCCTTCTGAGATTGATGAATCGGCAAAAATTGATGGGGCTTCACATGGTCAAATCTATGTTCGAATTATTCTCCCTCTTGCCTTGCCGATGCTGGCAGTCGTTGCACTTCTATCATTTATTGGAACGATGAATGAATTTCTACTCACGGCTGTTATTTTGGGTGGTAATCAAGAGGCGATTACCCTTGCTGTAGGAATGCGCCAATTTATTGAAACAGATTTCCAGGAGAATTGGGGCGCATTTGCGGCAGGTGCGCTCATTGCAACCATACCTGTGATGGTGCTGTTTATCTGGCTGCAAAAGTTTGTTGTATCCGGGCTGACAGCCGGATCGCTCAAGGGCTAATTAAAGGCTTCTTGTGACCTTCCCACATCATGATGGCAGTGAGTTGTATGTAAGTAATCGCGCCCCACAACTTGGCGAGAAGATAACACTCAGGATTCGTATCCCAAAGAGAGATGAAGTTGAGAAAGTTTTTATTCGGATTCTGCAAGATGGAGAGCCGGTCACATACCCACTGAAGAAAACTAAAAGCACCAAAGTTGATGTGTGGTGGCAGGTCACAGTTGAGATTGTGAGCCCTTCCACCAACTATCGATTCTTACTTAGAAATGCTCGGAAATTCCGCTGGCTCAATGCTGCTGGAGTTTTTGCCAGAGATGTTGTGGACCACTTTGACTTCAAGATAGTTGCACGTAGTGATGCTCCGAAGTGGCTTCATAGTGCGGTTTTCTACCAAATCTTTCCCGATCGTTTTGCGAAGTCCGGTGTAGCTCGAAACCTTCCCGATTGGGCCATTCCTCGGGAGTGGAGCGAAATCCCAGCCCTGAATCAAAGGGAGGTCTCGCAAGAATTTTATGGAGGAGATTTCCGCGGGGTAGAACAGAAGCTCGATCATCTAACTTCACTAGGAATAAATGCTATTTATTTCACCCCTATCTTTGCGAGCCGGAGCAATCATCGATATGACGCATCTTCATTTGATGAGGCAGACCCTCTGCTGGGCGGGGATAAAGATTTGATTTCACTTAGGAAGGCAGCCGCTGCAAGAGATATTCGCCTTATGAGTGACCTAACGACTAACCATTGTGGCTTAGGGCATCCATGGATCCAAAAAGCCCTGAAAGACAAAAACAGCAATACTCGAGAGTTTTTCTATTGGACCAAAAAGAGCAAGTGGGGTTACGTTGGTTGGTGGAACGTTGAGAGCCTACCTAAACTCAATTTTAATTCACAAAGACTCCGCGAGCTGATGTGGGGCAAGAAGAGTTCCATCGTTCAGCGTTGGTTAAAGGAACCTTTTGGTATGTCTGGATGGCGTATTGACGTTGGAAATATGACTGGTCGTTATTACGGTGATAATTTCAATAAAGAGATTGCTAAGAGTATTCGCACCGCAATGGATGACGCAAACCCTGACGCGTGGTTAGTTGCCGAGAATGCTGACTTTTTTGCGGAAGATTTAGATGGATTTGGCTGGCATGGCACAATGAATTACAACGGATTTACTAAACCGATTTGGTATTGGATGAATCAAGAGAACGAAGACTTAAAAGACTCGTTTGGAATGCCTGCTCCTTTGCCCCTCATCGATGGTAAAGCTATGGTCGAGATGATGCAGCAATTTGCTGCTGGTATTCCTTGGCGGTCCTTAGTTGCGAGTATGGTGCTTTTAGGTTCACATGATCGCGCTCGCTTTCATACAGTTGTCGGAGGCGATGAACACAGAAATATTGCAGGTGCTACATTGTTGATGACATATCCCGGAGTTCCTTCAGTTTTCGCTGGAGATGAAATTGGACTTGAGGGCTATTGGGGCGAAAATGGTCGTCGCACAATTGATTGGGATCGTCCCGATACTTGGAATAGCGAACTTCTTTATGACTACATGGAGTTGATTAAGATTCGCAAGACGAGTCATGCTCTGTCTCATGGTGGGATCCGCTGGATTGATGTGAGTAATGATTCAGTGGCTTTCTTGCGAGAATCCTCCAAAGAAACCCTTCTTGTATTTGTCTCAAGAAAAGGCATTAAGAAAGATATTGATCTCAAACCATTTGGATATGCAATCAAAAAGAGTATCTTCGGGCCATCATCAAAGGGCCATGTGCTGAAGATAAGATCTAGTGAAGCTGTGGGTGGCATTTGGCAATTAACTTAAAGCGTGCACTTCTATTATCGGTATCCAGCGCGACTCTAGCTGCGCTTCTTCCGATAACCGCAATTAGTAATGCGGATACCCTTCCAAGCTTTAAACCCATTGCACGGGGAGCTCTCTCGAATGACTCCATTTACTTTGTAATGACCGATCGCTTTGAAAATGGAAATAGTAATAACGATGATGCTGGAGTCCCTGGAGGAGTCGAAGTTAATGGACTGGATAAGAAAGACATCGGCTATTTCCATGGCGGAGACTTTGCGGGGCTAACATCAAGACTTTCCTATATTAGAGACCTTGGATTCACATCCATTTGGATTACACCTCCCGTTGTCCAAAATTGGATACAGATTGGATCTGCGGCATATCACGGATACTGGGGAACAGATTTCACGACTGTAGATCCACATCTTGGCACAGAGTCTGAATTCAAGGCTATGGTGTCGCGAGCACATGAGCTTAGTCTAAAAGTCATTGTTGATATTGTTGCAAATCACACGGGTGACATCATTCAAAATTCCTATGGAATGTATAACTATGTATCGCTAGATATGGCGCCGTATAAGGACTCGCGAGGAAAAGTTTTTGAGCTGGACAAATTTATTGGAAAGCAGAATTTTCCAAAGTTAGATGTGAAGAAATCTTTCCCACGCCCTCCAGTCGTGTCTAAGGCCAATAAAAACATCAAAAAACCAGCTTTCCTCAACGATCTTACGAATTATCACAACCGTGGTGACTCCACATTTTCGGGAGAATCAAGTATTTACGGCGACTTTTTTGGACTCGACGACTTGTTTACCGAGAAGCCAGAAGTTGTGAACGGGATGATCAAGCTTTGGTCGAGCTGGATTACCAAGTTCGACATTGACGGATATCGTATTGATACTGCAAAACATGTTAATCCGGAATTTTGGAACGCCTTTATTCCCAAAATCATGGAAACTGCAAGAAAAGCTGGAAAAAAGGACTTTGGAATTTTCGGTGAAGTTTATGATGCAAATCCATACATGCTTTCAACATTTGTTCAGGAGCAATCATTTCCAAGTGTTTTAGATTTTGGTTTTCAGAGACATGGTCTCGCCTTTGCTCGAACTGACGGACAGGTTCCGCGATTAGTAGATCTCTTCAATCAAGATGATTTGTATACAACGGCGACTCAGTCGGCCTACGGAATGCCAACTTTCTTAGGTAATCACGATATGGGGCGCGTAGGATCATTCATCCATTCGGCAACTTATGGAGATGAAGAATTGACTTTGCGACGATCTAAGTTAGCCAATGAAGTCTTGTTTTTCTCGAGAGGTGCACCAGTTCTCTACTATGGAGATGAAAAAGGGATGGTAGGCGACTCAGGTGATAAAGCGGCCCGCCAAGATATGTTTCCAACAGAGGTAGTTGAATGGCAAGAAGAGTATCGAATTGGCTCAAGTCCAATCGGATTGCGAAGTTCTTTTGATGTCATTAACCCTTTGCAAATGCAGATTACACAGATTAACGAATTGATTGCTAGAAATCCCGCACTTCGAAAAGGCACTCAGCAGCTTCGAAAGACGTCAAGAAGTGCGATAGCTTTCTCACGCTACCTTGATGGCCAGGAATATCTTGTCATTCTCAATTCGAGTGAAGATTCCGATACGTTAGAAATTCAAGTGACGACTGATTCATCATGGGAGCAGATTTATGGGGCTAATGCAACATTTTCGGTTGCGGGGAAAAAGGTTTCGATCACAGTCCCAGCAATTTCAACAGTTGTACTAAAGGCAAAATCTACCTTTACGGCAAAGGAAAAGATTAGTGTCAATTTAGCGAAGATTGACTACGACTTTTCTACCCCAAATTGGCTTGCGCTACGTGCAACTGTTCCAGGAGATGAATTTGTGCAAGTGAATTTTCAGGCTCGCGTGAAAGGTTCCAGTAAGTGGGGAAATGTGGGAACTTCGGATAGACGCACATTTGAAACTGATGAGGTTCAAGGTGGACTACATAGGGTTTTTTTGACCCCGAGGAAGTTTAAGTCCGGTACAACTATTGAGGTGATTGCAATAGCAAGAAATGAAAATAACGAAATTGCTTACTCAAAAGTCAGAGAGTTTAAGATCAATTATTAAGCCAGAATTGAAGTGGCTCACTCACGTAACTAGCCCATGATCTCTCATTGTGCGCAGTTCGATGAAAAACTTTACTTTTGAAGCGTGGTTCATTCCAACCGAGTTCTCTCATTAGCTTATCTGCGCGATTCTGGAACGGCTGATAAGAAGCATCAAGCCCTTTTGTTCCTCGACTCATCCAAATCTTCATGTACTCCTTGTTTGGGAGTCTATTGACTGTCCAATCAACTAGTGCATCACCGCCAAGTGGCCAATGAGGAGAGAGAGCCAGAGCAGTGTGGAATTGGTCATGAAATCTGATTGCAGAATTTAGCGTTGCTAGCCCTCCCATAGATGATCCGATCATGGCGCTAGTTTCTGGAGATACACGGCTCATTGTTTCCTCGATAATAGTCGGAGCAATTACCCGGAAGATTTTCTCGAGATAACTATTGCCGCGAAGCTGGTCGACAGTGAGTGGAGTCTGAATTTCTGGTTTAACTCCCTCTCGGAAAGCATCCTCAGGTGTTAAGTCCTTGCCTCGCCCGTGGGGATCGGCCGCGGTAGAACTATGAAAAACGCCAACAACCAGTGGTGCTTTTTTTCCAGAATCTGTTGCCACTCTGATTGCACTCTGGGCTAACTTCCAGGTGTAGATAAACGTTGCAGTCTTGCGATCAAAGATATTCTGGCCATCGTGAGCTAGTAAGAGGTGGTCACTACCACCAATAGGACTCCAGTAATCGACAATCGTTCCTTCAATTACAGCCCGATTCACATAACCGGGAATACCGCGAACCTGGTACCTGCCCTTGAGCTTCATGTCCTAATGATCTCAGATGCAGTTAGTTGGAGTAGAGGACCAGTGTAGAAAGAGCTCTAACTTCCACAACATCAGTGTTCTTGATTGTACGCAGTGTCTTAACCCCTGCTTTATTGCCCTCGACAACCACATTCCAATTACCTTTTGCGGGAAGCGTTACTTTGGAAGAAGCAGTTTTGGCATTGTGAATTACAACTATTGACTTCCACGAGTCTTTCACCGCACTTCCTTTGAGGGAATATGCAATCACCTCATCTGATGTCTTAAGGAACTTCAGGTTGTTTTTTACATCTGCCGTCGAGCTCAATCTGAAGGCAGGGTGCTGGGCTCTGATTTCTAGCATTCCTTTGAAGTAATTACGCGTTACTGCGTTTTTGCTGATGAGGTTCCATTTAAGAGAATTAATCTCGTCACCAGACTTGTAAGAATTTGAATCACCACCCTTTGAACGTTGAAATTCTTGTCCGGCATGAATGAAAGGAATGCCCTGGGCCAAAAGTGGAATTGAGCTGGCGAGGCGGTGATACGAAGCAATGAGCGTAGGGTCTTTCGTTGAGAGACTCAAACGCAGCTTATCTTCCAAAGTATTGTTGTCATGCGCCTCAACATAGTTGACCGATTGCGCCGGCGACAGTGTAGTAAATGCGGGAAGTATCGTTGATGAGTAATCAGTATTGCCAACGATACCGGCCATGACATTATTCTTCTTGCCAAAGGTGCCAGTCGCAAAACCTTTATCAGATGCGGTAAAAACAGATCCCTTTATTCCATCTCTAATTTGGTCATTAAAAACAGCAATTCCTGCAAGTTCATCGATATTTGCCTGCGTGGAGCGAATTTCACTGGGATGAGTACCCATGTTCCAACCTTCTCCAATGATGATGATGGTTGGATCAATCTTGGAAAGCTCTTTACGGACCTCTTGCATAGTTTGGATGTCGTGAAGCCCCATGAGATCAAAACGGAATCCACTGATGTTGTATTCGTTCGCCCAGTATTTCACTGAGTCGACAATGAATTTACGAACCATTGCTCTTTCGGAAGCCGAATCGTTTCCACAGCCAGAAGCGCTTGTTAACTTGCCGTCGGAGTCGGTTCGGAACCAATAACCGGGAACGATTTTGCTCTGACTAAAAGTTGAGGCATCAAAAACATGGTTGTAGACCACATCCATAATTACTCGAATACCTTGTTTATGGAGCGACTGGATAGCTCCCTTCAGTTCAGTAATGCGCGCCTTCGGATTTTTTGGATCACTGGAATACGAACCTTCAGGGACGTTGTAGTTCAGCGGGTCATAACCCCAATTGAAAGTTGGATTCAATTCGTCGACTGAAGCGAAGTCATAGATCGGCAGAAGTTGCAGGTGTGTGACACCCAGATCCTTTATGGCTGCCACGCCAACTGGTTGCCCAGAGGAACTCTTGAGATTCGGGTATGTGAGTCCAGCATATTTCCCTCGAGCAGATTTGGGGAATGGAGCTGATTTATCCATTGATAAATCACGTACATGAAGTTCATAAATAACTGCATCAGTGGGATTTCCAGAGAAGTCGGGCTTCTCCTCGTTCCAACCCTTTGGATTGGTGGTGTCAAGGTTTACGACAACGCTTCGTTTCCCATTTTCGACAGCTGCTCTTGCATAAGGATCTACCGCTACATTCTCTTCTCCGTAAACTTCCACGTTATAGG
>VFFD01000005.1 GCA_018882745.1 Candidatus Nanopelagicaceae bacterium
TCGCATAGCCCGGTCTAGTGCGCCTCACTGCTAATGAGGTTTTCCCGAAAGGGAATCGGAGGTTCAAATCCTCTCGTCTCCGCGTGACTGAATTTCGTATCGCAATCGTTGGCGCTGGTCCCGCAGGTTATTTTGCTGCGCAAGCTCTTCAAAATGCCCAGACGGAAGATTTGAAATTCGCTGTCGACATGATTGAAAAACTTCCAACACCATGGGGTTTAGTTCGAAGTGGTGTAGCGCCTGATCATCCAAAGATAAAGACAGTCTCTAAAGTCTTTGAAAAGATTGCCACGACAGAAGGCTTTCAACTTTTCTGCAATGTTGAACTTGATAAAGACATTTCACTCCAGGAGTTACAAGAAATGTATGACGCTGTTGTAATAGCCACTGGTTCAAGTCGTGGGAAGAAACTTGGCATACCAGGTGAAAATCTCCCAGGTTCTATTTCAGCAGCTGAATTTGTACCTTGGTACAACGCTCACCCTGACTACACAGGAGTTGAAGTAAATCTAGATTGCGAAGAAGCTGTTGTGATTGGCGCCGGGAATGTTGCCATGGATGTTGCTCGCATGTTGGCCCTTGAACCAAAAGAACTTGATCCAACTGATACGGCGCAGCATGCCTTGGAGAAGTTCCATCATTCCAAGGTTCGAAAAGTCCATGTGTGTGGTCGGCGAGGACCTGAACACGCAGCATTTACTTCACCCGAGTTACGTGAATTACCCAAATTAGAGCACACTGACGTTCATATAGATCAGCATGAGATTCTTGCCGCAAAGGCGCGGACTGAAGCTCAAGGTGAAGTTCCGAAAGATGTGAAATCAAACCTGGAAGCCATGCTGGCTATTGCTGAGGCAGATAAGAAGAACCATGATCGTTCGATGTATTTCCACTTTCTTGCAACGCCTCTAGAAATCAAAGGAAATGGCAGAGTGGAAGAAGTTGTCTTCGGAATCAATCAAGTTGAAGGTAACAAAGTGGTTGCAACAGGTGAACAATTCTCAATCAAGTGTGGCCTTGTTGTCTCAGCTATCGGTTATGAAGCCCTTGAAATAAAGGGTTTAGAGTATGAATCTGGTCGTGTGAAAAACACTGACGGACGGATTACTGGCACCAACATGTACGTCGTGGGTTGGGCAAAACGTGGTCCCTCAGGAGTAATCGGAACAAACAAGAGCGATTCGACTGATGTTATGCAGCTACTTATTCAAGATCTCGGTTCACCCAAGCCACCAACTGAATTACAGGCAAAACTTGCAACTAAAGGAGTTGTCCGTATTTCTCAAGGGGATTGGGAACGTATCAACGCGGCCGAAGTGGCGGCAGGCGAGCCACACAGTAAGCCACGTATTAAGTTTGTAAAGCGTGAAGAAATGTTAGGAATTAAGTAGCGCTCGAGCATTTTTGAACATGGCAGGACACTTCCAACCGGGAGCAATATTGCCCTCAAAGTGCCACCACTCGTTTTTAAAAATTCTACATAAGCCAAATTTGTAACCGTTTATTTCTAGCCATTTTGCAGAAGATGGATCATTCGGATAGTTCACGTCAATAGCAAGACCAAGTGGGTGATGTGAAACTTCAGCAGGTGCAACCCATTTTGCTGCCTTGTCATAACTTCCATATTTCTTTACTGCTTGCGCAAAGAGGTATTTCTGACGTGAAAGAGTCCTATAACCCGAAGTTATCTCAAGAGCTACACCTTCCTTCTTTGCGGCAGCTTGCGCGGCAAGAAAGCGATAGAGGAGATTGAGATCCAAATCTTGCTTCGGCAATAAGGAGATGGGAATCGGACCCGCGCCAAGTGAGTATTCTGAATCTAAACATCCATCAATTACATTCGATACACGTAACCCAAAAGTCTTTTGATCGGCACATGTGAGTGGAATATCAACCGCGTATGCGCCGTTGGTCGGCAGCAAGAGAAGCGCGATAAGCATTGCTAGACGCTTCATATTTGAAGGGTAGCAGCGAAATTTACCTCGCATTTTTTGGTGATAATATTCGCGGGCAGTTTGCGCCCGTAGCTCAACGGATAGAGCATCTGACTACGGATCAGAAGGTTTGGGGTTCGAATCCCTACGGGCGCGCGCTAGGCAAAGAGTCAGCCGTAGATTGTGTCGTCATCCAGATTGTCATCTTTAGATTGTTTGTTACTCCGCTTACTTGATCCATTTTTGGCCGCCAGGAGAATAACAAGTATTGCTAAAGCCACCACTACTAGTTCCATCTCTTCACCCATTCACACTTTCGCTAGATTTGAAGACCAACAGATTCCCTTCATCGGTTGAAGCAACGATTCTTCCGTCAGGTAACAAATCGAGATCGCGAACGCGATAACCAACATTAACAATCTGGGATCTCACAATTTTCGAATTCGAAAACTCCATGAAAACTAAAGAATTTTCCCTCAGGGTACCCATGACTAATCCACTGGAGTACCGGCCATATCCCTTTGCAGGCAGTTGAATCAATTCAGTGGGAGCAATCGATGGTGTCCACACCTGAATTGGCTCTTGGAAACCTTCGTGGGTACCTGTCTTGCCGGGAATGACATAGTCACCTTGTGAGTATGGCTCCCCATAGGTCACAAAAGGCCAACCATAATCAACACCCTTTTTGATGACGTTAATTTCATCGCCACCTCTGGGTCCATGTTCTGATGTGATGAGCTCACCACTTTTGATGAGGACAATCCCTTGTTGATTTCTATGCCCACTTGAGATTCTTTCAACTTGTGATTTTGAGATTTTAAAGACAGAACCTAAATCACCGCGCGCTTTCCTATCTCCAATCTGTGCAAAACCAAGATCTCCAACAGTGAGATAAGCCGAGTTGGAGTTAATCACTTCTAACCGGCCGGCAGCATGTTGCACAGCAGCGATCGGAACACAGGGCTTACTCCTAAACCATTGAGTCTGTTTCATTATGGTCGACCTGACTCGATCTAGTGCAACGTGATAGACCACCACTTCGACACATCGTGACGAGGTTAGCCGAGGGTAAGAGACCAACAATCGAGCCCGTTCTGCATTCTGGGAAAGTATCGCGATATCGGTAATTGCAAAACGAGAATCACTAATTCTTTCTTTTGAGGGTATGACGTTTCCCAACAGCTTCAGTTTTGGAGAATTTTCTCTCCAGGAATAAAGAGACCCACCCCGAGAACCGCCACCAAGAAGAACGGTTCCATCTTTCATTACAGCAAGTGCTGGACCACGAGTATTTCCACCCTGAGTTTGGGTCGCCGAAATATCGTATTTTTTTACTTCTAGAGTTAGGTCGTCAACTCTTAGGTTAGCGGCAGCAGGATTCACTCCGAGAAGCAAAGTTATGATGAGTAGAAAAATCATGTGCGTACAGAATACATAGGTGTTAGCGAATCTTCTCGCTAGAAGATTTCATTAGTCAAAAACCCCCGCATTTCTGCGAGGGTTTTTGATTCGTAAAGTTACTTCTACTTGAGTGTAGGTAGCAGAACCTGGTTGATGGCATGGGCTACTTGTTTATTGCCCTTATTGATATCAACTGCACTAAGAATTACTACAGGGTTCTTATGTTTCTTCACCTTGTCAATCAGCGTAATTGTGGTTCCGCTGACCTTTACTCCAACAGTTTCCCCTGAGGCCGCATTGAGCTTAGCTCCATTGGCTTTAAGGGCATCTGGAGAGAGAATCGGATCTCCAACAATTACGTGATACAGAATTACCTTTTCTACAGTCTCTGCTCCAAGACTCATCACAGCATTAGCTACCGCTCGCTCTGATTTAAGAGTCTTACCTGTCAGATACTTAACGAGATTTCGGAATGCTGCATCAGTTGGCACAAATGCCGTGAGTGCAGTATCCCCTTTTGAGATTGCTTCGACTGGAGAGTTAGGGAGTTGACCCCAAACATCCATGAATACCCATGTAAAAATATCAAAATCGGCAGAATTACGATCAAATGCTGCGCCTTGCAGATTCAACACCTCAGTCAACGGCATTGACTTTAGAGCGTCATCTGCTGCATTGGCAGATATGGGCGAAAACATCAGACCTAGAGCTAACGCAGCAGATGCTGTGCGCTTGAGTTTCTTCATTGGTGCTTCGTCCTTTCGTTCACTTACCTAGGATTAAGTAGTGTTTCAGTTGCGAAGCATCCTTGACTTACCTCAGAAAATTCTCACTGTTACCTCTCAGCGAGCACAGAAGAATGACAATGTTTGCTGAGACTTCTAGAATTTTTCATTCTATTTAGAAATTAGAATGGTCCAAATTGTTGGGCATTGCTTGGTCAAAGACTGGTCAAATGGTGAGCCCAGAGAATTTGGATACTCAATACCCCCTAATCTTAAAAAATCCTTAATGAAATAGGACTGTCTCCTAAGAAAAGAGATTTCTCGCGGGGGGGGGCATGGATATCCACTTTCAGCCTGAGCATTCAAGCGCTCTCTTTGATCTCGCACAGTTCATTTACCAGAACCCTCATCCAGATGATCTTTGCCAATTTCTAGCAACCAGAGTGTGTCCAACAGGGGAACTTGCGAGGGTTTATGTCGGTCGACTCGACAATGATGGTGTTATCAGGACTGAAGCAGCTTTCGGTTATTCACTCGAAGTGGATGTCATGAATGTCGTCACCCCACTAGAACTTGATAGACCAATGCCTGATGCTTTAAGAAACAGGAGAGTTGTAGTTGGCAACAAAGAGGATATCTTGCAAACGTATCGAGGCTATTTGCCGCTGGATATTCGTAGCCCTTGGGTTTCAACTGCTGCCGTTCCAACATTGGGCAATATAGCTTTCGTATTTAGGTTGCAGTATGCGATTGATAGTAAAGAATTTGCCGAAGTCTATTTCAGAATCGTTGGAGCGCTATTAAGTTTTTACAATTTTGAGAGTGCAAGGGCGAAAAACCGATTATTTGATGGTGTAAAAGCATTGAGAAAAATTGAGAATTCACGAATCCAGAAAGGGACACCTCTTACTGAGCGCCAAGAATTGATTATCGAGCTCATTCAAAGCCAAAAGACTAATAGTCAGATCGCGCATCTACTTGGTTATAGCGAATCCCTAATTCGCCAAGAGACAATCATTATTTATCAGAAACTTGGTGTTTCGGGAAGGAGAGAGTTAATAGAAATCTCTTCAACACCATCAACGAGGTCTAAGGAATCTCCTAACTCCGAGACCACTTTATAGGGGCTGGTAGTGGCTCTGGAAGCAATAGTGATTTCTGCACAACTCCATCAATGTAAAAGAAAGCTTCGCCATTTAAAGTACATGTATCAAATTGATCAAAAACTGAGTAAACGGGTCGCTTCAGTGTTATCTGATGAAACTCAGTGCCTGCAGAGGTATCTCGATTGTCGATAAACTTTGCATTGGGAAGGATCTCATAAAAAGTTTCTAGATTTGGTACTCCACTAAGTGAATGCACGAATACGTTGTAGATTGAGCTGGATTTGAGCTGTTCTAATTCTTTTTCGGCGCTCGAAGGTACTTTTGCAAATAGAATCGCGACAGGCTCGGTCTTGCATGTTGAATCAAAAAAGCCTGTATAAAAGTAAGAAATCAAGGGAGTGAACTTTCCATTTTCGTAATTCAAATTCCAATATCTTCCATCTTTATAGACGGATCCATCTCCTACAAGATCCTCAACCAACTTACCGCTGCCATCACGTAACAAAAGATTAAAGCTTGTCTTCGCTGGCTCACCTTGTGGTCCTGTGGCTCCAATGGGTCCCGAGGGACCCACCGCTCCGGGAATGCCTTGCGGTCCTACAGAACCAACTTGTATCGGATCATTTCCTTTAGGGCACTTGCCTGACTTTGCGTAGGTAACTACTTTAGTTTTGGAATTTACACAAAAGGTATGTTCAGTCGTATTTGTTCCTGGCAATGATGCAAAGGCAACTGCAGCACAAAACACTAGAAATACGGTAAGTGTCAACGACTTTTTTGTGATCATCACAAAAGAGTACTGGTGTTTATTTAACTTCGCGCTCTGAGTGAGCGGTATTTTTGCCACGCTTCTGTCGACCAAAGCGCCCACAACACGAGTATGGGCTGGAAGAAGAGACGTATCAGACGCTCTCGATCGGAATCCAAACCAAAAGCATCAATTCCATTGATGTATTGAGAGACATTCCCAGGGAATATTGCAATAAAGAAAAGCGCTACAACCCAACCAATAATGCTTCTAAATTTCCACAATGCAATGAGTAATAAACCCAGAATTATTTCAATAATCCCAGATGCCAGAACAACAAAGTCGGCATCGAAGGGCAACCAGGTAGGAACTTGCGCTCGAAATTCCTCGCGATTTGAACCAAGGTGAGAGATTCCAGCTAAAGCAAGAAAGAGTCCAAGTGATACTTGGGCTACCTTCTTAATCATGGCTTGGTCTGAGCAGCAAAACGAGGTAGCGCATGTGAGTGAGAATACAAGATTTAGTCATCATGCATCGGGTGCCAATTGAAAGAGGTGCAAGGTACCCTTGAGTAATGGAGTTTAAGAATCGCACCTCAGCATGGGTGATGTTGGTTGCGGCAATCACGGGATTTGTTGCTTCCCTTATTCTTACGATTGATAAATTCAAAATCCTTAAAGATCAGGGATATACACCTTCCTGCAATATTAATTCCACCCTCAATTGCAAGAGTGTGATGCTCTCCAAACAGGCTGAAGTTTTTGGGTTTCCAAACTCCATTATTGGCATTGCTACTTTTGCAATGATGCTAGTCGTTGCTGTTGCACTTTTTCTTAACATCCGATTTCCGAAGATTTTTTGGGTTCTTCTATTTTCTGGTACTTCCCTTGCAGTCATTTTCTGCCATTGGCTAGCTTTCCAAACAACCTTTGTAATAGGTGCGCTCTGCCCCTATTGCATGGTGGCATGGTTTGCAACGCTACTTGTACTTTCTGTTGCTTTTCGAGAACTTCTTGAATTCAAGAAGGAATCCACAACAGAAGAGTCTTCACGGGAAGCAGTTAAAACAATTCAGACCTGGATGGTTCCTTTCCACCTTGTTTGGGCAACGCTACTCATCGGTGCCGCCTTCATGGGCGTTTAGAACTCTTGCCTTTTAATGTCTATAGCAACGAGGAAAGTCCTCGTTAGTGGCTTTGAACCTTTTGCCGGTTCCCACATTAATCCGTCACAGAAAGTCGTTGAGGCTCTCTCTCAATTGACGATTGAGGGTATTGAATTGGATGCAGTTGTCTTACCAGTTGAATTTGAGCGGGCCCCAAAAATTCTCTTACGAGAGATAGAGAATTTTAAGCCAGAGATTGTTATTGCTTTTGGACAAGCTGAAGGTCGCACATCAATCACACCAGAAAAAATCGCAATAAATCTTGATAACGCTCGCATCGCTGACAATGCGGGTGATATGAGAAAAATGCAGACCATTGATCCTGAAGGTAGTGATGGATATTTCACAACTTTGCCGGTTGAGAAAATAATTGAAGCATTGAAGAACGAGGCAATCCCGGCAGAACTATCACTATCAGCGGGAACCTTTGTCTGTAACCACCTCTTCTATGTGATGCAAAAAGCGCTACAAGGCACCTCTACCAAATCGGGCTTTGTGCATGTTCCCTTACTGTCTGAGCAGCGCTCTGAATTCCCTGGACAACCCACCATGACCATCGATGAACTCATTCGAGGTGCACGAACTGTAATTCTCAGCGCACTTTGACCGAATTGACAGAGATATGATCAGAATTTTATGCAGGTAACTAGGATAATTTTGTGATGCCAGACCGCAGATTAATCATTCATGCTGGATTCCATAAATCGGGTACTACTGCGCTGCAAGAGGCATTCGATGCACAGAGCGAAGAACTTAAGTCTGCAGGAATTATCTATCCGAATATTGGACGAAAAGCTCATCACCGAGTCGCATGGGCCTTAACTGGGCGATCATGGGGTTGGAGCAAAAGGGGCGGAGAAAAAACTTCACGCAAATATTGGGATGAATTAGCAAAGTCGGTAAATGGCAGCAAAGAAGAAACAATTCTCATCAGCAGTGAATTTTTCTCCGAACTCAATGGTGATGCAATTCGCACGATCTTTAGTGAAATCAAGGATAGAAAAGTAGAAGTAATCTTCACAGTGCGCCCCTTGGTAAAGTTACTTAGCTCGTCTTACCAGCAATATCTCAAGTACGGAACCAAAGCTGATTACACAACGTGGCTTCACTCAGTTCTTGATAATCCAGGTGAATCTAAAATAAATCCTACGTTTTGGATGCGTCATTTTCATGGGCGTGTGGTGGCTCGCTGGGTAGACGTGATCGGCGCTTCACATGTAACAGTGATTATTGTCGATGAGTCAAAACCTGAATTTCTCTTTGACTGCATCAACGAATACCTCGGTTTGCCGAAAGGATTCATCAAAGCTCAAAAGACAGGCAGCAATCGTTCTTTAAGTATGGAAGAAATTTCACTATTGATCGAACTAAATAAGCGATTTCCAAGTGAGAGAGATTGGAATGAATACGAGATTTTCATACGCGATGGATATATCCGTAGGCTCACCGATCATGTCCAGCCACCGAAAGATGGAGAGAAACTTCCAACACCACAATGGGCCATCGATAAAGGAAATGAAGTAGGAGCTCAGAATAGGCGAGAGCTCGTAGCCACAGGTGCAAAAATCATCGGCGACATAAGCAGTCTAGATAGCGCAAAAGTTCCCACCGGGGAACCGATGTACCCAGAAAAGATTTCTATTGAGCTCGTTGCAGAAGCAATGTTGGGATTTGATAAGAATATTGTGAAGAGGTTTCCGATTAGATGGATGCAAGACAACATCACTAACCGTTACAAGAGGAAGATCCGCAACGAAATATCTAAGCTTGGAAAGAAACTTTAATTGAACTTCTGATTGGCGCGATCCAAGTCCGCCTGGAAATCAACTTCTACAGCAAATAAGTCTGATATATCAACCGGTTCAATCTCAATTCCAGCCTTTTCAATCGCAAGTTCAAGGCCACGTTCAAAGTAATCATTATCGGCGCACTCATCTAGGTACTGAATGACAGCGCGCTTATGGACTTTTGAGATGAAATTAATGCCAACTGCTTCTCCGAGTGCATTTTTAACCTGCTTAGATAGAGCGTTGATATGTCCCTTTGAGTCGACGGTGTATTTGACTTCTTCTTCTGCTGTGGCCGAAGTATTTACGCAAACAAATGATTTTTCATCACGAATGCGGTCAGCAATACGCTCGAGAACGCTGGCATCAAAGACAACATCGCCGTTAAGCCAGAGCACTCCATTTTCTTGTGAGGCGCGGAGCGCTTTAAGGAGGCTCTTTGAGGTATTGGTCTGGTCATAGTTCTCGTTATAGACGAAAGAGACATGGGGATGCGCTTCCATAATCATCTCCATCTTAAATCCAACCACAATTGTGACCCGAGCTTCGTCTTTGAAGACTTTCTCAACATTCTCTAATTGTTGCTGCATGATCGAGCGACCGTCAGCAAGAGGTGTGAGTGGTTTTGGCCAAGGTTTACCTAAACGGGTGCCCATTCCGGCTGCAAGAATCACAACTTGAAGGGCCATAGATTTATACTACAGGAAATGAATCAATCCCTTACTTCGTTAGTAGTCACGCCTACAACAAGTATCAACGAAGTACTCACAACATTTGTTAACTCCCAGAACGATGTGTTGCTCATTGATGAGAACAGTGTGGTTGCAGAACCACACATGGAGTTGCTCACAGACTATCCACGCAACACCTCTGCAGCATTGGTAGCAGTAGAAAAAAATGGCGACACGCTTGTTCGCCAAAACCGTATAGCTAGCGCAACTTCTTCTTCACATAAAGTAACTATTGGAAATAGGAAATTTGTCGGCATACTGCGATTGTCACAGAAGCAGCGAAGCGAAATTACTGCCGTATTAGAAAATGCAGCGAAGCATAAATTGCCGGGCAACGCGGCAGATCTAGTTCTTGTTGCGCTTACGCGGGCTATGGTCAAGGTTGACGCGGCTGAAGTTTGGGCGGCTCCCTACATCAGAAGTCCGAAGGCTGATGAACGCACGAAAGTTCGCGATGCAATCACTAAGCTCAATATGGGTCGTGTCCGACTCAGTATGGCAAACCGAGCCAATGACGGCTTCTTCTCAGTTTTTTTCTTACGGAAATTTTCTAAAATTCTCACCTGGGTGGCTGTTAAGGTTGGTGCTACACCAAATCAAGTAACGCTGATTTCATTTGCGATCGGACTTTATTCTGCTTACTCCTTTGCTCAGGGAACTTTCTGGAACATCTTTCTTGGAGCGGTGCTACTTCAACTGAGCATTATTGTGGATTGCGTAGACGGAGAATTAGCTCGTTACACCAGAAAATTCTCTCAACTGGGAGCTTGGCTTGATGCAGTAACAGATCGCGTCAAGGAATACATGGTCTTTATGGGGTTAGCCATAGGCGCAGAGAAAGACGGAAGAGATCTTTGGATTCCTGCGGTCGCAATGATGTTCATTCAGACCTTCAGGCATCTTTCCGATTACAACTATGCACGAATTGCACGGTTTAGAGCAGAAGAGAAATTTGTCGCACCAGTGGACTTCACGGCAGATTTCGATGGGATAGTTCCAACCGAACGCGAACCGAAAGGTCGTCTTCGCTATTGGCTCGGAAAAATCATCCAATTTCCAATAGGCGAGCGCTGGTTGGCGATAAGTGCAAGCGCAGTTATTGGTGGCGCAGCATTTACATTTAACATCATGCCAATTCTGGCTTTTATTTCAGCAGTTGTTGTATTCAGGGGTAGATTTATCAGAACTCGACAGATGCCCAAAGCAGCAACAGGAAAACCACTCATCGCTCGTCAGTCAGATCTCTTCGGGTTGAAGCGAAGTTTTACAGAGAGATTTGATTGGCTGGAGCCCTCTGTCTTACGTTTTATCGAGGGAGGATTCCTGTTATGGATTCTTGTAAGTGTTAATGAGTTAAACATTGCGACGTTTATGATTCTTTTTAGTATTGTCTTTCACCACTATGACAATCTCTATCGCGCATTGCAGGATGAACAGAAGCCAGCGTGGTTGTCAGCTCTTGGCCTCTTTGTTGGTGGTCGAATTCTGATTCTCGGAGTTGCTGCCCTGCAAGATTGGCCTCTGTTTTACTTTGCTTGGTACTTCTCTATTTTGTTTCTTGGTGTTTCATCATTGCAATGGGTTTTAAGCCATCGAACTAATAAGATGGGGAAATGACAGCTCGACCCACACAACCCACAATTGCGCAAATTCGAGAAGTCTCACAACCTGCTTCCGTCACGGGTCGATCCAATGCAGAGCACTGGGTAGCAGATCTTTATTTACGTAAACTTTCCCCGTACCTAACTCGATTACTTCTAAAGACTCCGATTACCGCAAATGGAGTCACATATTTGATGATTCTTACTGGAATATCGATAAGTGCTGCATTATTGATTCCTGGCCTAACGGGTCTTTTGCTCGCCCTTTTCTTATCTCAGCTACAGATGCTTTGGGATTGCTGCGATGGAGAAGTTGCGCGATGGCGCAATTCCCAATCTCCAAAAGGCGTATTTCTCGATCGCGTTGGTCACTATCTCACCGAATCTCTTATCCCAGTAGCGCTCGCTTTGCGAATCATTGGTTGGCCAGAGAAAGAAATTTCAGATTGGAAAATTCCATTTCTTGGCGCTGTCATCTCGATTCTTATTCTTCTCAATAAAGGATTTAACGACATCGTCCATGTCTCGAGAGCCTTCGGAGGACTAGAAAAACTCTCTGACTCTAAAGAAAGTGGAGAGCCAGTAAAGAGTTGGTTGCGGATTGCTAAAGCCCCCTTCAAAGTTTTTGCAATTCAGCGCCTCTTTCATTCTGTGGAGATGACAATCGTGATTGCGATTTTCGCCGCCAATAGTCTGCTTATCACCACAGGCATTTACGTAGCGCTCTTTGTGACTTTTGGTCACCTCCTTGCAATACTTGGTTCACGAAAACTTGATTCCAGGTAGGTGAGTGATGCTATTCATCTGTAAAGAGATGATTGAAGGATTCCGACATCTCTTCCCGCGTGGGAAGTTTCGTTTCGTACTAGTAGTTCTCTCACTTATTGCTGCTGCCATATCGGTCTCTGAATTACTTGTGATGAAATTCTTTGCAACGCTGGTTCTTCATGAAGGCGATTTTGATCGGGCTGTCCTCGGATGGGCGATTGTGGGATTCTTCTTATTCTTTGTTGTAACTCGAGTCGGGCAGTACTACCAACGTAATTATCGAGTTAGGGCTCTAGCGCGCTCATTTCGTGCAGCAAAGAAAGAGCGCACCACAAAGGAAGAAAATCGTGAATGGGCTATGGCCTTCGAGCTGACCAACATCCTGAGCCTCGGAACACAATTAGTAGCGATACTTCTATTCTTCCTTGTATTGAACCCAACCATTGCCTTGATTAATGTCGCTGTCTTGTTGGTGATTCTCCAAGTCGTAGGCTCAATTTTCCGTAAGCAACTAGCAGCCCAAGCTGAACTCAATGCTCTGCCGAAAGAGAAAAGAGTTAAACCAGATAAACGTTATGGGCTACGAATTAAGGCCGCAGAAACAGGTGCTCTAGTTTCCGGCGGCGGGATGCTCGCACTTCTTGCTGTACTGCTCTTTCTTAGCATTGAAGGAGATATCACTCCCGCTAACACCCTCGTAATCTTCCTTGGCGCGAGATTACAGAATTCCGTTATTTCAAATGGCTCTCGCTCATTGATGCGCTATGCGCGATCAAACTCTAGATCAGTAGTTGCCGATGACGACGTCGAGTGACGTGTTACTTACCTTTGGTTACTCCACTCTCTCTAATCGAGTAAAAAATATTTCCTTTCCCCAACGTTCTGCTAACCGAGAATTCATAGTTTTAGTCCAGAATCCTAACGAAGAGAGTTACGTATTTGACACGCCCCAGACAAAACTAGTTGAACTAAAAAGCAGAGGTGTTGCAAAGAGTCGAAATGCAGCGTTGAAATATGCCAGTGGAAAGTATTTGATCTTCGGTGATGACGATATAACTTTTGATGAAGCAGGATTAGACGCGTTAATTAACTATTTTGAAGCGAATCCAAATTGTGCAATTATTTTGGCTCAAACTAGTGATGAAACCGGAGCGCTTCGCAAGAGCTATCCATCCAAACCCCACAAGCTGTCGAAATACAACTCAGCTAAAGCAGCCACATACGAGATGATGGTTCGGGTTGACGCTGTCCGAGGCGCCGGTGTGACTTTCGATGAAAACTTTGGAGCAGGAGCTGAAAATTACCTTGGAGATGAATACATCTTTATCGCGGATGCTCTTAACAAGGGACTTAAAGGCGACTTCCTTCCGGTTCGCGTGGCGATTCATCCCAAAGAGAGTTCAGGTAGCACGTGGGGAACTCCTCGAGACCTATCTGCGAGAGCAACGGTCTTTTCAAGAGTATTTGGAATCGCTGCGCCAATATTTCGAGCGCTCTTCTTGTTGAAATCACGTAAAGGCCGTGTGGGTCTTGTTAACGCAGTTCGTTTCATCATTGGCCGATGAAGATATTTGCGCATCGCGGTTTTAGTGCACGTTTTCCCGAAGGCACGCGTGCTGCATATGAAGGGGCTGTCATTGCAGGGGCAGATGGTTTTGAGTGCGATGTTCGCCTCACTCGCGATAATCAAGTTATCTGCTTTCACGATCGCACAATCAAGAGAATTGCAGGTGAAAGAAAGGCAGTTTCGCGCCTTACAGCACAAGAACTTCACAAACTAGTCAATGCAATAACGCTCAACGAACTTCTCGACATCGCCATCGATGAGAAGAAAGATCTACTCATAGAAACTAAGCACCCAGTTCTAACAGGCGGGAAAATCGAACGGCAAGTATTGGAAATTCTCAATAAAAGAAGTTCTGAAATAGAAGAAGCTGGAATTAATATCACCGTGATGTCTTTTTCTTATTTAGCGGTCCGAAGGCTTAGAGGGAAATATCCCGATATTGCCAAAGTTATTAAATACGCACTCGCAGCAAGATTAAGTCGGGAAAAGACTGTGGCAATAAGTATTGAACTTATTGAGAAAAACCCTGGCCTTCTAAAGAAGTTATCTGCCCATCGAATTATGGTGTGGACGGTAAATTCTTCAGCCGGACTGAGTCTTCTTAAGGATCAGAAGATAGATGGGGTAATTACCGATAAGCCGCGCTATGCACGTAAGAAGCTGATTGGAGAGCATTGATGGCACTGAGGAATTTGGCAAAGATTTCGCAGTACGAGAGGATTTAAACATGGATGAGCGCCTGACCCTCTCGGTAGATTGTGGTGGGCTCTTTATCAAGAGTTGCGTCTTGGATGATTCAGGAACGATGCACTCAAAACCAAATCGAATTGAAACTCCTTATCCTCTTTCGCCGGAACGGTTTGTAGAAACAATTGCAGAAATCTCAGCAGATCTACCCAAGGCTTATCGAGCGACTATCGGAATGCCCGGAATGATTCGCAACGGCGTGGTGGTAGCAACTCCGCACTACATAACTACTCGTGGACCACGAACCAGAATCGACCCAGAACTTGAGGAGAGTTGGAGAGATTTTGATGTGCAGAAAGCCATCTCAACAAATCTAGGAATCCCAACTTTGGTACTTAATGATGCAGAAGTGCATGGAGCTGGAATTATTACTGGTTCGGGGTATGAAGTTGTCATCACCCTTGGCACAGGTTTGGGTTTTGCGATTTTTTATGGAGGGAAGTTAACGCCGCATTTTGAGTTTTCACATGCCACAGTGCGACGAGGAACTACATATGACACCTGGATCGGCGAACAGGAACGCAAACGCCTTGGCAATGTATTTTGGTCACGGAGAATTAGACAGTTAGTTGAAGAGCTCCGCCCGGTTTTCAAGTGGGATCGTCTTTATATAGGCGGCGGAAATGCGCGCGTTATTCGCCCTATTGATCTAGAGAAGATGGGCGATGATGTGATTATTGTTCCAAACACTGCAGGCGTTGCTGGCGGTGTGAGAGCGTGGAACTTAGAACATTACTTCCGCGCTTAAGCGCGCAAAGCTTGGGCGAACTCTAAGAAGTCGCCAACAATGATGTCGATCTCTCTCTGGCCATGTGCCAGCGAAATTAGCCACTGTTCATCAAGTCCTGGAGGGGTCATTACATTGCGATTCAGCGACCAGAAGAAGGAAAGTTCAGCGATATCGAAATCAGTCGCTTTGTAATCACGGTAATTGCGTACCGGTGAAGGTGACCAGGTAATGCATCCTTTTACGCCAAATCCAACAGTGTGCGCGGGGATTTCGTACTCATTAATAATGTCGGAAATTCTTGTGAGCGCTTGACGATTTAAATCTTCACAACGTTGGAGCGCTTCTGGAGTGCAGAGACGATCAACAGCACGTATTCCAGCCATCGCAAGATAATGGCCATTAAATGTTCCAAGATGGGAATGATGACCTTTAACGACAACATCCATGTATTCGCGCTTTCCACCAAATGCGGCAACAGGAATTCCGCCGCCAATTGATTTTGCAAGCGCGATGAGATCCGGCTTGACGCCAAGTCTTTGTGCGGCGCCTTGTGGACCTGCAGTAAGTCCAGTCTTTACTTCATCAAAAACAAGAAGCACACCATATTGATCGCAGAGTTCACGCACTCTTTCCAGATATCCCATATCAGGAAGCACAATTCCAATGTTTTCTAGAACTGGCTCCATAAATACACATGCAATCTTGTCAGCATCTTTCTTCAAAACTCTCTCAATTGCATCTGCATCGTTATAAGGAACGACATAGACATCGCCAGGAACTGTGGCAGGAAGTGGAACCGAGTTAGGAGAATGTGGATCGCCAGCTTTATCGAGCGCTGGTTTGGCAGAGACCATAAGTGGATCAAATGAACCGTGGTATCCACCCTCAATCTTGATGACTCCAAGCTTTCCGGTTGCGGCGCGAGCAGTGCGGAGTGCATACATCGTGGCTTCTGTGCCGGAGTTGGCGAAGCGGACCATATCTAGACCAAAGCGGCGGCAGATGATTTCGGCGCCATCTCGGGTGATAGGCGAAGGAGTGGCAAAGAGAGTGCCGACATCGAGAGTGGCGTGGGCTTCCTTTACGACCTCTTCATTGAGGTGGCCAACAAGGAGTGCGCCAAAACCCATGGAGAGATCAAGCATTTCGCGACCATCAACATCTTTGAGCCATGCACCTTTAGCGGCGACGATTGAAATGGGGTATGGATCCCAATGTTGGAAACTTGATGCGACGCCAAGCGGCGTGACTTTCGAAGCGCGGAGATTTTCGGCGCCAGATTCAGGAGCTTGCTTTGTAAATTTTGCGCGCTCAATCTCGAGAAGTTCTTGGATTCGCGCAGCAGGAACCGGCTTAATACGGTTAGGAGTTGACCTAAAGGTCTGATGATGATGCGTTGTATTAAACATGGGAGTTTCGGGACTTCCCAAATACGGATCAGAAGATCCGATTTGTTGGTACCACACCCCTGTTCTAAAGAAAAACTGTTGTCTTGCTGAAGGGGAGTTTACTCCCGCGTATTAGGGGCAGTCAAGAGATAGCTTTTATGCGTGGCTCATGCGTAATTACCGCATGAATAAGTTTCGTAACCTTCGCGTTGTGAAATACAGACCTGTCACGATCATCACACAGAAGTAGCTCACATGTATCAACGTTCCGTTATCAAACGCTGAGAACCAAATATCTCTTACTAATTCTATTCCATGCCATGAAGGCATTAACTTTATTAGAAACTCCAACCAATCTGGATAAACAGAGATTGGATATAAAGATCCAGAAAAAAGAAACATGGGAAGAAGAACAATGTTGATCATTCCCATTTGTTGGTACGTTTTAAAATAAGAAGTAATCGCCATCCCAAACGATGCAAAACCAAATGCAATAAAGACTGCCGCCGGTATCGCAAGGATTGCAGCCACTCCAGGAACTAGTCCAAGCGGCGCAGTGATTGCCATAAACGCCATTGCGTAAGAGAGCCCACGTAGCAGCGCCCACGTGATTTCGCCGAGCGCTACATCAAGCGGCCCGAGTGGCGTTGCTAGCATGCCTTGGTAGAGCTTGCTCTCGTTGAGTTTAAAGAAGACATTCCATGTCGAGTCGTAGATTGCACCATTCATAGCGCTAGTTGCGAGCAAACCTGGGGCGATGAAGACGGTGTAGTCGATTGTCTTGCCACCAAAATCTACATTTCCAATGAGTTCGCCCATTCCATAACCAAATGCCAAGAGGTAGAGAACTGGCTCCACAAATCCAGTAGCAATGGGAACCCACGTTGATGAGCGAAGAGCAAGGAGCGAACGTTCGACGATTGCACGTGCGCGGCCAGCATAAAGCTGGTGCCCAAATTTATTGGCGCGCGCGTCTGCGATTTCTACTGCAGTACTCATTTAGCCAACCTTGCAGTGAAGGCTCGATTAGCAAGTAAGAGTCCGGCAATAAGTAAGAGAGATAGGTAAGCGAAGTGAAAGAGAATCATGAGACCACTGATGGAGTATCCGTAAGAAAAGTGCCTTCCTAATTCAGTTGCATGCCAGAGCGGTGAGACCCAACCGATAGGTTGAAGGAATGTTGGCATGCTTTCCAAAGGGAAAAAAGTTCCAGAGAATAGAAACATAGGCATGATTACTAAACGACCAAGAATCGTCATAAAGAAATCTTCTTTAGTCACTTTTGCGGTAATCCCAAGGATAACCGCAGCAAAAGCTCCTGCAGCGAACATGGTTATCGGCACAACATCCCATGATTGACTTATGCTGAAAACACCAAAAGCAACAAGGAGCGCCCAATAACAAAACACGGTGAAGGCAACACGGAGCATTGCTGCCATAAATACACCAGTTGCTATTTGGGTTCCCGTTAAAGGAGTGGAATTCATTGCAAAGAAAAGCTTGCGCCATTTGAATCCTTCGAGAACTGGAAACATCACTTCATCCATGGCTCCGGTTAGAGCAGCAGCTGCTAAGAGAGCAGGAGCAATAAAAGTTATGTATTCCACGCCACCGGTGCCTGAGGTTCCAGAGTTCTGATTTACCAAGACTCCCACGCCAATTCCGATAGCGATGAGATAGAAGAGTGGATTTCCAATTGCAACGATGGCGATGATGCCCTTCCACTTCATCATCTGAGAGATTCGAGCCTCAGCTACATAAGCAGCGCCGATGCTTCGTACCTTTGCAACATTGATTCCGGAGTTCATCGTTACTCAATCAGCGATCGACCAGTAAGGCGCAAGAAAACATCTTCGAGAGAACTGCGTCGAACTAGAGAGGTAGTGGGGTGTAATTTCTTGGCAATGATCTCTTCTAGAAGAGCTTCGCCATCCTCGACGTACATCAAGATACGATCAGGAAGCTCTTCGATCCGATCACACATGCCGCGCAAAATTGGAGCGACTTCCTTGTTACGTTCTGAGCCAAAGCGAACTTCTAAAACCTCTTTAGTGGAATAAACCTTGATAAGTTCAAGTGGCGAACCTTCGGCCATAATCTTGCCGTTATCCATCACAACTAATCGATCACAGAGCTGTTCCGCTTCATCCATGAAGTGGGTGGTCAAAACCAGCGTTACTCCAGTCTCTTTCAGGCGGAATAAGCGGTCCCACAAGATATGTCGCGCTTGCGGATCAAGACCGGTCGTTGGTTCATCAAGCATCAAGATGTCAGGCTCGCTCACCAGAGCGCGAGCGATTGTTAAACGCCGTTTCATTCCGCCGCTCAGCGCATCAACTTTTACGTTACGTTTCTCTTCAAGTTGAGCAAACTCAAGCAATTCTTCAATTTTTGCGCGGATAAATTTCTTGCTCAGCCCAAAGTATCGGCCATAAATAAAAAGATTTTCGGTAACTGTTAATTCGCCATCTAGATTATCTTGTTGAGGAACGACACCAAGATGGGCGCGAATTTGGGGGCCATGCTCTTCAGGATCGCGGCCAAGAATCGAGATAGTCCCAGCTGTGCGTTGGGAGGTAGCTGCGATTATCCGCATCGTCGTGGACTTGCCAGCTCCGTTAGGACCAAGGAGTCCAAACGACTCTCCCTTGGCTACATCGAAGTCGATGGCATTTACTGCGGTGAAGTCACCGTACTTCTTGGTCAAGCCACGCGCGCTTATGAGCGATTCAGACATTGATTTATCTTATCGCTTTAACAGGTCTATAGTTTCCCTACGTGCGGTTATTACATCAACCAAATCACGATCTAACTTACGACGATGTTTTTATGATTCCGTCGCGCTCCAACGTGACGAGCCGTATGGATGTAGACCTCCACACCACAGATAACACCGGCGCCACAATTCCTCTTGTTGTGGCAAATATGACCGCAATTTCTGGACGCCGCATGGCAGAAACTGTTGCGCGCCGTGGCGGACTCACTGTTATTCCACAAGACATTCCAATTCCTGTGGTCACAGAAGTGATTTCGTGGATGAAGTCACGCCATGTTCTCTTTGATACACCTATTACTTTAGAGGCGCACCAAACGGTTGCTGATGCGACATCGCTCATCCATAAGCGCGCCCACGGTGCAATTGTTGTTGTTGAAAACAACAAACCACTTGGCATTGTGATGGAAGAAGATTGGGAAGGTGTTGACCGATTCACCCAAGTCCATCGCATAATGTCGAAAGACTTGATGGTTATTCCGGATACCGTCAACGCGCGGGAAGCTTTTAATTTGCTGCACGAGAAGAATCGTCGCTTAGCTCCCGTTGTCAATGCATCTGGAAATCTCGTAGGCATCATCACCAAAACTGGCGCGCTTCGTGCAACCTTGTACCAACCTGCGCTCGATAGCCAAGGAAAGTTAAGAATTGCCGCTGCTGTTGGCGTCAATGGCGATGTAAAAGCAAAAGCAGAAGGTTTGATCAAAGCCGGAGTAGATGTCCTTGTCGTTGATACCGCACATGGACATCAAGAGAAGATGATTGAAGCCCTCAAACTCATTCGCGCGCTGAATCCAAAAATTCCTATTGTTGCGGGAAATGTTGTTACTGCTGAAGGTGTACGAGACTTAGTCGCAGCAGGAGCAGACATCATCAAGGTCGGAGTTGGTCCCGGTGCAATGTGCACTACTCGTATGCAAACCGGAGTTGGCCGCCCACAATTTTCTGCTGTCATGGAATGTGCTGCTGAAGCTAAAAAACTTGGTAAATATGTTTGGGCCGATGGTGGAGTACGTCATCCACGAGATGTTGCTCTTGCACTTGCTGCTGGTGCTTCATCAGTAATGATTGGTTCTTGGTTTGCAGGAACATACGAATCACCAAGTGATTTACGAGTCGACTCCTCAGGCAAGTTATATAAAGAGTCTTTCGGAATGGCATCAGCTCGCGCAGTAGCAGCTCGAACCTCGAGTGAAGATGCATTTGAACGTGCTCGAAAAGGCATTTACGAAGAAGGAATTTCAACTTCGCGAATGTATCTCGACCCCATTCGTCCCGGCGTTGAAGATTTAATTGATGAAATCATCGCTGGTGTGCGCTCTTCTTGTACCTATGCAGGAGCAAAGAGCCTTGATGAATTTGCCGACAAGGCAGTCGTAGGAATTCAATCAGCCGCAGGTTATGCAGAAGGGCGTCCACTTCATACTTCATGGGGCAAATAAAACTACGCTTCGCGCGCGTATTTTGAAGCAAAAATGAGTAAGTAAGAGAAAGCTGCAATCAAGAAGAGCGTCCAACGCAATTCGATAACATCAGCAATAAATCCAATCAGTGGTGGACCAAGAACGAATCCAAAGTAAGAAACTCCAGAAACTTTAGCGACCGCTTCTGAAGGGGCAATTACTCCCGCATACCTCTTTGTTGCAAGGGTTCCAGCGGCGCTAAACATCAACGGAATAACAACTGAGAGTCCAATTCCAAGTAGAAACCACGAAATCATGATTGCAGGAATACCACCAACGATAAGTCCAGCTGTGAGTCCGGTACCAGAGATAATTCCGCCCATTGCAATCACAAGTGATGCGCCAAATCGATGCGCCAAATAGTCTCCTGAGAAACGACCGATAATCATGGCGCTGCAGAAAACTATGTATGGCAACGTAGAAATAAAAGGCGTCGCACCAAAAGCGTCGCGAGCCAAGACACCGCCCCAATCTCCGGCAGCGCCTTCACTAATTGCAGCAAACAGTCCAAAGAAACCGAGAATCCAGAAGATAAAGGGATGTTTTGCACGCGGACCCGATGTGAAGTCATGTTTATCCGTCTCAGCGGGCAGATAAATCGGCCTGACTGCAAAAGCTGCCACCATATATATAAGGAATAATCCAAGAGATTGATTAAGAGGTGTGACCTCCCATTGTGAGAAAAGTCCGCCAAGAATTCCGCCAATCAAAGTTCCAACTGAAAACATACCGTGAAAAACGCTCATCAAACGCCGTCCCGCGCGTTGTTCTACCAAGACAGCATGTGCATTCATGGCGACATCTTGAGTTGCTAAAGAGAATCCAAGGAGAAATAAAGAGAGCCAAAACCATTGCAGGCTTAGGAGTAACCCAACAAGCACGCAAGAAAAAGCCAATGCAATCGTCGCCCAGAAAACTACTGGCTTACTTCCAAATCTTGCCGAGTTCTTTCCAGCTGGCTTTAGTGCGAGGAAGACTCCGATCGAGACAAAGAGCAGCGAGGTACCTAAAGTTCCATTTGAGATATCCAGAATCCGCTTGAAATCTGGAATTCGCGCAACGAAGGTTCCTGCTGTAAATCCATTGACAATAAATGTGATGGTTACCGCAAGACGTGCGCGCTTGAGCGTTAGTTCCATGAGTTGCGAAGTCTACCCAGCAAAGGTTGAATTCCCGTTAAGGTTTTTTTCAGAAAACAATGATGAGGTATGACGCATGGCAACTGTCTCTACTTTTAGCAAAGTCATGGTTGGTTTCGTAATGGGCGCTGTTGTGGCTGGCGGCGTTGCAGTCGCTGTCACTCCCGATAATCCGCCTACGAAAGTCTGTGTAGACAATAAAACAAAGGCTCTCTTTGCAGCCACAGACGGCAGTTGCTCGAAGACTCGAACCTTGATGGAAATTGTTGGCAACGGCGTTGATGTTCAAACTATCGCTTCTGCGGTTTCGCCTTCAGTGGTTTCGATTGCGGTGTCCTCTGTTGCAGGCGGTGGGACAGGTTCGGGAGTTATATATCGATCCAGCGGAACTTCAGCTTTTATTATTACCAACAATCATGTGATCAAGGACGCGGCACAAACAGGAACTATCAGAGTAGAACTTAATAATGGGGACTTTGAAAATGCGTCAATTGTTGGACGTGATTCAACATATGATCTTGCAGTTTTAAGAATCAATCGCGGTAATCTCAAAGCCATCACAATTGGAAACTCAAATAGATTGATTATCGGTGAACCAGTTGTTGCTTTCGGCTCTCCATTAGGACTATCAGGAACTGTTACAAGTGGAATAGTCTCGGCGCTCAATCGCCCCGTGACTGCGGGAAGCACTGGTGCAGAATCCTTTATCGATGCAATTCAGACAGACGCAGCCATTAATCCAGGTAACTCTGGTGGACCGTTAGTTAACTCCAGTGGCGCGCTCATCGGAATCAATTCTGCAATCGCTGCACTCAGCTCGGGCACAAATGGCTCTATTGGTCTTGGATTCTCGATTCCTATCAATCAAGCAAAGCGCGTAGTTGATGAAATCATTGCAACTGGAAAATCAACTAGACCATTCCTGGGTGTGAATTTTGATACCGCTTATGTGGGAACAGGTGCTCGTATTCGTGGCATTGTTGAAGGTGAAGCTGCCGCGAAAGCGGGGATTCCAGCCGGAGCGATTATTCGTGAAATCGATGGCAAGAAAACCAATGACTTAATTACTGCAATCGTTCGAATCCGCGCATACACCCCTGGCGAAACCGTGAAGATAACAGTGGATATGCCAAGCGGAGGATCCAAGACGTTCTCAGTAGTGCTGGGTAAAGCTGACTCTCAGTAAAGTCGCGAATATTGAGCCATAACGACTAGCTCTTCCTGCTAAGTTATGGCTCACTGCAGCGTTGCATATTTCTGAAGGGAGTACTGCGTTGGCCGATGAACACAACGATGATGATGTAAATGATGAAATCATTACGGAAGAAATGTTGTGGGAGCGAATACCTGAAACTCATGGTGTCGATCGAGCCAGTACGTATTATGAATTAAGCGCGCGAATCTACGCTCGTGGCCAATATGATGAAGCGCTTGCACTCGCTGAAACCGCGCGCGATATTTACTCTGAACTTGGCTCTGCTGCCCCCACTGAAGGTTTAGCCCAGGCCTACTCTGCAATCGGTTACAACCTCAACCAACTCAAGCGAATGAGCGAAGCTGCAACTGCAATGAGTAAAGCTGTTGAGTTACTGCGCGAGAACAAATCTCCGATAGCGCTCGAACTTGCCTGCACGCTAGGTGAATGGTGGTTTGGTTCCAAGGAATATCAGAACACTATTGAATGCATGGAGGAATGCGCGCGCGAACATCTCATTGACGGCAACGAACTTGGCGCAGCTACGGATTTCCATCTCATTGGTTGTGCATATCGCGAATTAAAGAAGTACAAAGAAGCGCTCGAAGCTTTCTTTGAAGCGCGGAAATACTTCAAGGCCGCTCGTGAAGTTATCCATGTTGCGCGTTGTGATCAAAAAATTGCACATTGCTATACCGAGCTAGGCGATGCTGAGTCAGCGCTAGCAGCCGCACAGAAAGCGGTAGATGTTTTCACTACTGCTCATGACCATCGCCGCCTTACTTATGCTTCTTTTGAGCTTGGAAAGGCCCAGGTTCTATCAGGTGAAGTAGATGAGGGGCTCAACACTCTAGAACGGGTCCTGGATATTGCTGCCGATGCCGAACCTAAAGACTTTGAGTTTATTGTTGCGATAGAACGTCGAATTGCAGAGATTCTTCATACCCAAGGACGTTCCGAAGAAGCGATTGAGATTGAACGTCGTATCGCTTCCATCTCTGAAATTCTTGAAGATTAAACTTGAAGATTAAATAGTGGCGCTTCCCGATCTATCACATCTTAAAGATCGTGAGACATTAATTATCACGATGGTCTGTTACGGCAATATCTGCCGATCACCCATGGCTGCGGCAGTCTTGCATAACAAAGTTGCAAAGATTGATAAACCACAGATTGTGGTTGACTCGGCTGGAACTTCTCATTGGCATGTTGGTCAAGGACCGAATCCACCCTCCAAACGTACATGGGAGAAAGCGGGATACTCCTTCAATCACATTGCATCGCAATTTAATTACTCACGACTTGTCGCCGCCGATCTTGTGCTTGTTATGGATAACCACAACCATCAAGAGGTTATGAAACATGTCACCAGCGACGAAGAAGAGCAGAAGATTTATTACTTGCGTCAATTTGATTCAACATATCCTAAATCGCTCGAAGTTCCAGACCCTTACTCACTTCCAGATTCAGCCTTTGAAGAAGTTTTAGTTATGGTGGAAAAAGCAACAGATGGGTTAATTCAACAACTACTTAGGTAGGTGCTGCATCGCCCAGGCATACATCGCAATTGCTCCTGCTGCTGAAGCATTCATCGAACGCGTTGAACCATATTGAGAAATTGCAAGTACTTGTTGACATGCGGCGACTGCTTCATCGGACATTCCTGCACCTTCTTGGCCTAAAAAAAGCACACAATCACGTGGAAACTTCGCACTCTCTATAGGAGTAGAGATATCAACGTTATCGATGCCGATGATTGCCACTCTGTTCTCATCGCACCAAGCTTTGAAATCGGCCACCGTAGGATGATGAATAACCGTTAAATACTTATCGGTGACCATTGCTCCGCGACGATTCCAGTCACGTTTGCCGACAATATGAACGCTAGAAACATTGAAAGCATTCGCAGTTCTCACGATTGAACCAATATTGAGATCGTGCTGCCAATTCTCTATTGCAACCCGTAACGGATGTCGCTTGGTGTTGAGATCGGCAACGATTGCTTCAACTTTCCAATAACGGTATTTATCTAGAACATTTCGGCGATCACCATTTTCCAGCAGCTCTGGATCAAAGTGTTCGCCAACGGGCCAAGGTTTGGGATGAGGACCAACACCAACCACGGGATAAAACTCTCCTGGTCCTATTTCGGCGGGAGGAAGACTCATAACTTTGTTAACAACTTCTTTGCTTCATCAATGATTGCAGCTTCATGTAACTTCAACTCTTGTCCAGGATAGTTATTTCCGTGGGCAAAGGGATCTGAAAGTTTTGTGATACCTGACAATTCCTGCAAAACAAAGAGGCCACAGAAGGGCGCATATGTTGCGTTATACCCACCTTCGTGGGTCATCATGAGTTTTCCAGCACACACTTCATTTGCAACGTCCATCAATTTGCGCGTCATGGAGCGATAACCCTCGGCGGTTACCAACATACGACCAAGTGGGTCGTAAACAGAAGAATCAAAGCCTGATGCAACACAAATTATGTCGGGTTTGAATTTCCTCAGCGCGGGAATTACAACTTCATCGAAAGCGTGAAAATAACCGCCATGACCCGTTCCAGGCGGTAGCGGAATGTTGATATTTGTCCCCACTCCCACCACATCTATATCGCCAGTATCGTGGGGATAAAGGCGGTTTTGATGAAGCGAAATGGTCAATACATTCGGGTCTTCAAGAAATATTGATTCAGTGCCATTTCCATGATGTACATCCCAATCCACCACAGCCACTCGAAGTTTTTCACCATGAGTTTTCTTGGCAACTCCGATTGCAACAGCCATATTTGAGAAAATGCAATATCCCATGCCGCGTTCACGCACTGCGTGATGTCCTGGTGGGCGAATCAAAGCGTAACCATTATCAACTTCACCGCTGAGTACAGCCTCAAAAAGTTCAATCGCTCCACCAGCTGCCATCGCAGCAATTTCATAACCGCCGCGCGCAAAGGGAGTAGTGAGATCTCCGCCATCACCACCGAGTCGCGATGCAGACTCCTTCTTGATTCGTGCGATGTGTTCTTTCGTGTGAACCGTTTCAAGTTCCGTCTCGCTTGCTTTTCGAGCAGGTAATCGAACCAAATCGTCGATCAATCCCGACACCACAATCAATTCATGAATCCGCTTCTTCGTTTCGGGATTTTCATAATTCATGTATGGCTGTAGCCCTGCACCTGGATCTGATGGCATATCGCCGACAAAGGTCCCCGTATCGTGCCAGCCAAAAATCTCGTGATAGACATACCCCGTACGCATAACGCGAAGCCTAAAGGCTTATCTCAGAATTGACTATTACTCTTGCCATCATGCGTGCAAGAGTTCTAACGGTTATTCTCATAACTCTTCTGGCTCTCTCTCAAGTCCCTGCGCAGGCACTTCACTCACTCGACAAATATGTGAATTCAAAAAATCTTGCATCGCCCGGACTTCTTATTGTCGATCCATTGGATGGAAAAGTAATTGCGCAGAATGCACCTCAATCTTTACGAGTTCCTGCATCTGTACTTAAGCTAATTTCAGCCTCAGCAGCGCTGCATTTCGTAGGTCCAGATAAAACCTACACAACAGGGATTTATGCAACAGAGGAGAGCAACACTTATGTCATTAAAGGAAGCCTTGATCCATGGTTGACCAGCAATCTCACCCAATCCAAAAAGAATGGCCAAAAATTTCTTCCATCTTTAGTCAGCAAAGCCAACACAGAAAACAAGAAAAAAATCACAGTCTATTACTCAGGGCTCTACGAGAAAGACATTGAGAATCTAAGAATTAATCTCAAGGCGAAGAAGATCAAGGGCATATTTCAGAGAGTCGAACCGCTTCGAGCCAGCGAATTAGCAAGAAGCGAAGTGGCATCTCTGACATCACTTCCAGTAAGTGAAATGGTGAAGTACGTAATTCTCTGGAGTGATAACACTTTAGCTGATCGATTAGGAAAAGCTGCAGCCCGAAAGTTGGGATATGAAACAAACAGCAAAGGACTCACGCAAACATTCAAGCAAGCAATGGACGAATTAGGCGTGGATGCAACTGGGCTGAAAGTGTTTGATGGAAGTGGCTTATCGAAATCAAATCGAGTCTCAGCTTCTACAGTCGTAAGTTTGTTAATGAAGATTAGAAACAATTTAACATTCGCATCAATTTATGACGGACTACCTGTTGGGGGTCTAACTGGAACATTGCAGAAGAGATTTCTTGAGACTGCGCCTCATGCGATTGGACATGTTCATGCGAAGACTGGTTGGGTAAATCGCAGCGTCACAATGGCGGGCTATGTTGAGCAAGGCGAAACAGAATATGCCTTTGCAATTCTGGCTGATGGAATTACGCCCACGTTTTCTTCAAGAAATCGAGCACGAGCTGCAATGGACCGTTTATTGGGTGTTATTGTGAATGGGAATCACTAAAAACTTTAATAGCACCGCCATAACATGCAACCCAGACGCGCTTATTCAAGGGCTCGTAAGTAATACCGATTGGTTCATCACAAGTTTTAACCTTCTGTAAAACCTTAAAATCACTTACTCGCACTTTTGAAATAGTGTCGCTGGTGTAGTTCACAACGTAGAGTGCAGTTCCATCACTGGAGATATCAAGACTGCGTGAAGCAGAACCTGTTTTGACTGTTTTCACAACTTTGTTTGCAGCAAGATCAAAAGCTACTACTCTTCCTGAACTATTCAAGGTGGCATAGAGCATTGAGTTATCGGGGGAGAGCACAACAGCACGCGGGTTGGATCCGATGTTAAGCAAATCCTTTCCCCATGTAGTGAGATTAATTCGGTGTATTACTGCTCCACCCATTTGAGCGACATACGCAAATTGTGAGTCACTAGAGACCGTGATTCCCCGAGGATATCCGCCAATTTTGATGGTTTTGATGACTTTCTGTTTCTCAACTGAAATGACTGATAGATCATAGGAACACCAGTTACTTACGAGAACATACTTATTGTCAGGAGTCACATCAACAACCTTAGGTACAACTCCTACGCGATAAGCGGCATCAATCTTCCACGAACTGGTATCAATGCGATAAAGAAATGAACGATCGTATTTGTCGGCTGGCTTACAAACGTCAGTCCCCTCGCGGTTAAATCCTTTTCCGTACATCGCATAATTTGTTACGTAGAGATGCGAACCATCAGGCGAGAAGGCGCCTTCTACTGGAGCGCCTCGATGCAACCCTGAGAAACCACCAAATCCCAAATCGCTGAGATTAACTTGATCAGATATTGTTGAAATCAAATTTAGATTTGCGGCATCGTAGACTGTTACCGAGTGGCGATACATCATGTTGTGTGCCGAAACAAAGCCTGTATTTGAGGCGCGAACAGACTTGGGAGCGATATTTCCAGTAATTGTCTTCTCAAGTTTTAGCAATGTGCCATCAGATAGAACATTGGCTTGTGTTGGAAGGTTGATGTTTAAAACTAAGGCGAAAACTATGGCCAACCTCACCGAACTACGCATATGCGCAATCTACAGGGTAATCTCGCTACATGATTTCTCCATACATCGCGCTTATGAAGTTGCGTGTGGTGGAGTTATTGCTGGTCACAACACTTCCCGCACTTTTCTTGGCCGCGGAAGGAATCCCGCCACTTGGTATAACTCTGGCAACACTTCTTGGCGGAACACTAGCTGCAGGTGCAGCAAATGCTTTTAACATGATAATTGAGAGCGATATAGACCAACTTATGGGTCGAACCTCAAAGCGTCCCATCGTCAACAATCAAGTGACAGAAAATCAGGCCCTCATTTTTGCATCTGTAATGACGATAATTTCTCTTGCGATATTCTGGTTCTTCACTAATCCGCTTGCAACTGGATTGACTGTAAGTGCTATTGCTTTCTACGTTTTTGGTTACACCGTAGGTCTTAAGCGCAGAACATCTCAAAATATTGTCTGGGGAGGAATTGCCGGCTGCCTACCAGTACTCATTGGCTGGTCAGCAGTAACCAACACACTTTCATGGACGGCTTTCTGGTTCTTTATGGTTATTTTCTTCTGGACTCCACCACACTTTTGGGCGCTCGCAATCAAATATAAAGATGATTACGAAGCAGCGGGGATTCCGATGTTGCCAGTAGTTGCCCCAATGAAGAAAGTTAGCCAACAGATGTGGTTCCACACCATAGCCATGGTGGCGGTCTCATTCCTCACTTTTTACACAGCAAACCTTCCGATTTGGCTCTATGCGATTAACGCACTACTAGCACTTGTTTTCATCTATCAGTTGGCTGGACTCAAAAAAGAACAAATTGAAAAGAGCGCAGCAAGAATTTTTAATGGATCAATAACTTACTTAAGTTTGTACTCCATGGCTCTAGTCATTGGATCCTTCATTAAGTAACTCAGTGCGAGTTAGATCTTTACGACCATCTATGCCCAGTTTCTGATAGATGGCCATCGTTTCCTGCCGTATCAAAGACTCCGAATATCCCATCTTGTGCGCAATAGCAATATTGGTCATACCGGACTTGATTAAATCTAAAATGAGTGATTGTCTCTCGGTAAGTTGTCGACCAATCAAATTCTCTTTGGCTTGTGAACCTCCGCGGCGCCTAGAATTCTGACTTACATCTAATTGATGAATGTATAAGCTGAACAAAGACTTCAACATTGAATAGTAGTTTCGGAACTGTTCCTTATCAGGAGTTTGAACTTGCGTGGAGAGTGTTGCTGCAAAATTTGGAAGCAGAGGCATAAAAATAGTTGATTTCCATTCCTCATCTCCCTCACTTACCTGCAGGCCAGCAAAATCCTTGCGATACTGAGCATCTCGACTCTTGATTATGACACTCTCGCTCTTAATTGCCTCGTTTAGAAGAGGGTTTGTCAAAAGACTAAATTCCGAATTACGGGCCAGAAAACTTTCGTCGAATCCAAAACTACTTACGTGACTTAGCTTGAAATCGCCATCTAGCCGAGCAACATAAAAGCGTGAAGGCTCTCCTGAGCTGCAGGCGTTGAGAGCTACATATTGAACAGCCGCCCCCAGGTCCTTTTCGAGCGCTAAGTAATTAGCAATGTTGCTTAAACGCATCAAATCCATGTAGCCCTCCTTTCAGTAGCATTTTTAAGGAATGTACACATGAAACCTTCACAAAATCTCATTTTGAGATGCCCGAATCAGTCAAAGTTAAAGTCTGCTGTATCTTTAACAGACTCGACTGAAAAAAAGATGGAGAAAAGTGGCCAAAGTCAACGAGAAAAAACCGAATGCTCTTCTTATTGAAGATAATGCGGAAGATCGAATCAATATCAAGTTGCAGCTTGAAGTTATGGGGTTCTCTGTTTTCGATGTTTCTTCATCGACGGAAGCGAGAGAGATTTTTCCTATCCGTGATTACAGCCTGGCCTTGATTCATCTCGGACACGCTCCTCTTGAGAGTTTAGAAATTTGCCGACAGATTCGGGCATTATCGACAGTTCCGATTCTTATGATCACAAAAAGAGAAGAAGTTGTTGATGAAGAATTAGCTCTTAATGCAGGCGCAGATGATTACATCACCAAACCTATTGAGCAGAGGATTTTGACTTCGCGAGTAACACAGCAATTGAAGCGTGGTGAAAGTCAGAGGGCACCTCGCCAAACTATTTTGACGTGGGAGAATCTTTCGTTAGATCTCGCAGAACACCTTTTCAAAATTGGCGATAAGGAAATTCTCCTTACAAATTCTGAATATCGCTTCTTGCAATTATTGATGGAAAACCCAGAGAGAGTTTTCTCTAAAGAACAAGTGTTGCAAGCGGTCTCATCTCTTCGAGAATCGGCGGCAGGATCGGTTGAAACTTATGCTGGCCAACTACGTGCCAAAATTAAACGCAACGGCGGACCAGACGTCATTGATGTCGTGCGAAGTGTTGGATTTAGGTTAGCAAGTAATGATGTAAGCGAGAGAGTGAGTTAGAACGCGCTTCACTTGAACCTCTTTGAAGATTGAGAAGTTTGCGAGTAGCACGCGAGTGAAGAATCGATAGCGCCCTTCAAGGTTATGCCTGGTCTGCCCGATAAGGCGAGCAGCCATAACTAGAAGAGAGCATTCATGATTAAAAGTACTTCCGCAAAGCGCTCTTGGCGTCCATTCGCAGGGGCAGCAATCATCATCTCCGTTGCCGCCATCGCCGGGCAAAGCGTTCTCGCATCACTCAATGCAACAGCGTTTAATACAACAGCACAAAATATAAACGCAGGAACATTGAAATTAGATTTAGCAAATTCAGGAAATGGTTTTGGTGCAAGCATTTCAAACATAGTTCCAGGCGATGTAGTTAATCGATATGTGACGCTCACAAACTCTGGAACTCTCAATGGAATTGGCCTCACTTTAAAAACGTCTCAGACGGGAACAGCGTCTTTAATTACTGATGGCACAGGCGGCGTTACAACAAAGGCTTTAAAGTTAACTGTTACAAGCTGTAGCGTCGCTTGGAATACAAGTACAGGCGCATGCACAGGTACAACAGCAACGGAGCTCAATTCGACAGTCATTGGATCATTGACGTCGGCGACACCTTTGACAAATGGCACAATGTCATCAAGTGCAGTGAAGTATCTTCAAATGAAAATTGAACTTCCTGATCAAAATGAAACAACCATCAACGGTGCACTTCCATCCAACACCGTACAAGGTGGAGCAGTCGATGTGACCTACACATTTGATCTTGCTCAACGCGTAGCAACCATCACTAATAGCTAAAAGTAACCCGTAGGGGGAGAGCTCATCGCTCCCTCTCACTCATCCAGGGGGTAGAAATGAAGAGAATTTTCGCGCTAGTACTGGCTATAGCAACCTTTACATCTTTGCCGGCTTCTGCAGGTCAATCAGCTCGTGCTGTTAAGTCATCAAGCACATCCACTGCAACTTGGGCAGTCAGTGCAATCGGGCAAAGTCAAATAATTACTTATCAGCCCTACTCGCTTACCTGGGTCGTGACAAGCGGTGTGGCATATGACTATTTTGCACTGAGGAATATTGGTAGTGTACCAATTAGCAATTTCTTTGTTGCTATCAACAAAATACGGTTGAGTGGCAATTCAAATCCGAATGAGATTTTTTTCGAAAGATGTGTCGGCGGAATTTGGAGCGTCTCAACTAATCAATGCTCAGGAACCGTCGCTCTTATTGCTAGCGCTTCTGATGCTTCCTTCGTTTTTTCAGGAATCAACTTGAGTATCGGAGGAGAGATTTCAATGCGTGCTCGTACACAGGCTAGTAATAGAAATAATTTTTCTACGACGCTAACAACCTACGTATCGCGACAAGATATACGTGGTCAACAGGTCACTAATTCATGAGAGTTACAAGAATCATCAGGGATATCTTTTTGATTGCTACGGCGTTTCTAACTCTCGTATTGGCAGTATTTACCATTTATTGGCAGTCGAGTTTTCTTACAATCACGTCGAGAAGTATGGAACCTACAATTAAGGCTGGAGATATGGTTGTTACCAAACAAATCTCCACTAAAGAGATAAAAGTCAGAGATGTAATAGTGCTGCCATTGCCTGATGTTGAGGGGCTGCGATTTTCACATCGAGTTGTCAGTGTAAGGAATCAAGCAGACGATGTTGTTGTAAAAACCAAGGGAGATGGAAACCCGAATCCGGATTCGTGGGAGTTGCTCATCGAAGGAGAGGAAGTCCCGAAAGTGATGGCAGTGATTCCAACCGCACCGATTCTCAATGGGCCCATAGAGAGGAAATGGATCTACTACGGACTACTTTATGGAGGTGCAATTCTCGGTCTCTATGGTTCCTGGCGTTTACTAAAGAGGTAAATCACAGTTTTGGGTGGGGCTAATTTCCGACACCTCACCTCATTTAAAGGAGATTTACAGGAAGCCCCTTTATCCTTTTCATTAGTAACTGACCCCCAATTCCCCAGGGAGCCATGAATTGAGATCTAAGCGAGTTCGCCTTCTAGCGCTCAGCCTTTCCTCTTTATTAGTGCTCTCGATAACTCCTGCGCTCGCAAATCCTCCTAAGGCGCCCACCATCGCCCAGATCGAAGCAGCAAAGAAGGCAGAAGCAGAGAAGAAAAAAGCGGCTAATGCTGCTGCCGCCAAATTAAATAAAGCTAACCTCACTCTTCGTCAGTTGACCGCAGTCGCAAATGCAGCGCGAGCAAAATATGAAGCGGCCAAGCGAGAACTTGCTCTTGCGGTAAAAGAAGCAAACGCTGCAACGGCTGCATATAACGTCGCTGTCTCTGAAGTAAAGGCGGCTCATGATGCAATTGGTCGTCTTGCTCTCAATGCTTACATCATGGGCGGCGGTTTTACAGATTTTGATTCGATCCTCCACTCTGATGGCCCTCAAGACTTAATGGACCGTCTATCGACTCTTGATACCTTGGGAGATAAGAACACCCAAGCTCTCTTTAGATTTAAGGCCGCAGAAGTAGTTGCAAAGGAAGCAAAGAAAGTTGCAGACGCTGCAAAAGCTGCACAAGAAGTTGCGACAAAGAAAGTAGAAGCAACAAAAATTGAAGCTGATGCGGCCCGCAATGCGCAACAAAAAGAAGTAGATAAGTTACAGAAGATTCAAGATCAAGTCTTGAGAGAACTAAATGCGGCACGTTCGAAACGAGTAACTCTTGAGCAGCAACGCCAGCTTGCGTTATTGGAAGAAGCAAATGCAAGCATCGCAAATAACACTGCAATTTATACAAGAGTTTGGCCAGATATTGGTTTCAAAGGTCGCTCAACTTCACGTTCAACTCCCGAAATGCGCGCTAAAGCTGTGGAGTTTGCCAAGAAACAAGTATTGGCACGCAAGCCTTATATCTGGGGCGATGAGGGTCCGAACGCATTTGATTGTTCTGGCTTGGTTTATGCGGCATATCGCTCTGCTGGATTGGGCTGGCCAAACTGGGATCGCCTCAACTCTTCGTTGTATTTCAGCTACACGAAACATGTGCCCATTAGCCAACTTCAACCTGGCGACTTACTCTTCTATTCATATAAGGGGACTGTGAATTCAATCCATCACATCACAATTTATGCTGGAAACGGGATGATGTGGGAAGCGAACTCCAAAGGTAAAGGACTGCTCTTTTCGAATATCTACAGCATCAAAGGCTTGATGCCGTATGGAGGTCGAGTCTAGAAGTACATAGGCTTAGCCTTATGGCTGAAGCATCTCCGCTCTACCAAATTCGCCTCGCTGTTCGTCGCGAGTTAGAAGATATCGCTGCAGGAGAAACAGTAATCGTTGCAGCATCTGGTGGCGCAGATTCATCAGCTTTAGCTGCCGCCTTGCTCCCTGAGTGTGAAACGAGAGCCATCAAAGTTGTGGCGCTGATTGTTGATCATGCACTCCAGAAGAATTCTTCTGATGTTGCACTTGAGGCAAAAAAAGAATTAGCCCGAATCGGATTTGAGAATATAGAAATTAGAAGAATTCATGTCGAGGTTACCGACGGCCTTGAGGCATCTGCGCGTCGTGCACGATATGCGGCGCTCAATGATGTTGCGACGATGCATAATGCTGTCGCAATTTTTTTAGGGCATACAAAAGATGATCAAGCGGAAACAGTACTTCTTGGTTTAGCGCGTGGTTCAGGAACTCGTTCTCTTTCTGGAATGGCACAGCGCATCGATCATTATCGCCGGCCATTACTTTCGATTACTAGAGCTCAAACCGAAGCTGCCTGTGAAGAGGTGGGAATAAAGTTCTGGCGCGATCCGCATAATCAATCGATGGAGTACACCCGAGTTCGAGTCCGCGAAAATGTTTTACCTTTAATGGAGAGAGAGATTGGGCCTGGCGTTGCTGATGCCTTAACTCGCTCAGCAAAGCTGTTGCGCGATGATGCCGATGCACTGGACCAATGGGCTGATGAAATCTTTGATGATCTCGACCCCATCTCTTTGGATATCGCCACTCTCGAAACCCTTCCACGCGCAATCCGCACCAGGATTTTCCGTAAAGCCATCTATCTCGCCGGCGCCCCATCGGGCTCACTAACGGCTGACCATATTGAGCCTGTTGAGTCTCTCGTCACAGGATGGAAGGGACAAGGCCCGGTATCGCTCCCTGGCGGTGTGACCGTAGCGCGGATTTCAGGCAGACTTTCGCTCTCCTAAAGCCCGCCAAAGTTCACCTGAAAGGAAATGTGTGGATCTCGCATCAGTTCAGAACGAAATAGAACGCGTCATCGTTACTGAAGAGCAGCTACAAAAGCGCCTCAAAGAAATAGCGCAACAAATTGAAGCTGATTACAAAGATGAAGATCTCCTACTCATTGGCGTACTCAAAGGCGCAGTCATGGCAATGGCAGATCTATCGCGCCACATCAATCGCCATCTCGATATGGATTGGATGGCAGTCTCGTCGTACGGTTCCGGAACGAAGTCTTCGGGCGTTGTGCGTATCTTGAAGGATCTTGATAAAGATATTACTGGGCGAAATGTTCTTATTGTCGAAGATATTGTCGATACCGGACTTACTTTGGATTGGTTAAGCAGCAACCTCACATCACGCGGCGCAAAATCAGTAGAAATCATGACGGTGCTCCGTAAACCAGATTCGGCTCAAGTAAAAGTAGATGTGAAATATGTTGGCTTTGATATTCCCAAAGATTTCGTGATTGGTTACGGCTTAGATTTCAATGAGAAGTATCGCAACCTTCCCTTTATTGGTGTGCTTGCAAAGCACATGTATGAGTAGCCATGGCCGATAAGAAAATTAAGAAACCCCGGATGCCCCAACAACGTGGCGGCCAACAAACCGGTAAAGGGCAACAACGTCCGCGCTTGACTCGTCGTCCACTTTTCTGGATTTTTGTTGCGATTATTGCAGTAACAATCTTTGGTCAGATTTCGTCGGGGAGTAATCAATTCACCAAGATTGATACCTCACAAGCGATGGCAGCTATCACTCGTGGCGAAGTTGAATCAGCAAATATCGTCGATCGAGACCAGGTTATCCAGTTAGTCCTTAAGCCAGGCCAGGCGATTAATGGAGCTACGAAGGTAGAAGCCTCATATGTGACGGGGCAAGAGCCGATTTTGATTGATTTACTTACCGCAAATCAGCCTCCAAAAGAGTGGGATGTAACGGTTCCGAAGACCAATATCTTCGTCTCAATTCTCTTTACTCTTGGACCAATCATTCTTCTGGCTTTCCTCTTATTCTTCTTAATGGGCCAAGCCCAAGGTGGATCTCGAGTATTTTCCTTTGGTCGCTCTCGCGCCAAACTTCATAACAACGAAGTTCCACAAGTTACTTTCGCAGATGTAGCCGGAGCTGACGAAGCGATTGAAGAATTTAAAGAGATTAAGGACTTCTTAGCCGAACCGAAGAAATATCAAGAGATAGGCGCCAAGATTCCGAAAGGCGTATTGCTTTTTGGCCCTCCAGGTACTGGTAAAACACTTTTAGCTCGCGCCGTTGCGGGTGAAGCGAAAGTTCCGTTCTATTCCATCTCTGGTTCTGATTTCGTAGAAATGTTTGTGGGCGTCGGCGCTGCTCGCGTTCGCGATCTCTTTGCACAAGCGAAGGCAAATTCACCCTCCATTATTTTCGTAGATGAGATTGATGCAGTCGGTCGCCATCGTGGTGCAGGTATGGGTGGCGGACATGATGAGCGTGAACAGACTCTCAATCAATTACTTGTTGAGATGGATGGCTTTGAACCGCACGATCAAGTTATCTTGATTGCCGCTACAAACCGACCTGACATTCTCGACCCTGCACTTTTGCGTCCAGGTCGTTTCGATCGCCAGATTGGAATCGATCGTCCTGATGTCAAAGGTCGCGAAGCAATTATGAAAGTTCATGCCAAGAACAAACCACTTGAAAAAGATCTTGATTTGTTGGGAATCGCACGCCGAACCCCAGGATTTACTGGCGCAGACCTTGCAAATGTCCTTAACGAAGCAGCGCTGCTGACAGCGCGCGAGAATCGCAAGATCATTTCTCGTGATGATGTTGATGAGGCAATTGATCGCGTGATGGCTGGTCCACAGCGTAAATCAAGGCTTATGAGCGAAGAAGAGCGTCGCGTAACGGCGTATCACGAAGGTGGGCACGCTCTTGTGGCGCACGCACTTCCACATACCGATCCTGTTCACAAAATCACCATCATGCCGCGCGGACATGCGTTGGGTTACACCATGGTGCTTCCAGATGAAGATAAATATTCAACAACTCGTAATCAGATGCTCGATCAACTTGCATACACAATGGGTGGACGCGCTGCAGAAGAACTCGTATTCCATGATCCAACAACAGGTGCATCAAACGATATTGAAAAAGCTACGACGCTAGCGCGCGCCATGGTTACGCAATACGGCATGACCGAAAAACTTGGCGCCATCAAACTTGGAACCAGTGATTCTGCTCCATTCCTTGGACGCGATTATGGCCACCAAAGAGATTACTCGGAAGATATTGCATCAGCTGTTGATCAAGAAATTAGATCTCTGATTGAAGGTGCACACCATGAAGCCTATGAAATCTTGGTAGAGAATCGTTCAATTCTTGATGCCCTCGTTGAAGAGTTGTTAGAGAAGGAAACACTCCACAAAGAAGAGATTGAAGTTATCTTCAAACATGTTGCCATGCGTCCGAAGCGTCCAGCCTGGACCGGTTCATCAAGCCGCGTTCCTTCAAAAGTTCCACCTGTAGCAATTAAGCCACGCAACAATGGAGTGACGGAAGAGAAGCCAAAGCGAAAGAAGAAGGCTTCCGCCAAAGATGAGTAAGAACTTCGATTCCGAACGCGCGGAGCGAGCAGTTACTGAATTACTTCATGCAATTGGCGAAGATCCCACACGTGAAGGGCTAAGAGATACACCCAAACGAGTAGCGCGGGCACTCCAAGAAAATTTCCAAGGTCTGCATCAAGATCCCAAAGATGTACTGACAACCACATTTGATATTGGGCATGACGAGCTCGTTATTGTGAAAGATATTGAGGTCTACTCACATTGTGAGCACCATTTAACGCCTTTTCATGGGGTCGCCCATATCGGTTATATCCCGGGACCTTCCGGAAAAGTGACGGGGCTTTCAAAACTGGCTCGCCTAGTTGATTTATATGCACGTCGGCCACAAGTTCAAGAGAGACTCACTACGCAAATTGCAGATGCGATGGTTGAGATTCTGCAACCGGGTGGGGTTATCGTCATTATTGATTGTGAGCATCTATGTATGTCGATGCGTGGCGTTCGTAAATCAGAAGCGCGCACTGTCACAAGTGCAGTTCGTGGCATGCTCCGAGATCCTGCTACTCGCGCAGAAGCAATGTCTCTTATCACCACAAAATAATGTCGACCTTGGTAATGGGTATTCTTAATGTCACCCCAGATTCTTTTGCTGATGGTGGTCGATATTCCACAACAGCGTTAGCTCTCAAGCGTGCTGAGGAGATGATCAACGAAGGCGTAGATATCATCGATGTTGGTGGCGAATCAACAAAGCCAGGCGCGGAACGTGTTACCCAAGCAGATGAAGTTGCTCGCGTGATCCCAGTAATCAAAGAACTCGTTAAAAAAGAAACCCCTATCTCAATCGATACCACTCGAGCATCAGTTGCAGAGCAAGCAATCAAATTAGGGGTAAGTTATGTCAATGATGTAAGCGGTGGGCTAGCTGATCCGGATATGTATACCTTGATTGCTAAGCATCCTAAGGTTCAGTACATCATCATGCATTGGCGCGCGCACTCGAAAACCATGCAAGATCACGCGACATATAAGGATGTCGTGAGAGAAGTCAAAGAAGAATTAGAAGCGCGAATCGAAGCTGCGATTGAAGCAGGAATTAATCCGGAACAGATCATCATTGATCCAGGTTTAGGTTTCTCCAAACGTCCAGAACATAACTGGGAGTTACTAAGAAATATTGACCGCATTGCGCTTTTGGGATACCCCATCTTGATCGGAGCCTCCCGCAAGCGTTTTCTGGGGGAGTTAACGGGTTCCACAAACCCCGATGATCGAGAAGCTGCCTCTATTGCCGTCACCGCAATGGTCGCTAAACAGAATGTGTGGGGCGTACGTACCCACTCTGTGAAGCCACATCGTGATGCAATCGCGACAGTTAATTCCTTCCTAAAGAGTAAAGTTGAAGCATGAGTGACAAGATGAGAATCGATGGCATTGAGGCCATGGGCTATCACGGGCTCTATGAATCCGAGCGCGAAAACGGCCAACCTTTTATCGTTGATGTGGAATTAGAATTAGATTTATCGAAAGCTGGAAAGTCCGATGACTTGAATGACAGCATCGACTACAACGATGTTGCCACGTTAATTCATAATGAGATTGTTGGCCCACCCATAACACTTATTGAAGCGTTAGCAGAAAATATCTCAAGAAAGATTCTTGCGGCATACCCATCTGTAGAGAAGACCAAAGTAACGGTTCATAAACCTCGAGCCCCAATCTCTGTTCCTTTTGGCGATGTCTCAATCACCATCAAGAGAGAACGTTAAACTCGACGAATGAAAGTTGTCATCGCTCTAGGTGCCAACTTGGGTGATCCACGTAAACAGATTTCACTCGCAATTGATGCGTTGCGGGACATCATGAGAGTAGAAAAAGTATCCTCTCTCTACGAAACCGCTCCATTTAAAGTTTCTGATCAGCAACCTAACTACATCAACGCTGTTCTGATGGGCGAAACTGAATTACAACCCAAAAAACTCATTAAGGAGTTATTGAAAATCGAATCCACTCTTGGTCGCCAACGCACAATCCCCAAAGCGGCACGTACGATTGATATTGACATCATTGATTACGAAGGATTCTTTCTCAAGAGCGAAGAATTAACGCTGCCACATCCCCGCGCCCATGAAAGAAAGTTTGTCCTCGAGCCATGGGCCGAGATAGATCCCGACGCAGAACTCTTGGGATACGGCCCAATAAAGGAGCTTTTGGCCGCGCTGG
>VFFD01000046.1 GCA_018882745.1 Candidatus Nanopelagicaceae bacterium
TCGCTCCACGAATTGATTTAAGTCGTTGCGCGATACGAGCTTCGGTATGAGCATCAACGGCACTAGTTGGATCATCGAAGATAGCGATAGGTGCATCGACAAAGAGGGTGCGGGCAAGAGCGAGTCGTTGGCGCTGACCTCCCGAGAGAGTTCGTCCCCGCTCCACAACTTCGGCGCTATAGCCATCTCCATCAAGTGAGTCCAATATGTCGCTCGCCGATGCTGCCTCAATGGCGTCAGAGATTGTTAATCGCTCCGAATGCGCAACTCTGAAAAGCGATTCAATCGTTCCGGAGAGAATCGCAGGTTCTTTCTCTTGGGCATATATGTTGGTTCGAAGAGATTCACGGTCAATTGTGGAGAATGCGATTCCGTCTACCTCGACTTCAGTCGCATCGATATAACCGCCGAGGCGATCGACAATGACATCTGCATCAAGTGAGTTATCACAGACCACACCGAGGAAAATTCCACTGCGAACAGCGAGTCCAGAAATGTTATCGTGGATTTTGTCGAAGTTATGGGGGAATTGAGCGTTACCTAATTTCTGCAACTTCTCGACGCTGAGTAATTTCATAACTCTTCGAGCAGCAACAGTTCCTGAGGTGAGACGCTGGGCAGATTCAGTAAGAATTTGCAGTGGAATCATGAGAAAAGCGCTATAACCATAGAAAGCCAATAGCTCTCCGACCCTCAATTCGCCGCGGCTTACAAGGTTTCCACCGATCCAGATAACTCCCACCACGAGAGTACCTGGCAAAATAACTTGCAAGCCATCAAGAAGTGCGCGCATTCTCGCGGTACGAACCGCTGCAGCCCGAACTTCTTGAGAAGCGATACTAAATCTTTTTAAGAATGTCTCTTCACCACCAATTCCACGCAATATGCGCAGCCCCGCAACGGTGTCGGCGGCAAGTTCTGAAGACTTCGAAAGTTTCTCACGTTGAGCTGATTCGCGGTTCTGTAAGGGTTTGATAATGGGTCCAATGGCAAGACCAAGAAGTGGAACGCCAATCACAACAAGGAGTCCAAGAGTTTGAGAAGAAGTGATTAATAGGATTGAAACGAAGATGAAAGAGACGATTGCGCCTGTTAAGCGAGGAATAAGATCGTAAACACGGGCCACGCGCTCAACGTCGTTAGAGTTAATCGCCGAAACCTCACCCGTTGAAACGAGGCGAGGTAGATCTGCTCCTAAGTCGACAGCTTTGCGGGCCACCAATTGCTGTAGTCGAGTTGCTGCAGATATCCAACTTCCGACAGCTCGGCGATGTCGAAGAATTCCTGCCGCAGCTTGAATGGTTCCAATCAAGAGTGCAACGAGAACCCATCTTTGTAGTTCATCGTTTTTTTGATCTGCAATCGCTTGGATTCCTCGCCCAAGAACGCCTGGCATGATTGCAACGCATAGAAGATTTATAACGCCAAAGAAGACTCCTGTTGCGATGATGCGACGTTGCTTCAAGCCAACCCAGAGTAAAAATCGAGGAACGCTCGCAAGGTTTGGAGCGCCTGGGTCTTCAACGGGTACGTGATCAAAGGGCGTGCGTGACATAACCTGCTTACCTTACTAGAGCAGTCTGGCTAGTAGATTGGGTACATGCCAGCACTTAGCAAATCTGCGCTTACATGGATTGCGCTCTGGACAGTCTATGTGATTTGGGGCTCCACCTATTTTGCGATTGCATACGTAATTGAGACGATGCCACCGCTTCTCAGCATGGGCATTCGCTTTCTTATTGCCGGAATTCTTCTCACTCTGATCATTGGCATCACTCGTGGATTTAATGAGATGAATGTTCCACGAGTTGAAATCGCAACATCATCGATTCTTGGATTTGTACTTCTTGGATTTGGTTTAGGTAACGTCGCAGTTGCCGAGCAACATGTGCCCTCAGGAATTGTTGCGCTCATCATTGCGGCGCTCCCACTATGGATCGGTATTTTTCGCTTTATTTCAGGGGAGCGGCCGTCGGGGCGTAGCTGGACTGGTCTGGCTATCGGTTTTATTGGCGTAGCTCTCTTGCTCAAGCCAGGAAGTGTGCAATCAGTAAGTGGTGAAGGCGCATCTACGGTCGTCTTTTATATGTTTATGGTGTTGATTGGAAATATCGGTTGGGCCCTAGGAACTTTTCTCGCACCGCGTTTTCAGTTGCCAAAAAACGCGTTGGTCTTCACAGCTTACGAATTAATGGCAGGAGGAGTCTCGCTAACACTGGCAGGCTTCATTAAGGGTGAAAAGCTCTCAGACTTTTTAGATGGGTCGTCGTGGTCCTGGCTCTGGTTCGTCTATCTCGTTATTTTCGGTTCAATCATCGCTTACAGCGCTTATCTCTGGTTAGTACAGAATGCTCCAGTTTCACTTACTGCAACATATGCATATGTAAACCCAGTCATCGCAGTTGCTTTGGGAGCCATATTCCTAGATGAAGTAATCACTACAAGCTATGCAATTGGTGGGATGATTATCGTACTTGGAGTTCTTGTTGTGGTCTCGGCAGAAAGTCGAAAACCAAAAGAGATTACAGGTCAATAACTTCAGCTTGTAAAGTTTTGCGATCGACGATCAGCATTTGGTGATTGTTCATCAAAGTCCAGCCTTCTTGATTCCAGCCCGATGATGCGACGGCGATGCCATTATCATCGAGGCGATAGCGAAGCTCATAATAGATCTCATCAGCCCAGTCGGGTTTATTGTTCGGATTATGTTCGGAAGTGACTATCAAGTATTCCGAATTGATAATCATGGAGTTGATAGAGCTATATTTGAAGTTAGTTTTAATGTTTTGCATGCATGTCTTCACGCCATCAATAAATCCAAGGCGCTCAATTTCAGTGAGCAGATAAAGGAAGAACTGTTCACTGTCGGTCTCGCCTTGTTGTAGCTCTGCAAATTTTGGCGCGACCAGAGATTTAACGGCATCGTAGGGGCTGAGAGCTCCATTGTGAATGAAGGCAATATCTTGATAAGTAAACGGATGGGCATTGGCATCGGTCACAGGTAAACCGGGAGAGGCCCAGCGGAAATGAAGCAGTCCACCATAGGAATTCGCCGATTGAACAGTTTCCTGAAAACTAGAACTTAACGCAGCGGTTTCTGCTTTCTTGGTGACGGTTGCCGTACTTCCGTTAGAGAGTGCCAGACCCCAGGAGTCATCATGAACTTTAGAAAGCTCAACAAATTCTTGAAAAGCGCTACCCATAAATGACGGCAGAGTAGTTTCAGTACGAGCTGAAAAAGCCATCAATCTGCACATACCGAAAGACTATCGGTAAACTACGTTAATGCTTCTTACTGTATTGGTTGTCATCGTAGTCCTGGCCTATGTAGTTGAATCACTGTTGGATAATCTCAACCAGAGCACCGCAAAGAACCCACTGGACCCCAAGATCGCAGGGCTCTATGACTCTAAAGAGCGGGAGCGGTCAATCGCATACAGCGCTGAGAAAACTCGCTTCGGATTTTACTCAGCGACTTTCTCAACCATCGTGATGATTTTAGCGCTCACCTACGGTTGGTTTGCCACCATAGATAATTGGGTTAGGGATAGGTTCGATAACCAGATCGTTGTTTCTCTTGTCTTTATCGCCTTGCTCAGTGTGATTTCGTGGTGGCTTGATCTTCCATTTCGCCTCTACTCAATCTTTGGGATTGAAGCAAAGTACGGTTTTAACAAGATTACCCCAAAGACTTTCATCAGTGACACTATCAAGGGTTCAATTCTTGCAACGCTCATTGGAGGAGCCCTTCTTGCTGCTGTGCTCTGGCTTTACGAAAGATTAGAGAGTTCGTTCTGGATCTTTGCTTGGGCGCTTGTTTCCGGATTCTCACTGCTGATGTTTATGTTCGGAACCTCATTGATCTTGCCACTTTTTAACAAGCTTAAACCTGTTGAAGATGGGGAGCTAAAGAATGAGATTGTGAAGTACTGCGCTTCGCAAGGTTATTCACTAGGCCGGCTTTTTGTGATGGATGGATCGAAGCGTTCCACAAAGGCCAATGCCTTCTTTAGTGGTTTAGGAAAGAGCAAGACCATCGTGCTCTTTGATACTTTGATTGAAAAGCTCTCCACAAAGGAGATTGTTGCTGTGCTTGCTCACGAGATTGGGCATTACAAGAGGAAGCACACGCTCTCAATGTTTATCTTTGCCAATATTCAAACCTTTGCCACCTTCGCACTTTTAGGTTGGCTCCTCGGCTATCCAGAGCTTTCCACCGCCTTGGGCGCCGATATATCTAGCTTTCACTTATCTGCTCTTGCTTTCTTCATTCTCTTCACGCCCATGAACATCGTTCTCGGTTTAATTAACAATTCTTGGACTCGGCATAACGAATATCAGGCTGATACCTTTGCAAAAGAGACATATGAAGTCGCGCCGATGCGTTCAGCTCTGAAAAAGATCTCTACGGATAGCTTGGCAAATCTTTCGCCACATCCGTTGTATGTAGCGTTCAATTACACGCATCCGACGCTCTTGCAACGCCTCAATAATCTCGACCAATAAAAAAAGGGGCCCGCTTGCGCGAGCCCCTTTTTGAAGGTACTTCTTAGATGTCGTAGTACAACTCAAACTCTGCTGGATGTGGACGTAGACGTACGTAATCAATTTCTGACTTACGCTTCCAATCGATCCAAGTTTCGATGAGATCCTTTGTAAAGACTCCACCTTTAGTTAGGAACTCATGATCATTTTCGAGATTATCGATGACTGCATCGAGGGATCCTGGAACTTGCGCAATTGCTTTTGCTTCGGCTCCTTCCAATTCATAGAGATCCTTATCGACAGGCTTTGGTGGCTCTATCTTGTTTGTGATGCCATCAAGACCTGCCATCAAAATTGCAGCGAATGCAAGATATGGATTCGATGATGGATCTGGGCAACGGAACTCAATGCGCTTTGCCTTCGGGCTCGTACCAGTGATTGGGATACGGATACATGCTGAACGGTTACGGGCGGAGTAAACAAGATTAACTGGAGCTTCATAGCCTGGAACCAAACGCTTATAAGAGTTCACGGTTGGGTTAGTGAATGCAAGAAGAGATGGAGCGTGCTTCAGTAGACCACCGATATACCAACGCGCAGTATCAGAGAGGTTTGCATATCCATCACCCCACATCAAAGGCTTCCCATCTTTCCAGAGTGATTGATGGACGTGCATACCTGAGCCGTTATCTCCAAAGAGCGGCTTCGGCATAAATGTTACGGTCTTGCCGGCAGCCCACGCTGTGTTCTTGATGATGTACTTGAACTTCATCAAATCATCACCTGCATGGAGAATGTCATTGAAGCGGTAGTTAATTTCCATCTGACCTGCGGTACCAACTTCATGGTGTGCGCGTTCTACATCAAGACCAACCTTGGCGAGGTTGACGACCATTTGGTCGCGAAGATCGGCAAATTGATCTGTTGGCGAAACTGGAAAATATCCACCTTTAATGCGAGTGCGATAACCACGGTTAGGAGTTCCATCTGGATCATTATCAATTCCGGTATTCCATGCGCCTTCATATGAATCAACTTCGTAGAAACCAGTATTCATACGGGTCTGGAACTTGACGCGATCAAATACGTAGAACTCGGCTTCTGGAGCAAAATACGCAGTATCAGCGATTCCTGTTGAACGCATGTAATCAACAGCCTTCGCAACAATCTGTCGTGGATCGCGGCTATAAGGTGAATTGTCATCTGGATTTACAACTGAGAAGTGAAGAACAAGAGTCTTCTCTTTGCGGAATGGATCAAGAAATGCGGTCTCAGGTGCGGGAAGCAACTTCATATCTGACTCGTGAATTGATTGGAATCCTCGGATTGAGGAACCGTCAAACATCAAGCCTTCTGTAAATACATCTTCGGTAAATTGTGAAGCAGGCACATTGAAGTGATGCTGAATACCGGGGAGATCGATAAATCGCACATCGATAAGTGCGATATTCTCTTTCTTGATGTAGTTAAGAACTTCTGCAGAATTCTTAAACATGGTTCTCCTGTTAGGTGGTTTTTGATAGCTCGTCACTGAGCCGAAACTGATGGGAGAAACCTAAGGCTCGGCAGTGAAATATCCATAACCAGACTGTTACGGCTATGTTTCATGGGGCTGGAAATGTGGCGATGCGCTAGGTTGCCAGCGTGGAAAAAGCCGGTTACGGGCGTCGATTCATCGCGCTCTGCATTGATTGGGCAATCGCTACCTTTTCGGCGGCGCTCTTCATCCCATTGCAAAGTAGCTCACTCGGGCCATCGCTAATTCGACTTGGAGTGTTTGTTCTCGAAGTTGCCCTGCTTACCTCGTTGGGAGGCGCCTCGGCAGGACAGAGGATGATGAAGCTTCGCGTATTGAGTTGGCCCGACTACCTTTTTGTAAAACCAGGTGCGATTTTTATCCGTACTTTTCTTATTGCTCTCGTGATACCCGCGGTTGTGACTGATAAAGATGGTCGAGGTCTACATGATCGCATTACAAAAACTGTTGTGATGCGCGTGCCGAAACGAGGTTCGGTTTAACGAGGTTTTGGCATCCTCATATTTTTTGGCATTGGCCCCTTGGGAAGTGCAATATTCATTCCACCAACTGCTTTGAGACGGGCACGCAATTCTCGAACTTGAACGGTGGAGAGCTTCTTCGGGAATTTCTTCATCTGGCGTTGTAGCTTTCGAACTGACACTTGGCCTTCTTCATTTCCTACCAACAATTCATGCACTGGAACACCGGGAGCAAATCGCTCCATCTTTTTCTTCTCATCGTTGAGGAGAGCGCGGACCGCGTAGCCACCCTCTGCAACAAGAACAATGCCAGCTTTACCAACTGCGCGATGAATCATGTCTTGAGCCTTATTAACGCTGACAGCGGGAGTGATTGTCCAGCCTTTGCGAATAGACATAAGAACGCTAGCGCCAGCACCAGGTTGTCCTTCAATAGATGCATAGGCTGCGCTGCTTGCAAGCCTTGTGAAAAAGAAAAATGCTCCGAGGAATGCAAGCGGAAATGTTAAGAATGCCGCGTAACCAGGTCGGCCAAATTGTGCTCCAACCAGAATGCCGATGAGCCAAAGAGGAACAAAGACCGCGAGGCAGCGGAGCAGAACAAATGAATATTGTTTCGCAGCAAGTTCGTATGCATCGCGAATAGTCTTAAAGCGAACTTTCTTGGGAGCGTTAGGGTCCTTCTTTTTACGTCCAAACATTCGCCTAGATTTCCTTTCGTTGCGCTTTACCTGCAGCAATCTCTTGTGGAGTTGGAGCAGTGCCTCCAAGACGAGCTGGCGCCCATCGTTGACCAATAGGGGAGTCAGGATAATCGTTTTGGACTTGGGCTAATAACTCAGACATGCGAGCGTTCAAAAGCTTCATTGATTCATCGATATCGCTATCGGGATTTAAGGAAATTGGCTCACCAATGGATACAAAGATGGGGATGTTCTGACGTGAGAAATTTCTCGGAACCTTTTTGGTCCAGATGCGCTGAGAACCCCAGACAATTGTTGGAAGGATCGGTGCACCAGATTCCATTGCTAAGCGCACAACCCCATTCTTCATCTCTTTCAATTCGAAACTTTGAGAGATTGTGGCTTCGGGAAAGACACCTACGATTTCACCAGCTTTCAATGCGCGCAGCGCAGAGATGAATGAGGGCCCACCATTTTTGCGATCCACAGATATATGTTTCATGCCGCGCATAAGTGGTCCAGCAAAGGGGTTATCAAAAATCTCTTTCTTCGCCATAAATCGCACCAAACGTCCTGAGGGCAAAACCGCGGTACCTGCTAGTGCAAAATCCAGGTAGCCAACATGGTTCATCGCCAAGATTGCAGAACCCTTTTTCGGTACATGCGCTTCACCATAGAAGGTGAATTGCAACCCGAGATATTTCCAGAGAGTTTTGACGATGGCGATGATTGGGGGATACACCACATCAGCCATTACTTACACCCGATCGAGATTCCATAGCTTGTTTGTAAAGTCGACCAGCGCGATAGCTGGAGCGAACCAGTGGCCCGCTCATGACGCCAAGGAATCCGAGATCTTCAGCTTCTTTGGCAAGCTCTACGAATTCTTGTGGCTTAACCCAACGCTCGACAGGATGGTGAAGTGCTGAAGGGCGGAGATACTGGGTAATGGTGATGAGATCACAGCCTGCACTTCGCAAATCTTTAAGTGCCTGTGAAATCTCTTCCTTAGTTTCACCCATGCCAAGAATTAAATTCGATTTAGTGATGAGTCCATACTCACGAGCTTGAGTGATGACATTAAGGGAGCGTTCGTAATTAAATGCAGGACGTATTCTCTTGAAAATTCGAGGAACGGTCTCGAGGTTATGGGCAAAAACTTCAGGACGGCTATCAAAGACTTGGCGCAATAATGTGGGGTTTCCAGAGAAATCAGGAGCGAGCATTTCAACGCCGCAACCAGGAACCATGGCATGAATCTGCTCAATAGTCTCTGCATATAGCCAAGCGCCTTCATCATCGAGGTCATCACGTGCTACACCAGTGACAGTGGCATAACGCAACCCCATAGTTTTAACTGACTCTGCAACGCGGCGCGGCTCATCACGATCCAGGGGCTCTGGCTTTCCAGTATCGATATTGCAAAAATCGCAGCGACGCGTACATGCTTCACCACCAATAAGAAATGTTGCCTCCTTATCTTCCCAACATTCGAAGATATTTGGACATGCAGCTTCTTGGCAGACTGTATGCAGACCCTCTCGAGAGACAAGGGAGCGAAGTGCGGTGTACTCCGGTCCCATATGTGCACGAGTTTTGATCCACTCGGGTTTGCGCTCAATAGGTACGGCAGCATTACGAGCTTCTATACGAAGCAACTTTCTTCCTTCTGGGGCAATCATGCAGCGCTCACTTTCATGAGAGCTTCGAAGATGTGGCGCTCTAGGATCGGTTCCACTTCTGCAATCTCGATAGAACGTCCAAGTTCGCGCGCCATGGAAGTCACTTCTGCATCAGCAATTCCGCAAGGGACAATCCGATTGAAATAACTCAAGTCGGGATCAACGTTAAGCGCAAATCCATGCATAGTGACGCCCCGCGCGACACGAATCCCAATCGCAGCAATTTTGCGATCGCCTCTCTCATCTCTCAACCACACTCCAGAACGTTCACAATATCTTTCGGCGTTGATTCCAAACTCTTTACATACATTGATTAGCGCCATCTCAATCTCGCGCACAAAACCGACTACATCATTCGGATTCTTTAAACGAACAATTGGATAGCCAACTAATTGGCGCGGGCCATGGAATGTGATCTTTCCGCCGCGATCAACATCAATAACGGGTGAACCATCGGTTGGTTTTTCACTCTCAAGTGTGCGACGGCCGGCAGTGAAAACAGGAGGGTGCTCCAATAAAATCAAGGTGTTATTGCGTAGAGAATCAGCGACTTCTGAGTGGATGCTGCGCTGCAATTCGAGGGCGGATTCGTACTCAAGAAGCCCAGCTTTACTGAGGGCTATCGACGCCAATGCTGCGGTCACGCCACTAGCCTAACTTCAGTGCCGCTATCTCTCTCCACGGAAGGTAAACTCACCTATCTACGCCAGGCGCGTCGGGCGCATGAGCAGAGCAATAATCGGCCTTCGCAGGTAGCCAAAATCACCTAGTAGCCACGTTATAAGGAGTGTTGTGTGAGTCAGAGTGTTGAAAGCGCACCAAGTAAGAAACGTACAAAGGGCCGTCGCGCATTGTGGATCGCGGTCGTATCGATCATCGCTTGGCTATCTATTGGTGGATTCTCTGGGGCAGCTTTCTCCAAGATCTCAACAGTTCAAGAGAACGATAACTCTGCTTTCTTGCCCGAGAATGCCGAGTCAACAATCGCTGGAAAAATCACAGTCAAATTCTCTGATCAATCAGAAAATTTACTTCCGACCCTTCTCTTGCTCCTCGGTGACCTCAACCCCGCAACAAATCCTGAAGCTTTCGCGCTCGTCAATCAATACGCCAACACTCTTGGTGCAAAAGTCCTGCCTGAATCAGGCAAGCCATTAAGTACCTATTTTGTTCCTGGCGCGCCACTGCAAGCTATTCCATCTGCTGATGGCAAGGCGGTGCTCATCAATGTGCAACTTGATGCCAAGGTAGCTAGCGAAAACATTGATAAAGAACCAGTTCTTCCCATGC
>VFFD01000047.1 GCA_018882745.1 Candidatus Nanopelagicaceae bacterium
GCCATCAGTTGTCCAACGCCAACCTGTTAAGGAACCTCTTGCAACCGGTATTAAAGCTATCGACGCCATGACCGCAATCGGCCGCGGACAGCGTCAGCTCATCATCGGTGACCGTCAGACTGGTAAGACAGCAGTCGCAATCGACACCATCATCAACCAGCGCGATAACTGGAAGAGTGGCGATAAGAAGAAGCAAGTGAAATGTATTTATGTTGCGATTGGCCAGAAAGGCTCAACGATCGCATCAGTAAAAGCAGCTCTCGAAGAAGCTGGCGCGATGGAATACACAACCATTGTTGCAGCTCCTGCTTCAGATCCTGCGGGCTTCAAGTACCTCGCTCCATATACCGGTTCTGCAATTGGTCAGCACTGGATGTACAACGGCGGACATGTCTTGATCGTTTTCGATGATCTTTCCAAGCAAGCAGAAGCTTATCGTTCAGTCTCGCTCTTGCTCCGTCGTCCACCAGGACGCGAGGCTTATCCTGGCGACGTCTTTTATTTACATTCACGTCTTCTTGAGCGTTGCGCAAAACTCTCTGATGACATGGGTGGCGGTTCGATGACCGGTCTACCAATCATCGAAACAAAAGGTAATGACGTTTCTGCCTTCATTCCTACAAACGTTATTTCAATTACTGATGGTCAGTGCTTCCTTGAGACTGACCTCTTCAACTCTGGCGTCCGTCCTGCTATCAACGTAGGTATCTCGGTATCTCGCGTTGGTGGTTCAGCACAGACGAAAGCTATGAAGAAGATCGCAGGTCGCCTCCGTCTTGATCTCGCTCAGTTCCGTGAACTTGAAGCATTTGCTGCTTTCGGTTCCGATCTTGATGCAGCATCAAAGGCACAACTTGAACGCGGTGCGCGTCTCGTCGAACTTCTCAAGCAACAGCAATACACACCATATTCACTTGAGCGAATGATCGTTTCAATTTGGGCAGGTACTACTGGCCAACTTGATTCCGTTGCAGTTCAAGATATCCGTCGTTTCGAGACTGAATTCTTGGATTACGTCGCTCGTGAACATAAGGGAATCTTCGATGTCATCTCTGAGACTAAAGAACTCAACGATGACACCGTTGCGAAAATGACAGCCGCAATCACTTCCTTCAAGCAGCAATTCGTCTCATCGGTCGCAAAGGCGGTCAATGAGGCTCCTGCTCAAGCTGAAGGTAGCGACGGCACCGAGCAGATCACGAAGTACAAGAAGTAGGCCATGGGCGCACAACTTCGCATCTATCGTCGACGCATTCGCTCGGTCAAAGCGACTAAGAAGATTACGCGTGCAATGGAGCTCATCTCCGCATCGCGTATCGTCAAGGCGCAACAACGAGTTTCTGCATCGACCCCGTACGCAAATGAATTGACGCGTGCGGTGAGCGCAGTTGCCACTTTCTCGAACACAAACCATCCGCTCACGACTGAGTCTGCAAGTCCGAAACGAGCTGCAGTTCTTATCATCACTGCAGATCGTGGTATGGCGGGTGCATATTCATCGAGCGCAATTAAAGAAGCTGATGGACTTGTCGTGACTTTGAAGGCTCGCGGCCTTGATGTTCACACCTATTTGGTGGGACGCAAAGCGGTGAACTACTTCAAGTTCCGTAATCGTCCAATCAAGAACTCATGGACTGGTTTTTCGGATAACCCAACATATGCGCATGCAAAGATGATCTCTGATGAATTGATCTCGGCATTTATCGCCGATGCTCAAGTAGATATCAATGGAGTCGATGAACTTCATATTGTCTACACCGAATTTAAATCGATGATCACGCAAATTGCTATGAATAAGCGCATGTTGCCACTTGAAGTTGTTGAGTCGGATGGTCCAGCGCCTGCTGGATTACTACCTATGTATGAATTCGAACCAAATGCTGGAGAAGTTCTCAACGCACTTCTTCCACGCTATATCGAATCTCGCGTCTACAACGCGCTTCTGCAATCGGCAGCGTCCGAACATGCAGCGCGTCGTCGTGCGATGAAATCAGCGACTGACAACGCTGATGAATTAATCAAGTCGTTGACCAGACTTGCAAACGCGGCCCGTCAGGCCGAAATTACGCAAGAAATCAGTGAAATCGTCGGCGGCGCAGACGCGCTCGCCTCAGCAAGCGCAGGGAGCGAATGATGACAACTAAGACAGCAACCGGACGCGTAGCACGCGTGATTGGACCGGTCGTTGATATCGAATTCCCATCGGATTCGATGCCTGCGATCTTCAACGCGTTAAACGTCGATGTAACACTCGGTGGTGAGCAACGTAAGCTGACACTTGAAGTCGCCCAGCACATTGGCGATAACCTCGTGCGCGCGATTTCGATGCAACCAACTGACGGAATGGTTCGCGGCGTAGAAGTACGTGACACAGGTGCAGCAATCTCTGTTCCAGTCGGAGATGTCACCAAGGGACACGTATTTAATGCCCTCGGTGAATCACTCGATGTTCCAACCTCATCACTTGATGTGAAAGAACGTTGGCCAATTCACCGCACAGCTCCTGATTTCGATCAACTTGAGTCTAAGACTGAAATGTTTGAGACTGGTATCAAAGTTATCGATCTACTTACTCCATACGTTAAGGGTGGAAAGATCGGTCTCTTCGGTGGTGCAGGTGTTGGTAAAACCGTTCTTATCCAGGAGATGATTTATCGCGTCGCAGAAAACTTCGGTGGTGTTTCAGTATTTGCCGGCGTTGGAGAACGTACTCGCGAAGGTAATGACTTGTTCCTCGAAATGACCGAGACTGGCGTTATCAATAAGACCGCATTGGTCTTCGGACAGATGGATGAGCCACCCGGAACGCGTCTGCGCGTTGCGCTTTCTGCTCTAACAATGGCGGAGTACTTCCGCGATGTTCAGAAGCAAGACGTTCTTCTCTTCATCGATAACATCTTCCGTTTCACTCAAGCAGGTTCAGAAGTATCAACTCTTCTTGGCCGTATGCCTTCAGCGGTGGGCTATCAGCCAACACTTGCTGACGAAATGGGCGTGCTTCAGGAGCGAATTACCTCAACTCGTGGTCACTCGATTACATCAATGCAGGCGATTTATGTTCCTGCCGATGACATCACTGACCCAGCTCCACACACAACATTCACCCACTTGGATGCAACAACCGTTTTGTCTCGTCCGATTTCAGAGTTGGGTATCTATCCTGCTGTGGATCCACTGGATTCCACATCGCGCATCCTTGATCCGCGCTACATCGGCGAGAACCACTTCCGCGTCGCAAACCGCGTCAAGCAGATCTTGCAGCGTTACAAGGATCTTCAAGACATCATCGCAATTCTTGGTATCGATGAACTTTCCGAAGAAGATCGCATTCTCGTAGGTCGTGCGCGTCGTATCCAGCGCTTCCTCTCACAGAACACCTTCGTTGCGAAGGTCTTTACCGGAATCGATGGATCTTTTGTTCCGCTTAGCGAAACCATTGCTGCATTCGATGCGCTCGCAAATGGAGATTACGACCATATTCCAGAGCAGGCATTCTTTATGTGCGGCGGTCTTGATGACGTTGAACGTAAGGCTGCAGAATTGGCGAAGAGCTAATCAATGTCTGACAAAGTCCTTACCGTCGAATTTGTAACGCCAGAGAAGCGAGTCTGGTCGGGCAAAGCCACCATGGTCTCTGCCCGTACTTTGGAAGGTGATCTCGGAATTCTCCCTGATCACGCTCCGCTTCTTGGCGTGCTGGTTGATGGAAAAGTGACTATTGAAAGTGTCGATGGCTCAAGTCAAGAGTTCAATGTCAGTGGTGGATTCTTATCTGTTGCAAATAATCGCGTTTCAGTTCTCGGCGAAAGTGCGACGCAGTAAAGTATTGGTCTTACTTGCGCTTGCGCTGTTGTTAAGCGCCGGCGCACCTGCATCTGCTCACTTTCCAGTAAACCTTACTTCTTCGCACAAGGCTGTTGCGAAGAGCCCCATTCTTCTCGATGGAACTATCTCTTTTGCCGTCTATGCCGACTTCAAGCGCTCACAAGAGAGACGTCATGTGCGCTTTCACTTAAATGAAGGCGAACAACTCAATGTGGAATACCTCATCGTTGATGCAGCGCCCTCCAATAAATTAAAGAACTCACAGCTGCCAACGGTCACCGTGACATCTCCTTCTGGGAAGAGAATCTCACTCTCGATCACAGAACGAACTCCTTTCTTCGAACCTTATGGAAAGAAGAAATATCTGTATCTCTCGCGACTCTCTCGTGCGGGTGAAGCAGGTATCTACTCGATCGCGGCAACATCTAAAGCGAGGTCTTCAATAGTGATTGCGATTGGCCGAACGGAAACGCGTGGTGAATTTCTTACAGTTGGGTCAATGGAGGGGCAATGCCCAGAAAATTTTAAGAATGAGGAAGAAATCAGCCAAGTTCGAGCGAGTCAATTGGTGGGCATGAAGGAACAGGCCGCAGAGATTTGTGCAAAATCAAATTCGTGGCTCTTCAGAGTCGGTCAACGTGATTTGGAATCGTTTGCAGTAACGATGGATTATCGTCCTAATCGGGTTACGGTGTCAGTGCTATCAGGGAGAATTTCCGCAATTAATGTTGGGTAGGGATTAGACAACATTTGATTGGAGGCGGAGTATGTATCACACCTATCTCCGACGTATTGAAGAAATCGCGGATTTCCTATCGAATGCCCCTGTACCGGATCAAGCGGTTGACTTTCTCTCTGCAAAGATCTCGCCTTTCGATGAAATTACCTTCTCTTTCAGAGGGAAGTTATCTGATGATGGAGTCATACACTGCGAAAACCTTCACGGATCAAGCAAATTCGAGGTTGCCACACAAACCACTATGCATATTTCAGATTTTCGCCCCATTAGCAATGCGCTGCGTACTCAGAAAACAGTGTGGGCTAAGCGTGAAACTGTCATGCAAGAGTTTCGTGACTTTGTTTCTCTCGATAGCCGAACTCCGTGGACTTCACTCTGTTCAATCCCCATAAGCATGAACCGCGTCTATAGCTTTGGTTTCCCCTCTGATGTAACAGAGCTTGAGGGAGTAGAGAGTTACTTCGATGCCGTTAAATCACTTTTCAAATTCTATGAGAATTCATTAGAGGGAAGGACTCAGATACATAACTTAGAGGGAGAAGAGCTCTCTCAACGTCAAGAAGTAATTCTATCGATGTTGCGAGAAGGCAAGACAAATAAATTCATAGCTCTTGCTATTGGCTATAGCGAATCGTTAGTACGTCATGAAACAATGAATATCTATAAGAAGTTAGGCGTTGAAGGTAGACATCAGCTGCAAAACAAAGCTTAGAGATTAATCAACTCTTACTACATCGCCGCCAAGAGCTTGGAGTTGTTCCGCAAAATTTGGATAACCACGATCTACATGAAAAGCACCTTCCACGTAGGTGATTCCATCACTCACAAGTCCGGCTAGAACTAGACCTGCACCTGCACGAATATCTGAAGCCATGACGGGGGCAGATGAAAGTTGAGGAATTCCACTAATGGAGGCGTGATGGCCATCAACGCGAATTTTGGCTCCAAGGCGCAGTAGCTCGTTCACAAACATGAAGCGGCCTTCAAAGACATTCTCGGTTACAAGCGCATCGCCATCGGCGATCGCGTTCAGGGTAATAACGAAGGGTTGGAGATCGGTAGGAAATCCTGGATAGGGAAGTGTCGCGACATCAACGGCGTGAGGCCTCTTATCCATCTTCACTCTAATTCCATCGGGTATTGCGGTAATCACTGCGCCAGCCGAAACCAGTTTCTCGAGTGGAAGTTCGAGGTGTTCTGCTCGTGCTCCATGAATAGAAATATCACCACGAGTCATCGCGGCGGCAAAAGCCCACGTTCCAGTGACGATGCGATCGGGAATTGCAGTGTGCTCTGCAGGCGTGAGTTCAGAAACACCGCGGATAGTGATGGTGGGCGAGCCAAGACCTTCAATATCTGCGCCCATAGCGATCAGGAAATTTCCGATATCAACTATGTCAGGTTCACGCGCTGCGTTATCAAGAATCGTTGTACCTGACGCAAGTACAGCGGCGGTCATGATGTTCTCTGTTGCTCCAACGCTTGGAAACTCTAATTCGATAGTCGCACCTTTTAGTCCGTGAGGAGCAGAGGCAATGATGTATCCGTGCTCGCTATGCGCTTCGGCTCCAAGAGCCACGAGACCTTTGGTATGAAAATCTAGCCCTCGTGAACCAATTGCATCTCCACCGGGTAGAGCAACTTCAGCTCTCTTTAAACGCGCAACGAGAGGACCTAGAACATTGATAGAGGCCCTTAACTTTCTGACTAATTGATATTCTGCGCGATGACCGGGAATTTCTGGAACGTGAATAGCGATACTTTTTTGAGCCTTATCGCGCGAGATAGTGCATCCCAATGTTTCAAGAAGCTCAGCCATCATTGAAACATCTGCGATGTCAGGTACATTGCGAATTGTCGATGTGCCAGGAGCAAGAAGCGTGACTGCCATTAACTTCAAGACTGAATTCTTGGCGCCTTGAATGGCAACATCACCACGTAATGAGCCGCCGCCTACGACTTTGAAACGATCGAGAGGATGGAGTTCGGGCATTAGCTCTTCTTCTACCTCTCTTTGATCGACTTTCTAGAATTCGAGGACGTGCTGTCAGCACCCACCTTAATTGGCTTCATCGTAACGACTCCAATAGGCTCACCCCATGGTAAATCTGACTCGAATTTATACAAAAACTGGTGATGATGGAACAACATCGCTCGGAGATATGAGTCGAACCTCGAAAAATGACCCCCGCCTTGAGGCATATGCCACTGTTGATGAAGCGAATTCCTATATCGGAGTGGTCCTGACCATCCCACAACTTCATGAGGATATTAAGAAACTTCTCGTGCGGGTTCAGAATGATCTCTTCGATGTTGGCGCAGATCTATGTACACCTGTTGTCGACTCGCCTACACATGAGCCGCTTCGAGTACTTGAATCGCAAATTGCATATCTTGAAGCCCAGATAGATCACTACAACTCAAGTTTGGCACCCTTGAAATCTTTTGTTTTACCTTCCGGAACTCCGGCATCGGCACATCTTCATGTCGCTCGAACTGTCGTGCGCCGTGCCGAGCGACGTACATGGCAGGCAATTCATGCCTTCGGTGAGGGCGTCAACAAACTCACGGCAAAATATTTGAACCGACTCTCCGATTTGCTCTTTGTTCTTGCTCGCTTCGAAAATAGAGAACTCGGAGATCAACTCTGGGTTCCAGGTAAGAACCGCTAACTTTTTAGAATTCCCTGCGCTACTTTTACTTCTTCTGGAAAGACCAAGATTCGTGGTCCTTGTTTCGTCTGAGTCAATGTTGCTTTTATTCCATGTTCCAGCAACTTACGCTTCATCATTTCGCCTTCAATATGATTAAGTGGCTTTGCAACAACTTCAAGTAACCCATATTCATTTTCATTCCCCTGAAATAAAGGTTTTTCGACCACGGAGCTTCCACGCGAAAAAGCCCAACGCAACATAACGATGAGAAAACCAAGTACTGCAAATCCAGCAAAGGAGGAGAGAAAGAGCGCGTTATTGATTCCACCGAGCATAGGCATCTACTCCAATCACGAGCTTGTTGTGGGAGAAGGCGCTGGATTAGCCAGATATGTATGCCCAGGTTTTGGGGCATCACTGGAGCTGCGATGACAAATTACTCTAATCTGACTGAGATACACCTCAGGAAGAATTGGTTCGGAACTCACCAGAAAAATAGTTGTTTGTGCCTTTTTTGCACTTCCTTTTGCATACGTCGTGAGGGATCCAAGTTGGGTAGGAGTGGGATTTCCATCCTCTGTTCTAAAGACTTTCGATGTCACTTCCCACCAAGCACAACCGGTTTCGGCAGCGGCAATGACTGCTCCGCATGCAAACTCCTCACAATTCTTTACAACAGATTGCAGAGTTCTTTTTGCAGAGAGTAATCCAACGAGTTCTTTTCGAGTAGGAACTTTGGCAAAGACCCCATCTTTACCTTTAAAGCCTGAAGGTGGCCACTTGGGTAATGGCGAAGGAATAGGTTTTGCGGTCTTCTTTGCAACAACGCTGATGTCTGCGCCATACGCTTGGGAAGGTAGTGCAAAAGTAAGTGCGCCTGCGATAGTGATCGCAATGAGGGGCTTGGCGAACATGAGCGCAATCTTGCCGTATGTAGGAGAGAATATCCCTGTGAGTCCGCGGAGAAATAAGCCCAAGAAAAGTAATGGGCGTAACGCTGCCAAGCCTGAAGAGCGGGATCTTGCAGCTTCACACGAGACGATTGAAGAACATAGCGAAGGCATCTATATGGTTCGTCGCATCACAGGTTCGAGCTCGACAAAACCATACCGCTGTCCTGGTTGTGATCAACTTATTCCCATGGCTACACCACATACCGTTGCATGGATAGAGCATGATGTGGAGTCTCGGCGACATTGGCACACTGCATGTTGGAACAAGAGAGATAGTCGTAAACCTCGGATTGAGCGAACGCGGAACGCTCCGCGTTACTAGAACATTTATCGACGACGGCGATGGAGCAAATTCACTAAACGCATAATTGTTTTGTCGGCAAAACCAGTACGTTGAAAAGTTGTGAATTGCAAAGGAATATTGAATCGAGTCTTTACTACCGTGCGAGGATAAGTGAATTCCAGCAAGCCTTCAGCGCCGTGGATTCGACCATATCCACTGTCTTTTACACCGCCGAAGGGAACCGAGCCGATAGCTGCGAAAGAAAATGCCGAATTGATGGAAACCATTCCACATTTCAACAGGGACGCAATCTTCTTGCCGTTGCGCTTTGACCAGACTGCGGCTCCGAGTCCATATGCCGTGTTGTTTGCCAAATCCACCGCTTCATCCATATGGCGAACAGTATTAATCACCAGGGTAGGTCCAAAGGTTTCTTCGGTCATAGCCTTAGAGTCTTCAGGAACATTACGCAATATGACGGGTTGGACATAGCCATCCTTCACAGAGTTCTTATCGCCGAGTAAAAATTCTCCGCCGCGTTTTACTGCATCATCAATGTGTGACTTAATCACTTTCAATTGTGAGGGCATTGTGGATGGACCGTAATGAGCTCCATCCTCATAACCTGCCTTAATGTGCGAAGCCATCTCAACAATCAAACGCGTGAATTGATCTGCGACATCTTGGTGTACATAAACTCGTTCAGCACCGATGCATGATTGTCCTGCATTGGCCATGGCATGCCACAAAGTTACTTCAGCCGCTTTCTCAATATCGGCATCGTGATCCACAAGAACTGGATCTTTCCCACCGCACTCCAGAACTACGGGAGTCATGCGCTCTGCACACGCGGCAGCAACTTTCTTGGCAGTTCGAGTGGAACCAGTGAATGAAATCTTTCCAACAGCACTTTCGGTAAGAGCAACTCCAGTTTCAGCGCCTCCAGTGACAACAGTGAAGATGTCAGAGAAAGGCGCAATACGATTAAAAGTCTCACCCAGCCAGGCGCCAATTGCAGGTGTGAATTCGCTCGGTTTGAAAACGACGGTATTTCCGGCAGCAAGGGCATATGCAATAGACCCCATCGGGGTGAACATTGGATAGTTCCATGGACCAATCACTCCCACTACACCGTAAGGAACGCGCTGTACTTGTGAAGCCATGTTGAACATCAAGAGTCCTGATGGACGATTTTGCGGACTAAGAACTTTGGGGGCAAATTTCGCAGCCCACGAGATATGTTCGATTGAGATAGCAACTTCTAGCTTGGCATCACTCAGCGGTTTTCCCGTTTCGCGATGAATGAGATCTGCTGCAT
>VFFD01000048.1 GCA_018882745.1 Candidatus Nanopelagicaceae bacterium
GACTTCCGTGGTCTGTCACCAAAGCAATTTGATGGCAGCGGTAATTACACCTTCGGTCTTACCGAGCAGGTTGTATTCCCTGAGATCGAACAAGACAAACTCGATCGCGTCCGTGGAATGGATATCACCATCGTTACTTCAGCCAAGAATGACAATGAAGGTCGTGCGCTTCTCAAGGCGCTCGGTTTTCCATTTAAGGATTAAGGGGATCACAAACAATGGCAAAGACATCACTCAAAGTTAAGGCGAGCCGCAAGCCAAAGTTCAAGGTGCGCGGTTACACACGTTGCCAACGTTGTGGACGTCCTCACTCCGTCTATCAGAAGTTCGGTATCTGCCGAGTCTGCTTCCGAGAGATGGCACACCGCGGAGAACTCCCCGGTATTACGAAAGCTTCCTGGTAACAACTATCGGATAGGTCTCTCACGAGATACCACCCGAAGAAAGGCGATGAGCCAACAATGACAATGACAGACCCGATCGCAGACATGCTTGCACGTCTGCGTAACGCCAATACGGCTTACCATGATGTGGTTTCTATGCCATCTTCATCGGTAAAAGTACGTATTGCCGAAATCCTTCAAAAAGAGGGATATATCGCTGGATACAAGGTCACCGATAACTCAGAAGGTTTTGGTAAGACACTTGTAATCGATCTCAAGTACGGCGCAAACCGCGAACGTTCGATTGCAGGACTTCGTCGCGTTTCCAAGCCCGGACTTCGCGTGTACGCAAAGTCAACTGGACTTCCAAAAGTTCTCGGTGGACTTGGCGTTGCGATCATCTCTACTTCACAAGGTTTGCTCACTGATAAACAAGCCAATAAGAATGGCGTAGGCGGAGAAGTTCTCGCCTACGTATGGTGATCACTATGTCACGTATTGGAAAGATGCCGGTCGCAATTCCATCTGGAGTTGAAGTCAACGTCTCTGGTCAGAACATCTCAGTAAAAGGTCCAAAGGGAACTTTGACTCACGTTCTTCCAGAACTCATTACGCCAAAGAAAGAAGAGAATTCATTGGTTCTTGCTCGTGCAAATGATGAGCGCGCTGCAAAATCACTACATGGCTTGTCACGCACATTGGTCTCCAACATGATCACTGGCGTCACAGCTGGATATTCAAAGAAGATTCAAATCGTCGGCGTTGGTTACAAAGTTGCCGCGAAGGGCAAGGATCTTGAGTTTGCACTTGGCTACTCACATCCAGTTCCTTTTGCAGCTCCTGCAGGAATCACATTCACCGTCGAATCACCAACAGACTTGATCGTCTCTGGTGTCGATAAGCAACTCGTAGGCGAAGTTGTTGCAAAGATCCAGAAGTTACGTAAGGCCGATCCATATAAGGGCAAGGGCTTACATCTTCAAGGTCAGCGCATTCGTCGCAAGGCTGGAAAGACAGGTAAGAAGGCATGAGTATCGCTAAGAAAATCGTTAAGGGCTCTACTCAAGTCGCCCGCGCACGTCGCCACTTCCGCGTACGTAAGCGCATTACCGGAACATCCGAGCGTCCACGTTTGGTTGTTACACGTTCTGCCCGTCACCTTGTTGCACAGATTGTTGATGATTCCAAAGGTCACACTTTGGCTTCTGCTTCAACAATGGAGAAAGATCTTCGCGCAGCATCTGCAGATAAGACAAAGAAGGCTCGCACTGTCGGCCAACTCGTCGCAGATCGTGCAAAAGCAAAGGGAATTACCACTGTCGTTTTTGACCGTGGTGGCAATCGCTACACCGGACGCGTAGCTGCACTTGCTGAAGGTGCTCGCGAGAATGGATTGGACTTCTAATGGCCAACGAAGAAATCACAACAACAGAAGCTGAAAAGCCAAAGCGCGGTCGCGAAAAACGCGAACGTCGTGGTGATGATCGTCAGACCGAGAAGTCGCCATACATCGAACGCGTTGTCTTCATCAATCGCGTAGCAAAAGTTGTCTCCGGTGGTCGTCGTTTCTCCTTCACCGCACTTGTTGTGCTCGGTGATGGAAATGGAATGGTCGGCGTTGGTTATGGAAAAGCAAAAGAAGTTCCACAAGCAATCGCTAAGGCTGTCGAAGAAGCGAAGAAATCATTCTTCAAAGTTGCTCGTATTCAAGGCACAATTCCTCACCCTGTCCAAGGTGAAGACGCAGCTGGCGTAGTACTACTTCGCCCTGCTGCTCCTGGTACCGGTGTTATCGCTGGTGGTCCAGTTCGTGCAGTACTTGAGTGCGCAGGAATTACTGATGTTCTAACCAAGTCACTTGGTTCTAACAACCCAATCAACATGGTTCACGCAACTGCAAAGGCGCTCAAGATGCTCGAAGATCCAGCAGCTATCGCCGCACGTCGTGGACTTCCACTAGAGCGCGTTGCTCCCGCAGCAGTTATCCGCGCTATGACAACAACGGCAGGTGCGTAATGCCACGTCTTAAAGTCACACAAGTTCGTTCCAAAGTTGGCAATGCTCCAGACCAGCGCGACACACTTCGCTCACTCGGTTTGAAGCGCATTGGTGATGTTGTGGTGAAAGAAGATCGTCCCGAAATTCGCGGCATGGTCTACAACGTTCGCCATCTCATCAAAGTTGAGGAGGTTGAATAACAATGGTGCTTAAAGCTCATCATCTCCGTCCTGCGCCTGGCGCAAAGAAGGATAAGACTCGTAAGGGTCGCGGTGAAGGTTCCAAAGGTAAGACTTCTGGCCGTGGTGGAAAAGGAACGCGGGCACGTAACGTCGTTCGCGCTGGTTTCGAAGGTGGCGCAATGCCGCTGGTTCAGCGCCTACCTAAACTCCGTGGATTTAAGAACCCTGAGACCGTTACTTATCAAGCAGTAAATGTCTCGACCATCAACGCTCTCTTCCCAAAGGGTGGCGATGTTTCGGTTGACGATCTTTACAAAGTTGGCGCTGCACGTAAGGGCCATCCAGTTAAAGTCCTTGGAAATGGCGATATCTCCGTTAAGGTAAATGTCACCGTCCATAGCTTCTCATCATCTGCTTCAGAGAAGATCTCTGCTGCAGGCGGAAGCATCAAGGTCCTCTAGTTATTTACTTACATCGATAACTTGATCGAATAAGGAGAAGAAAGTGTTGCTATCAGTTTTCGCAAAGGCGTTCAGAACGCCTGATCTGCGTCGCAAGATTTTCTTCACCCTTTCCATCATGGCGCTCTTCCGCTTTGGTTCTATCGTCCCAACCCCAGGTGTTTCTTATGCGGCAGTACAACGCTGCCTCGCAAACGTTGATACTGGTGGACTTTTTGGACTTATCAATCTCTTTAGCGGCGGAGCACTTCTCCAGCTCTCAGTCTTTGCACTTGGCATCATGCCGTACATCACCGCATCAATCATCGTCCAACTTCTTACCGTCGTCATCCCTCGATTTGATGCGTTGAAGAAGGAAGGACAATCCGGAACGGCGAAGCTCACTCAATACACTCGCTATCTCACTATCGGTCTAGCGGTCCTTCAAACCACAGGTTTGATTGCAGTTGCTCGTACGCCTGGTCGTTTGATTAGTGGATGTACCGAAGCGATCATTCCTGATACTTCATGGCAGCGTATCGTCACCATGATCTTCGTTATGACCGCTGGAACTTCAGTCATCATGTGGCTCGGTGAATTGATTACTGATCGCGGCGTTGGTAACGGTATGTCAATCCTGATCTTCACATCAATCGCAGCAAGCTTCCCTGGCCAACTCTGGTCTATCAAACTCTCACGTGGATGGCCAACATTCCTCTTCATTCTCGCGATCGGTGTTCTGATTGTGGCCGCTGTTGTTTTTGTTGAACAATCGCAGCGCCGTATCCCAGTCCAATACGCAAAGCGCCAAGTTGGTCGTCGCCAATATGGTGGAACCACCACTTATATTCCTATCAAGGTTAACCAATCAGGTGTTATCCCAGTTATCTTCGCATCATCACTTCTATATATCCCATCTTTGATTGCTAACTTCACTAATTCGCAAGCGCCGTGGGCAGTCTGGATTTCCACCAATTTCGTTCAAGGTGATCACCCGATTTACATCACCGCTTATGCGCTCCTCATTATCTTCTTCGCATATTTCTATGTTGCGATCACTTTCAACCCAGAAGAGACCGCCGAAAATATGCGTAAATATGGCGGCTTTATCCCAGGTATTCGCGCTGGAAAACCAACAAGTGATTATCTGCAATATGTCCTCAACCGTATTACTGCGCCAGGCTCTCTCTATCTTGCCCTTGTTGCGATTATTCCGATTATCGCGCTTGTGCTCTTTGGCGCATCACAGAACTTCCCATTTGGGGGAACTGCGATTCTTATCGTTGTCGGTGTTGGTCTTGATACTGCAAAGCAGATTGAAAGCCAGTTGCAACAGCGTTCATACGAGGGATTCCTCCGCTAATGCGGTTAATCCTGGTTGGACCACCAGGTGCTGGTAAAGGAACTCAGGCAGTACACCTAGCCGCGCACTATTCCATTCCTCACATTTCAACTGGCGATATTTTCCGTGCAAATCTAAAAGAAGGCACACCGCTGGGATTACAAGCAAAAAGCTATATGGATAAAGGCGAATTAGTTCCAGATTCAGTAACAAATGCAATGGTAAAAGATCGCTTAACTCATGGCGATACTGCAAATGGATTCTTGCTTGACGGATTTCCCCGCAATGTCGCGCAAGCCGAAGTTCTACGTGCCATCTTGGCAGAGAAGAAAACTCCAATTGAAGCGGCACTTGAACTCTCTATCGATAACGCTGAGATCATCAAGAGACTTTCTGGTCGCCGCACCTGCCGAGGATGTGGGAAAGTTTTCCCAGGCCAGTTTGAAAAGTGTGATGCATGTGGCGGCGAGCTCTACCAACGCGATGACGATAAAGAAGAAGTTATTTCGCGTCGCTTAGAAGTTTATGCTGAACAAACCGCTCCGATTATCGCTTTCTACCGTCAAGAAGGGTTGCTCATTACGATCCCTGCCGTGGGCGATGTAGCTGAAATTACCGCTAGCGCGATCCGCGCACTCTCCCAGAAGCTCAGCTAAATATGGCGATCCAGATCAAGACTTTGGATCAACTTCAGATCATGCGCAAAGCTGGTCTCTTAGTTCGTAGCACTCTTGAATTAGTCAAAGCGAATATCAAAGCAGGAATTACTACAAGCGCCCTTGATGCAATTGCTGAAGCTAATATCAAACGCGGTGGTGGAACTTCAAATTTCAAGGGGTATCACGGCTATCCCGCAACAATCTGCGTATCCGTTAATGATGAAATTGTTCACGGCATTCCTGGTGATCGCATGATTATGCCAGGCGATATTGTCTCGGTGGATTGCGGCGCTGTAATTGATGGCTGGCATGGTGATGCAGCATTCTCAGTAATTGTCGATCCCGTAGATGATGCACGCCAGAAGATGCTCGATGTCTGTGAAGAGTCGATGTGGGTTGGAATCGCAGCTGGAAAAGCAGGAGCAAAACTTTCAGATATTGGCCACGAGATTGAGAAGTTCACTAACGCTCAAGGCAAGTATGGAATTTTGCGGGAATATGGCGGACATGGCATTGGAACTGCCATGCATATGGAGCCACATATTTTTAATTATGGAAAGCCTGGGCATGGCCCAACCATTGAAGTTGGAATGGTTTTTGCCATCGAGCCAATGATCACGATGGGATCGGAGAAGACCAAAGTGCTCTCCGATAATTGGACCGTTGTTACCGTTGATAAATCTCATGGCTCGCACTTTGAGAATACTTATTGCATTGCTCCTGATGGAAAACCTTTTGTGCTTACCGCTACCGATGGTGGAAAAGCTGAACTAGCTCGTTTTGGTGTCGAAGTTTCGGCACTTCTTTCGTAAGTTTCTCCCATGAGTCGCCTTCTCGAACAACGCGAAAAGCGAGCCAGAATTAAGGCGCTTTTAGAGGCAAAAGGCCTTGATGCTGTAGTTCTGAAAAAAGGGTCCAATGTCGCCTGGATTATCGGTGGACGGGCACATATTCCTACCACTCTCGAACTTTCATGTATGGATGTTGTCGTCTATCGAGATCGCATAGTTGTTGTCACCAATAAAATTGAAGCGCCTCGTCTTAAGGAAGAAGAACTTTCCGGAGATGAAGAGCTCATTATTGTAAATTGGTTTGAAGGGCGCGAGGGTCAACTACCTAAAGGCGAACGCATTGGCGTTGATGGGGCTGAAAACGATCGAGTCAACTTACAAACAGAGATTGAAACTCTGCGCCGAAATCTCAATGATTATGAAGTCAATCGACTCCGCGAAATCAGTAAAGATGCAGCTGAAGCACTTGGCGAAGCAATGCTTGATATCGATCCGGAGATGAGCGAAGTTGAGGTAGCGGGAGAGATTGCAGAAGATCTCTGGGAGCGCAATCTCGAACCTGTTGTCTTACTTGTTGCAGGTCAAGATCGGATCAAGAAGTTCAGACATCCACTTCCAACAACCGCTGAAGTTGGTAATACAGTTATGGGAGTCATCTGCGCTCGACGTAAAGGTTTGATTGCAAGTGTTACTCGCATCGTAAATTTCGGTGAGATTTCGTCCCAGATGCACTCCACCTACCAACGATTACTCAAAGTCGAATCTGCATTCCTGGATAACACCAAAGTCGGCGCGACATTTGCCGAAGCATTTAAAGCTGGAACTCTTTCGTATCTGACCGAAGGGTTCGAGCGCGATGAATGGACTAAGCATCATCAAGGTGGACCAACTGGCTATCTCCCTCGGGATTACCCCGCGCATGAAAAGACCACTCAGATCATTGGCATCGGTAATGCGATTGCCTGGAACCCCAGCGCCGAGGGTCTCAAAGTGGAAGACACTGTTATCACTACCGAATCGGGGCTTGAGATTCTGACCCTCGATTCAAAGTGGCCGATGATCGAAGTCGCAGGTCGAAGCCGTCCGGCGATCGCTCAGCGGTAATCCAAACGTTATAAAAAACCTCACGAAAAGCGTTGACCGGCGGACATATACGCACAAGACTCGCGTCATTCAAGTGGTCAGACCACTTACGGAACGACAAAGGAGTCTTTCTCGATGGTGCGTTACGGAATCATTGGCGTGGGCGCGATGGGTCGCGAACATGCTGAAAATCTCCGTTACATCGAAGGCGCTTCCGTTACCGCTGTCAGCGATCCTGATGAAGGTTCTAGAAATCTTGCAATCAAGCAACTGGACGACCGGGTAAAAGTCTTTACAGATCATACAGAACTTCTCAATTCAGGTTTGGTTGATGCTGTCATTATTGCAACGCCAAATTACACACATGTCGATGTCTTGAAAGATGCGCTCGCAACATCACTTCATGTTTTTATTGAAAAGCCGCTCTGCACAACAATTGATGATTGTTTAAAAGTTTTGGAATGGTCAAAGAATCGGACTGGCCTAGTCTGGATGGGGTTGGAGTATAGATACATGCCACCTGTGGCTGAACTTATTTCGATAGTTCATGGCGGTGGAGTTGGGGAAGTACAACAAGTTTCAATTCGTGAGCATCGTGAACCTTTCTATCCCAAAGTTGGAAATTGGAATCGTTTCACCCAAAAGACAGGTGGAACTTTGGTCGAGAAGTGCTGTCACTATTTCAATCTTATGGACCACATTTCTGAAGAGCGACCAATACGAGTTTTTGCATCGGGTGGACAACGCGTGAATTTCCTTGATGAAACCTACGACGGCAAACGCGCCGATATGCTCGATAGCGCCTATGTAATTGTGGAATATCCAAGCGGGAAGCGCGCCATGCTAGATCTCTGCATGTTTGCCGAAAACACTGTTGATAAGGAACATATCTCCGTTACCGGAAACGCTGGAAAAGTTGAATCGTTCTTGCCTTCGCTGGAGTTACGACATGGGAAACGTAGCGCAGTTGGTAATTTCAAAGAGTGGACTCATGATGCCTCAAAGCCAAAGGTGGAGTCACGGAAGATCTGGGACGACTCTATTAAATACAACGGTTTTCACTACGGTGCCTCTTACCTCGAACATGTGAAGTTTTTCAAAGCAATTCAAGGCGGAAAAGCGCCCGAAGTGACCTTAGAAGATGGGCTCCGCAGCGTGGCCACAGGGCTTGCGGCCCAAAAGAGCATTGCTGAAGGACGCCCAGTTTTGATGAGTGAAGTACTGCCTGCGGGGTGGAATTGATGAGTAGCTGCACATTGATTCCATTAGCGCGACCAACTTTCGATGTTGCTGCAGCCCAGAAATTTTTTGATTCGGCGCGTTCACTACTGACGGAAGTTGGAGCCACAATCAATGGTCCAACATCGCTCGTCATGACTCCAGAAGATACCGCGAGCGCTGAAGCTAATCTCAAATCAGATGAAAAGTTGTACATCCTGTTTAATGCATCATTTGCCGACGCATCCGCTGCGGTATCTCTGCTCTCTAAAGTAAAGGGAGATGTACTGCTCTGGTCGGTGCGCGAGTTTGGTGAAGTTGGAGATCGTCTCCTACTTAACTCCATGTGCGGTTCAAATCTTGCGGCACATGCACTTCGCGTGAATGGAAAACGTATCACTCATCTTCATGGTAACCCTGATGAGCCTCACGTGAAAGAAGCTCTTGTATCTGCGCTCTCAGGATCTATGCCGAACGTTGGACAACCAGATGTTATTAATGGCGAACTTGCTGATGCAGAAAAAGTGAAGAGCGCGCTGGCAAAACTTCAAGGTCACACAATCGGGGCCATTGGTGATGCTCCCGCAGGATTTACCCCATGCACATACGATGCAGAAACTTTAGAGAAGCTGTTCGGTCTAAAAGTCATCAACAAGTCAATTCCGGAAATCTTTGCCGATATTGCATCTGTACCGCTTGATGAAGAGAGCGCAGAATACAAAGCAGCATGTGATGCTCAACCATCACTGAAGAGCGTTCCCGAAAAAGAAGCGCGGATTAATGCCAGCACTCGAGTGGCGCTGCAAAAGTGGATTGAATCCAATAGTCTCTCTGCAATTGCGATGCGTTGCTGGCCGGATTTCGCCGTCGATTTAGGCGCATGCCCATGCGGCGCTATGGGACGGACTGCCACGAGCGGTACCCCTGCAGCATGTGAAAGAGATGTATATGGCGCTGTAACAATGCTGCTTTTGGAGGCGCTTGGCTCAGGTACTAATTACCTCGTCGATACCGTTGATTTAGAGGAAGATAAAAACATTATTCGTATTTGGCATTGCGGTTCTGCATCCACAACGTTGGCAGTAGACCCTAATAACGCAACGCAGTTCATACACTGCAATAGAAAACTAGGTGTGGCCGGTAACTTCCCTTTGAAGACCGGTCCTGTTGTTCTGGTACGGCTGGATACCGATATCGATCCAGCAAACCCGAGCAAGCTCCGATTAGTAATGACAAGTGGTGAATCACTTTCTGCTCCTAATCGGTTCCAAGG
>VFFD01000049.1 GCA_018882745.1 Candidatus Nanopelagicaceae bacterium
CAGATGCGATAGTTGAACCTTTCTGACCAATCGCAACATAAATACATTTCACTTGCTTCTTCTTATCGCCACTCTTCCAGTTATCACGCTGGTTAATGATGGTGTCGATTGCAACTGCAGTCTTACCAGTCTGACGGTCACCGATGATGAGCTGACGCTGTCCGCGGCCGATTGCGGTCATTGCGTCGATAGCTTTGATACCGGTAGCAAGTGGTTCTTTTACTGGTTGGCGCTGAACAACAGATGGCGCCTGAAGTTCGAGAGCGCGCGTTGCCTCAGCTTTGATTTCGCCCTTGCCGTCGATCGGACGGCCGAGAGCGTCAACAACTCTTCCAAGGAAGGCATCGCCGACTGGAACGGAGAGAATTTCTCCAGTACGACGAACTGTGGTTCCTTCTTCAATTCCGGTGAACTGACCGAGAATAACAACACCGATTTCGCGCACATCAAGGTTGAGTGCGAGACCGAGCGTTCCATTCTCAAACTTCAGCAACTCATTTGTCATTGTTGAAGGAAGTCCTTCAACGCGAGCGATGCCATCGCCTGCTTCGACAACGGTTCCAATTTCATCGCGAGCCGCGACACCTGGATCGTATGACTTAACGAAGTTCGCTAAGGCATCACGAATCTCGTCGGGTCGGATCGTGAGTTCCGCCATGATTACTCTCCCTATACTGCGAGCGCTCTGCCCGCGTCGGCCAAACGACTGACGATTGTGGCGTCAATCAATTCATCTGCAAATCGGATGGAGATACCACCCAAAACTGTTGTATCGATCTCCACATTCAAACGAACGGGTTGACCGAGTTTCTCTGACAAGGTCTTTGTCAGTTTTTCTTTCTGCGCATCTGTGAGCGCTACCGCAGAGCGCACAAATGCAATTGCGCGTTCTTTCCGAGCCGCTGTTGCCGCCGAATAGAACGCGATGGTGCTTTCAATATTTCTCCCACGAAGTCCGCTAACGAGATGTCCGATAACTCGAGTGGTTGATGGAGCAATCTTTGCGCCCAGAAGTTTTGCTACCAGAACTCTCTTTCCTTCGCTGGAATACTTCGTTGAATTCAAAGCTTGGCGAAGCTCGCCATCGCTTACAACGATTCTTGAAAAGGCAAAGAGTTCTTCTTCGAGACGATCAAGTTCATTTGCTGAATTAGCAGCTGATGCTTCAGCTTCTACCGCTAATTGCTCGAGGACATCACCGAGATTCGAAGGGCTCGACCAACGAAGCGCAGCGAGATCAGAGACGAGCTTGAGTGCAGAAGCCGAGATCGATTTTCCAAAGAGATCAGCTGCCAGTTTTGACTTGGAAGCTGCATCGCGCGAACCATCTGTGATGGCGCGACGAAGTGGAGTAGAGGAATCAAGGGCAGCAACAACCGCAAAGAGATCAGTAGCGAGCGCAGATGCATCCGCAGCTGACGACGCCTTGAGGACGCTATCAAGTGCAGAGCGCGCAGCAGCTAATGATTGGCGACTAGCGCCACCCAATGCAGCGAGTGCTGTTGTCATGACTACTTACTCTTCTCCAGATCTGAAAGGAATCGATCAACGATTCGAGATTGACGGACCTGGTCATCTAAGGCTTCTCCGACAATCTTTGATGCTAATTCGGTGGCAAGTGCTCCTACCTCATTGCGAAGTGAGTTCACTGCTTGTTGACGCTCAGCCTCAATTGCCGCTTGTGCTGAAGCGGTGATACGCGCGGCTTCTTCTTGAGCCTTCGCTCTCATCTCTTCAATGATTGCTGCACCTTGGACGCGAGCTTCTTCGCGGATGGTTTGGGCTTCCCCACGTGCATCTGCGAGTTGCGATTTGTATTGGTTCAACGCAGCTTCGGCTTCTCGTTGCGCGCGTTCTGCGCGCTCCATTCCACCTTGGATCGCATCGGTACGTTCTGCAAACGCTTTTTCAAAGCGTGGCACAACGGCGCGACGGAGCACCATGTAGAGCAGAGAGAAGGCGATGAAGCCAACGATGATTTCTGCGGTATGCGGGATGAGAGGGTTTAACTCTTCTCCTGCTGCCAATTCAATCGAATTCATTACTTGAGAATCTATCGACTAGAGAACGAACGCTAGAACGAGACCGAAGAGCGCAAGCGCTTCAGCAAGAGCGAAGCCAAGAAATGCGATTGGCTGGAGAACGCTTCGTGCTTCTGGCTGGCGAGCAACGCCGTTGATGTAAGCGGCGAAGATGAGACCGGTTGCAATACCAGGTCCAATCGCTGCGAGGCCAAAACCGACCAGGTTGAGTGTGCCTTCCATGTTTCTTACCTTTCCTTCTTCTTTATCTGCACGATAACCGAGCGTTATCGTGAGTAAAACTATTGATTAATGCTCGTCTGCTAACGCCCCAGCGATATATAGCGCTGTTAAGAGAGTAAAGATGTAGGCCTGAAGGCACTGCACCATGAACTCAAAGAATGTAAGGGCAATGCCGATCAAGAACGAGAATGGGCTGACAAGCTTGAGCCCAATAACGCCTTGCAACAAGTGCTCGCCACCAAGGATGAACACGAGGAGCAATAAGTGACCAGCAAACATATTTGCGAAGAGACGCAAGCTCAGCGTCATGGGACGCACTAAGAAATAGGTCGCAAGCTCAAGTGGCGTAATAAGAATGTATGCCGGCTTTGGAATACCAGGCAGGAACATGATTTCTTTCATGTATTTGAAGAAACCTTGTTTGCGAATTCCTACGTAATGGAAGATAAAAAATGTAAAGGCTGCAAGTACATATGGGAACGAGATGCGCGACATGGTTGGGAATTGGATCAACGGCACAATTCCGAAAATGTTGTTAACCAAGATGAATGTGAAGAGCGTGAAGAGATAGGGCACAAAGCGCATGAACTCGTGGCCAATTACTTCCCTGCCGAGATCGTTGCGGACAAATGAATAGATGGACTCTCCAGCGAATTGGAGTTTTGAGGGAACCACAGCAGCTTTGCGTGAAGAGATAATGAAGAAAACTGAGATGAGAAGGACAGAGAGGAAAACTAAGAGGATTGGCTTTGTGGCAAATTCATTACCTTCAATAAATGGAGGGAGGTTGAAGTCACCGGCATCGGGAGGATTGAAGCCCTCGCCCTTTGCTGCGTAGCTAACAAACACCACTGAACTCCTTGAATTCAACTTCCAGAGCGATTTCGTCTCCGTGAAGCCTTACGATGAATTGGCGGGAAAGACGGCGTAACCCTATGGGTTCGGGCGCGTAGTTGAGAAATCGAAATTCGCCCGAAAAAGGGCGTTCCGCGTTAGATGCGTTACGGGATTGGGCCCGTTAATGGAGCTTGGGAATTCGGGTTATTTGCGGCCGAAGCGGAGCCAGATCAAATACAAGGCCGATCCCATGCCAAGTAGAAGGCCGGCAAGCAAGAAGTACCCAGTTCCTAACCAGTTATCAAGGCCCCAACCGATGCCGCCCCAAATAAGAAGCCCCGAGAGCATGTAACCGAAGATGGTCCAGAAAGCATTGTCTTCGCTTGGACCCTTAGGAAGGTTCTCGCTCATGAATCTCCATCCTTCTTTGCCTCTGGTTTGCCTCTGGGTTTTGAGGCAAGGGTAACTGTAGCCGCAGTTTGAAGAAGGCACGAACCTCCCCCGCAAGCCAACCTGTTGCGATCACGAGTGCGCTGACGCCAAAGCTGGTTCGATCAACATCGTTCTCGTTAGTCAAGCGGGTTACGGCAATCAAGAACCCCGCGATCAAAAGTAACTTTGTGAAGTACGAAAACATCGCAAGAGCCATCGTGCTGATCGGATCGGCGTTCTTTGTGAGTCGTCCAACTAGTAGTGAGACAGAGAAAAAAATTACAACAGTGAAGGTTGCAAGTGCGCTACCTAAAAGGCCTGCAGATCCTTTTACGATTGTTGAAACTACGAGCGCAAGGACTCCCAACACCATCGAGGGAATAAGAGCGCCACGCCACATCGCTTTATTAGAACTTGCGATATCCATCAGACTTGAGCCTCCACTTTTGTGCGCTTTTCGCGTTTAGTAAATGTAATCGCAAGAATGAGAAGTAAGGCTCCTACTACGAGCGCGGCCCAGACTGGAATAAATGCTGAGAGCATCGCTGGCAATGCCAACATTCCAGTTCCGAGATAGAGGATTACCGAGGTGCGTTGTTGCGAATTCCCCATTGACATCAATTTATGGTGGAGATGCTCTTTATCGGGTGCAAAAGGTGATTTGCCGCGGCGCACTCGACGCAGAACCGCAAGCCCCAAATCAAGTAATGGAATAGCAAGAACTGCGAAAGGTAAGAGTAGAGGTAGCGCAGCTGGGCCAATATCTTCAGAGAAGACCGCATTGGCATCTATCTGGCCCATCAAAGTAATCGCGGCAGCAGCCAGAACTAAACCTAAGAACATCGAACCAGAATCCCCCATAAAAATGCGGGCTGGATGGATATTGTGCGGAAGAAATCCGAGACATGTTCCAATCACAATTGCGGTCACAAGTGATGGAGCGCCAGCGCGGCTAAATCCATTTTCTACCGCCAACAAATAGGAGAACCCAAAGAATGAAGCTGCAGATATTGCGACGATTCCAGTAGCTAATCCATCAAGCCCATCAACAAAATTAACTGCGTTGATGATAACAATGACGACAAGGACGGTGAGTAATTGACCAATATTTGTTGGAAGCACGATGATGCCATCAATCGGAAGCCAGAGTATTTGAATACCAAATAGTAAGAGAATTGCAGCTGCTAAACCTTGTCCTGCTAACTTAGTGACAGCATCTAATTCAAAACGATCATCTAAGATTCCTATGAGCAATACGAAAGTTGACGCTAGAAATATCCCAAGGAGTTCTCGACTATATGCCTTGCCTACAAGCTCTAGGCTCTGCACCATAAGAAGTGTTACCCCCATGGCAAGCCACATAGCAACTCCACCCCAACGCGGGGTCATCTCAGTATGAATATCTCGCTCGCGCACGTGCGCAACAGCTCTTTGTCGCAAAGCAAATTTACGAACTAACGGCGTCAACATATATGTCAACGCAGCAGCGATGAGAAGAGTAAGTGAGTACTCGCGCATTAGCGGGGATAGACGGGAAACTTTGCGGTCAGCGCATACACATCGCTGCGAATGGCAGCAGCCTTTGCGTCGTCTTCGCCATCTTTAATTGCGCGAGAAATGAACGAAGCAATCTCTGACATTTCCGGGATGCCCATGCCTTGGGTCGTAGTGGCTGGTGTTCCCACACGAATTCCACTTGTTACAGCTGGAGTTTCAGGATCATAAGGAATTGCATTCTTGTTAAGTGAGATTCCAGCTCGGCCACAGCGCTCATCAGCGACTTTGCCATTTACTCCAGTACTACGAATATCAATAAGCGCTAAATGGGTTTCAGTGCCACCGGAGACAGCGCGCATGCCTTCCTTCTCCAGAGCTGCAGCAAGCGCTTTGGCGTTAACAATGACTTTCTTCGCGTAATTCTGATATTCGACAGTTGCGCATTCTTTGAGGGCGACTGCTTTTCCAGCTACTGCGCTCATAATGGGGCCGCCCTGCATCCCAGGAAATACCGCTTTATCAACCGCTGCAGCATGTTGCGCTTTGGAAAGAATCATTCCACCACGTGGGCCACGAAGGACTTTATGCGTTGTAAACGAAACGACATCAGCATATGGAACGGGAGATGGAATTGCTTTACCAGCAACCAACCCGATGAAATGCGCAGCATCAACCCACATAATTGCGCCAACTTCATCGCAAATTTCTCGAATAATTTTGAAATCAATCAAACTTGGATAAGCGGTAGCGCCGGAGCAGATCATCTTCGGCTTTACACGACGAGCGATATCGCGCAGCTCGTCATAATCAATTAATTCATTATCTTGGCGTACTCCGTATGACTCCACGTTAAACCACTTGCCAGAGAAGTTAACTTTTGAACCATGTGTGAGATGGCCACCATGAGGAAGAGACATCGCAAGAACTGTATCTCCGGGTTTTGTGAAAGCTTGATAAACAGCGACATTTGCGCTGGCACCAGAATGGGGTTGAAGATTTGCATGTTCGGCGCCGAATAACTCTTTAGCGCGCGCAATGCCAATCACTTCTGCTTTATCAACTTCTTCACACCCACCGTAGTAACGCTTTCCTGGATATCCCTCTGCATACTTATTGGAGAGAGTGGAGCCAAGGGTCGCCAACACTGCAGGAGAAGTGAAATTCTCACTTGCAATGAGTTGGAGGCTTTTGCGTTGGCGATCGAGTTCAGATAAAACTATCGCTGCGATCTCCGGGTCTTGACGTTGCAGTTGCGAGAAATCCGGGCCGAAGAAGGTTTCAGACATGTGTGAAATCCTAGGCGGGTACAGCGATATTGGGCGTTATCGAGCGTAAATCGGCGAGTGATATTGCCCCTTGGCGGCGGAGCATCACGCCATCGTCTTTCACCGAGATTACAGTCGAGCTCGGACCCTCCTCTAAATCGCCTTGATCAAAAATCGCTGCATAATCACTATCCAGACAGGGAAAGAAACGAGACTTTCTCGTCGGTGGCCGACCTGACAAAGTGGCCGATCCAATTGCAAGAGGGCCTGAAGCAAGCGCGACTTCTCGGATGAATTCTGCAGCTGGGACGCGTACTGCGATTTCTTCGAGAGTGCGTTCATCTCCTAAATCCCAAACTAATCCGCGAGCGGGTGGAATGTTGACCGTCAACAACCCCGGCCAGAATCTTTCACAGATGGAATTAATAGTTGTACCAAATTCCAGAGTAATACCTTTAACAGTTTGAATGTCGCCAACCAAAACTTGTGCTGCAACACCTCGTGCATCTTGACGAAGAAGATGAATCTTCTTAACGGCTGCATGATTAAAAGCATCAGCGACAAAGACGTAGGCGTGTTCAAGTGGAGCAATAATTAACTTGCCATCGCGTAGCGCTGCAACTGCTCGTTCTAGCAATTCTGCCTTGTCAATCACGCCATCGGTGAGTGAGAATCTTTCTCCCATCACTCCCCCTTCCTGCGCGCCGTCATCCACCGCGGTCTCTGATTGAGATCGGTGTAATGAGAAATGTCAGAGTAGTGCGGACTCAATTCACGCTCAAGTAGCGCTGATTGGTTTTCAAAGTGCTCAAGGATGAGAAACCCGCCTGGCTTAAGCAATCGCGTTGCAGCAGTAATGAATAACCGTGGAAGCTCCAAGCCGCCATTAGCGCCTCCATAGATAGCTTCTTGAGGTTCGTTCTTCCTCACCAGATCTGGCAAGTCAGTGTCATTCGGAACATAAGGAGGATTGGCAACCACGATGTCGCATTTGACGCCTTCTAAAGCCTGGGCAACATCGCCCTTAATGACTCGGACATCCACTTCGTGGTGAGAGATGTTCTTCGCTAGCCACTCTTGTGCAGCCTCCGATTTTTCAACAGCCACAACATGAACTGGCATTTTTCGCTGCCTTGCTTCATGTGCAATCGATATTGCGATGGCACCTGAACCAGCGCCCAGATCCACAACGCTTACAACTGGAATGGTCATTAATCCAGGTGCAGATTGAATGCGCTCAACTTCAACAAGTGCTGCATCGACTAGCAATTCAGTTTCTGGTCGTGGGATCAATACACCAGGTCCAACAGAGAAAGTGAGATAACGAAATGGAGCCTCTCCAGTGAGGTATTGAGTTGGAGTTCCATCAATACGCGTAGCAATCAACTCGTGAAATAGCTCTTCTTGTTCTGGTGAAAGTGAGAAGTCACGAGCGTGAAGATCCATGCGGCCAACACCGAGAACATGCGCCAAGATCAGTTCAGCATCTACTCCATCAATCTGTGCGGCAAGACATTGCTCTTTCGATGATTTAAGTAGATTCTTGATGCTCATTTGTATTGGCAACTCTGAAATTTCGCATCAGGCTTCAGCAGCTGCGAGTTTCTCCGACTTGTCTGCCTCAAGAAGTGAGTTGATGACATCATCAAGTTCACCGTTGAGAACAGCATCCAAGTTGTTAGCTTTGAAGTTAACGCGATGATCACTGAGGCGATTTTCTGGGAAGTTGTAAGTTCTGATTCTTTCCGAGCGATCGACAGTGCGAACCTGACTTTTGCGAGTTGCGGCTGCTTCAGCATCTGCTGCTTCTTGGGCTGCTGCCAATAATCTGGCGCGCAAGATACGCAGGGCTGACTCCTTATTCTGAAGTTGGCTCTTCTCGTTCTGGCATGAGACCACTATTCCGGTAGGAATATGAGTAATTCGAACTGCAGAGTCAGTGGTGTTGACGCTCTGGCCGCCGGGGCCTGAGGAGCGATATACATCGATTCGAAGTTCATTCATATTGATTTGAACATCAATTTCCTCTGCTTCAGGAAGCACAAGTACTCCAGCGGCCGAAGTATGGATGCGACCTTGTGATTCAGTTTCTGGAACACGCTGCACGCGATGCACTCCGCCTTCAAATTTCAACTTCGCAAACGGCGCCCGACCAGGCTCGGGATTTCCACGAGATTTCACGGCAACAGAAATATCTTTATAGCCACCAAGATCGCTTTCGGTGGCATCGATAATCTCAGTCTTCCAACCTTGCTTCTCTGCATAGCGCAGATACATACGGAGTAAATCTCCAGCAAAGAGCGCAGATTCCTCTCCGCCAGCGCCAGCTTTAATTTCCAAAATGACATCGCGATCATCATTAGGGTCGCGCGGGAGTAACAATTCCTCAAGAGTCGTAGCCGCATCGTCATATGCTTTTTCGAGCGCTGGAATTTCAGTAGCAAAGCTCTCATCATCAGCGGCAAGTTCGCGCGCTGCAGCCAGATCATCTTCACATTTTTTATATGCACGATATCCAGCAATAACTGGACCGAGTTGGGCATATCGCTTTCCAAGTTGGCGAGCTTTTCCTTGATCAGAGTGAATGGAAGGATCGGCCATCTGAGCTTCGAGAGTTTCATACTCTTTTAAGATTTCAGGCATCGTTGCAAAACGATTAGCGTTCTTATCCGCCATCTCCTTCACTCCTTTCCTTCAAGTTTCCAAAACCGCTACCGATAAAGCAAAAGACCGCGCCCCTGCAGATGCAGGAGCAACGGTCTTAAGTAAGAAAGCTACTTCTTGGTCTGTTGCTTCTTGAAACGCTCTTCGAACTTAGCTACGCGTCCACCAGTATCAAGGATGCGCTGCTTGCCGGTGTAGAACGGGTGGCATACGGAGCAGACTTCAACGAAGAGTGATCCATTTGAAATTGTTGAACGAGTCTTAAAGGTCTCGCCGCAACCACAGGTAACTGTGGTCTCCTTATATTCAGGATGAATATCTT
>VFFD01000006.1 GCA_018882745.1 Candidatus Nanopelagicaceae bacterium
TTCTTGGCCCAAATGGAGCCGGCAAAACAACTTTGGTTATGCACCTCAATGGAATCTTGCCGACCATGCAAGGTGCGGTGAAAGTTGCTGGACAACTCGTTGATTCAAAAGATGTTGCTTCCATCAAGGCGATACGACATAAAGTGGGAATTGTCTTTCAGGATCCTGACGATCAACTTTTCATGCCTACTGTTGGCGAAGATGTGGCTTTTGGTCCATTTAACGCTGGTTTGCGTGGCGAAGAATTAAAGCACGCTGTTGATTCTGCGCTTGATCTCGTTGGTATGCGCGAATTTATCGATCGGCCACCACACCACCTCTCCTTTGGTCAACGTCGCCGCGTCGCAGTTGCCACGGTATTAGCAATGAAGCCTGAAATCCTTGTTATGGATGAACCTTCTTCCAATCTAGATCCGGCATCCCGCAGAGAACTAGCGGAAATTGTTCGTTCACTTGATATCACGCTATTGATGGTCACTCATGACCTGCCATTTGCCTTTGAATTATGCGAACGTTCAGTGATTCTCTCAGGCGGTGTCATCGTTGCAGACGGCCCCACCAGAGAGATCCTCTCTAATGCAGCGCTCCTAAGTGCGCATCGCCTCGAGTTGCCGCGCGGATTTAGTTTCTAATCTAAGAAGAAATCCAGCAAGAAGTCTGTTGTTCCTGGAACAACTGCGTACTTATCCAAATCGGTAACGCCTACTGAAGCCAGAACTTCATCGTCCACGAAGAAGTTTCCCGTGCATTCAGCGCTTGGACGATTAAGGATTACATGCGCTGCATCAGCGAGAATCTCAGGGGTGCGGCACGCTGCAGTATCAACGCCGGGGATCATTTGGAGCGCTGCAGTATCAATGGCAGTTCGAGGCCATAGAGCATTTACTGCGATTCCATCCCGCTTGAATTCTTCTGACATACCAAGAACACACATGCTCATTCCATACTTTGCCATTGTGTATGCCACATGATTCTTAAACCACTTCGCTTTCATCGAAAGTGGTGGCGAGAGAGTCAAAATATGCGGATTGCGGCCCTGCTTTGCGCTCTCTTTAAGGTGCGGAATAACCGCTTGAGAAGTGAGAAAAGTTCCACGGACATTCACATCGAACATGAGATCAAATCTCTTCGCTGGAGTGGCGAGAGTCGGGGTCAGATTGATGGCGCTAGCGTTATTGATAAGGATGTCTAATCCCCCGAATTCGGATGCTGCTTTCTCGACAGATTCGGCAATTTGATTTTCATCGCGTAGGTCGCATTGAATGGGAAAAGCCTTTCCGCCTGCCGCTTCAATCTCTTGAGCTGCAGAGTGGATAGTGCCGGGCAGTTTCGGGTGAGGATCGCTGGTTTTAGCAGCAATGGCAATCATGGCGCCATCTCGCGCCGCCTTGAGAGCGATCGCAAGTCCAATTCCGCGAGAGCCTCCTGTAACAAAAATCTTCTTTCCGGCGAGTGACATTTACTTACCTTTCTTCGCTAGGAAGTTCATGAATGCTTCTCTAGCTTCATCGGATTGGAGAGCCATTTGAAAGAGTTCACCTTCAGCGCGCATGACTGCAGAGACTTTGTCATGCAGTTCGCTCTTAAGCAAAGCTTTGGTTTGGATCACTGCGTTTGGTGGTTGTGAAGCAATCTTGGTGGCGTATTCGGTCGCCTTACTTCGTGGTTGATCGCTAATTTCTGCGATGAGTCCTATTTCTTTGGCAAGTACTGAATCAAAAGGCTCTCCCGTCAGAAAAATTTGAGAAGCTCGTTGGTAACCAGCAAGACGTGGGAAGAGAATGCTGGAGCCTGCTTCTGGAACCAGGCCAAGATTTACAAAAGGCATTGAGAATTTAGTGGTTGGAGATGAAACAACAACATCGCAATGCATCAACATTGTGGTGCCGATCCCGACAGCGTTTCCTGAGACGGCAGCTAGAATTGGCTTACTGAAGGTGTGAATCTGCTCAAGGAATTGCATGACAGGTGAGCCAGGTTCAAGCGGCGGCGCATTGAGAAAATCGAAGAGATCATTTCCTGCCGTGAAGTGAGGTCCTTCATGAGTAATAAGAACCGCACGCACTCCGAAGTCACCGTTAGCCTCTTTGAGTTGATCCGCCATGAATTGGTACATATCGCGTGTGATCGCATTTTGTTTTTCAGGGCGATTGAGGCTCAGGGTTAGAATTGAGCCATCGAGCGAAGATAGGACTTCAGCCATTTGGGCATCTTATCGGGCTAGTTACGGAGAGAGTGATGGATCGTTTGACCATCCTGACCAGGGAATTAACTCCCTTTGAGCATTTGGTCGCGACCCACCTGTGCGATGGGTTATCAAATGCCGCAATTGCCCGCCAAACTGGTCACACCGAAAAAGTTGTCGAGAACACGGTTTCCCGAATGGCAAAAGCTCTAGGTGTTCACTCGGGACCAGATATCAATATTCGAGTTTTGATCGCGCTTGCATATCGAGCACATTTTGGCGATAACGCATTCGACAAACTCAATGTTGCATGCAAGCATCTCGAGGTAGGACCGGACGGTCAGATGATTTGTAACCGTCACATCGACTAACTCTCATCTCAACCTCAAAAAGCTGTGATGCACATCTAAGTGCTAGCACTCTCCTGATTATCGTGAGGTGCTAGCACTCGCATATGTGACTCTATCGTGAGAAAAAAGTTGTTTCATGACTACTGGACCTCAAGGTCTGGCCAGAAATGCTGGCAACTACAAATTAAAGGAGAGGTAGTTATGAAACGCAGGACTATCGATCGAATTGTCAGTCTCATTGGACTAGGACTTTCAATCTTTTTATTTATCGCAGCAGGATTGCTCAACTGGGGTTATTCCTTCGCAGATAAGAATGTAACCGATCAACTTAGCGCACAGAGAATCATGTTCCCCGCAGCAGATAGCGATAGTTTCAAAGCTCTTGCCGAAGAAGACAGGGCAGCGATTGAACCTTTTGCAGGAATGCAATTGACAACAGGAGAGCAAGCACGGGCATATGCAGATCATTACATCGGTGCGCACGTAAAGGGCATTGCTGCCGGAAAAACTTACTCTGAGGTAAGCGGTGAAGCATTGGCCGCCAACGCCGCTTCGAAAGCAGATCCCAATAACACTGAACTTGCAGCAAAAGCAGCCGGTTTGATGGGGCAGCGAACAACGCTCTTTATGGGAGAGACACTTAAAGGATTACTTGGAAATGCGTACGCATTCTGGCAACTAGGTCAGATCGCAATGTACGCGATGTGGGCAGCGCTGGCTGGTGGAGTCATTATGTTGATTCTCTCCATCCTTGGCTTCATGCATCTCCGTCGCACCCCAGAAGGTGAGACGGTCTAAGCCCTCTACTCTCCGTGGGGGCAAGTGAAAACCCCTTGGGTCATATCGGCCCAAGGGGTTTAGCAATGGTACGACCTATTTAACTCTGCAATTTTCCATCAATAAACGCACGTGTGCGGTTAAGCGCTTCTTCATCCGAGTACTGCTCTGGTGGAGACTTCATAAAGTAACTCGACGGTGAAAGTAATGGCCCGCCAATCTTTCGATCAAGAGCTAACTTTGCACAACGAACTGCGTCGATGATCACACCTGCTGAGTTTGGTGAATCCCATACTTCAAGTTTGTATTCAATTGTGAGTGGAACATCGCCAAAGGCACGTCCTTCTAGGCGAACGAATGCCCACTTGCGATCATCGAGCCATTGAACGTAATCAGATGGTCCGATATGAACATTACCTGGACCCATGTCGTAATCAAGTTGTGAGGTTACCGATTGAGTCTTGGAAATTTTCTTTGATTCCAAACGATCGCGCTCCAACATATTCTTAAAATCCATATTTCCGCCAACATTGAGCTGATAGGTGCGATCCACCTTGACGCCACGATCCTGGAAAAGCTTGGTCAGGATGCGGTGGGTGATGGTTGCTCCAACCTGGGACTTAATGTCATCGCCCACGATGGGAAGACCGGCCTTGGTGAATTTATCGGCCCATTCTGGCGTGGAAGCGATGAAAACTGGGAGTGCGTTCACGAAAGCACATCCTGCATCAATCGCGCATTGGGCATAAAACTTCGTTGCAACTTCAGATCCCACGGGGAGATAGCAAACCAATACATCAACTTTGGCATCCTTTAGCGCCTGCACAACATTGACAGGAGTTGCAGTTGATTCAGTAATGGTCTCTTTGTAATAACGTCCAAGTCCGTCATGAGTTTCACCGCGTAGGACAGTGATACCTGACTTTGGAACTTCTGCAAATTTAATGGTGTTGTTTTCACTCGCCCACATTGCATCAACGAGGTCAAGGCCAACCTTCTTGGAGTCCACATCAAATGCAGCAACGAACTTCACATCCTTGACGTGATATCCCCCAACAACAACATTCATGAGTCCTGGGATCTCTTGATCAATCGGCGCATCCTTGTAGTAATGCACGCCTTGAATCAGAGAGTTTGCGCAGTTGCCGACTCCTACGATGGCAACGCGAATTTCTTTTGTTGAGGTCACGAAGTTTTCCTTTCAGACTTGATCATTTCTTCGAGCCAAGCGATCTCTCGCTCTGCGGTTTCAAGGGAGTGGCGACGCCATTCCACAAGGTATTTATCAAGGCCAACGGCAGACCTTTCGAGGTCGGCGCGAAGAATTTCGGCCTTCTCCTTGAGGCGGCGATGGCGCCCCTCAAGAATTCTTAATCTGCTTCGAGTAGATGTCGGGCTAAAGAAGGCGACATGTACTTCGAAGTTATCGTCATCCCAGGATTGTGGGCTAACGCTTTCAGTAAGCTCATCAAATTTCTCTTGACCATCTTTGGTGATGGAGTAAACGATGCGAACTCTTTTGGAACGTCCACCTTTGGGAATTTCAGCCTGAGCAATGAGTCCTGCATCAACCATGCGACGCAGTTGTGGGTAGAGCACCGAGAAAGAGAGCGCTCGGAATGGTCCAAAGATTGAAGTTAGGCGCTTACGCAGCTCGTATCCATGGAGCGGGTTCTGTGAGAGCAGCCCAAGGAGCGCAAACTCCAAGGATTCTGAACGGGATCTCACGTGAGTCTCTCCTTTGTGGCTATATATCGATTCGATATATCGAGTCGGTAGTTAACTCGATATATGGCTGACCTGCAACTTTTCTCCAATCGTGTCGTTATCGAATTCTCAGTTTCGGCGCGTCATACCGCTGCGTAGGTCATGTGCGGTCGTACCCTCTTTTTCTAGAGATTGCCCGCACCCTCTTGTCGTCTACGGATCTACAGGGCGCTCTAGAAATGAGGACCTCTACATGAGTCTCTTCTCTTGGAAGCTACACGGGACCGGAACCAGCATCGCGCCTGGTGCGGTCGTTTCCACAGATGAACGACTAAGTTGGCCACGCACTATCGGAGTTGGCCTACAGCACATTGCAGCAATGTTCGGCGCAACCTTCCTCGTGCCGATTCTTACCGGCTTGCCACCTACGACCACACTTTTCTTCTCTGGCGTAGGAACGATGCTCTTCCTCATCATCACACAAAACAAAGTTCCGAGCTATCTCGGATCATCTTTCGCTTTCCTTGCACCCATCGCCGCATCTGTAAAGAGCGACAGCATGGCTGTTGCACTCGGTGGCGTTGTAGCAACGGGCGTCATGTTGGCACTTGTTGGCTTAATCGCTCGCGCAGTTGGAACCGGTTGGATCAACTGGATGTTGCCACCTGTTGTTACAGGGACAATCGTCATGGTGATTGGTTTCAATCTTGCTGGCGCCGCTAAAGGTGGATTAGCAAGCGGCCCAATGCTGGGAACAATTACCCTCCTTGCAATTGCTGGGTTCGCAGCTTTCTCTCGCGGTTTCATCGGACGCATATCGATTTTCCTCGGAGTTGTCGTCGGATACGCGGTTGCCTTCGTTATGGGTGATGTGAAGACTGATGGAATTACTGCAGCGAAGTGGGTTGCAGCTCCAACCTTCACAACTCCAGAATTCAAAGTCAGCGCCATCATTCTCTTCATTCCAGTTGTACTTGTACTTATCGCCGAGAACGTAGGACACGTTAAAGCGGTATCCAATATGACCGGCAAAGATCTCGATGATCAGATGGGTAATGCTCTCTTTGCTGACGGCGTTGCTACTACTCTCGCTGGAGCTGGTGGCGGTTCAGGCACAACAACCTACGCTGAAAATATTGGCGTTATGGCCGCAACCCGCGTCTACTCAACAGCTGCATATTGGATCGCAGCTCTTGGAGCGATCATTCTCTCTATTTCACCGAAGTTCGGCGCAGTGTTGAGCGCTATCCCAGGTGGCGTACTTGGTGGCGCGCAAGTTGCGCTCTTCGGAATGATCGGAATCCTTGGAGCAAAGATTTGGATTGAATCACGCGTTAATTTTGCTGATTCAACAAATCTCATCGTTGCAGGATCTGCAATCATCATCGGTATCGCGGATATCTCATGGACCAACGGTGATTTCACTTTTAACGGAATCATCAATGCAACGGTCGTAGCCATTGTTGGCTATCGTGTATTCCACGGAATTTCAAAATCACGTGGAACAAGCGCTGCATAAATAGATCAGTAACCGAGAACGCCCGGCCATTTGGTCGGGCGTTCGTGCTTTTATAGCGAATACACTCTTCCTTATGGCGCTCGATTTTCCCGCTCGATATCCCGAATATCTCGTTGCTGCGATGGTAATCATTCTTGCTCCAGGACCCAGCGTTCTCTTCATCATCGCTCGAGCAATTGCGTGGGGTCGGGCAACAGCCGTTGCAACTGCTGCGGGAAATGTAACGGGCGCTTTTACGCTCTCACTCATGGTTGCTTTTGGCCTTGGACCAATTCTGCAAAGAAGTGAGGCAGCGTTCATTGGCGTACAAGTACTTGGTGGTTTCTATTTGATCTATCTAGGTATCGATGCAATTCGTCATTCCAAAATCCACGCCGAAGATATGGTGAATCAAGGAGAGATTAAACCGTCCGCCCTTAGATCTGCCAGAGATGGTTTCTGGGTGGGTGCTCTCAATCCAAAGGGGCTGGTTTTCTTCGCAGCGATATTGCCGCAATTCTTAGATCGAGATTCATCCAGTGTTACTTCACAACTGGTTCTCATGGGTGCAACATTTGCAGTCTTGGCTTTCTTCTCTGATGGCTCGTGGGGATTGCTTGCGGGCACGGTTCGAGACTGGATGGCAACTTCTCCAGGGCGACTGGTGACGATGCGCAAGATTGGTGGGCTCGTCATGATCACATTGGGGATTTTCACTCTGATTTCAGCGGTCTAATCAGCGGAAATGTCAGTGGTGCAGGGCAGAATCGCGCCATGAGTAAAGCCCGAGAATTCATTAGCCCTAGCGATCTGACCTTTTCATGGAATGGTTGCCATCGTTGTTTATGGCTTAATTACAACCATGGCTTGAAGGCTCCATCCTTTATGCCACTTGTCGGAGAACTCTCGGCGATGCAAGAAAATCACTTCAATGGCGCTATCTCTTCCCAACTCCATCCAGAGATTAAGGAAGGACGCGTTCTAGATCGTGGTGGCTGGGTGAAATCAGTACCTATTCCTTATAACGGCAAGCCATCTCCATACGCAATCCGCGGAAAATACGACTTACTTATGGAGTTCCAAGATGGAACTTTTGGAATTATTGACTGTAAGTTCCAAGGTAAAGATAACGATAAGAGTGATTTTTACGCTCCCCAACTTGAAGCCTATGCATACGCTCTAGAAAATCCAGTCTCAGGTGAAGCGCGAAAAGTATCAGTCATTGGTTTATTAGTCTGGTCCCCCAAAAAACCTATTGGTGATCCTCACTCTGGTTTCTCACTAGGGCTCAACAGCTCGTGGTTCCCCATCACTCGCAATCCAGATGGTCTACAGGAACGACTTCAGGATTTCATAGAAGTTATATCAGGCCCAACCCCCGTAAGAGATGCGGGATGTGAGACCTGTAAATTTATCTCCGAACGTCGTGAAATTTTTGGAGCCGAGTAAAACTATTCGTCGTCGGAATCTTCATCCTCTTTTTTTCGACGCTTCTCTTCTAGCATTGCTTCCTTAGCCTGCGATGCATATATATCCACATACTCTTGTCCTGACATCTCCTGAAGTTTCTTCATAAGCAAATCTGTCGCTTTGCGGAGCTCTTCTGGATCATTTGATTTATCAGGGGTCGGGAAGTAGATCGGTTCACCAAAAACCATCTTTACTCGCATAATCTTTGGAATTACTTTCCCCGTGGGTTGGATATCTGCTGTGTTAAACATCGCCACAGGAACTATCGGTGCGCCACTCTCCATAGCAAGACGAGCAACGCCTGTTCGACCGCGATAAAGCCGTCCATCAGGTGAGCGAGTTCCTTCGGGATAAATTCCCAGGCATCCGCCTTCGGCTAAAACGGAGAGACCCGTCAGTAGAGCAGCTTCACTTCGTGAGCCACCAGCACGATCCACAGCAACTTGGCCGAGAGCGATGAAGGTCAACTTCTTTGCCAGACCTTTGAGGCCAGGTGATGTGAAGTATTCGCTCTTTGCTAAGAAGGTTACTTTTCTTGGCACAACTAACGGCATAAAGATGGAGTCGCTAAATGAAAGATGATTTGAGGCGATGATGACCGGGCCCGACGAAGGAACATTTCGCAGCCCACGCACTTTCGGTCTAAAGAGCAAAGTGAGAACAGGAAGTAAGAAGGACTTCAGTAATCCATAAGCGACCTTGTCGCCCTGCATCATTGATTGGACCTTGTTCCGCTTTCTGCGTAACGCCATGGCCCTAATTTAGAGCCTTTTGCTCTCCATATGACAAATTGTTATGACAATATGGCGGCTGTGAGCGTGATTCCAAATGGTGATGAGTTCCATCTTGAGGGTGGCGCGATTGCTGTTCTGATGGTCCACGGTTTTACTGGTTCACCTGCATCGATTCGCCCATGGGCGGAGGCGCTCCATCGCGAGGGATTTACTGTTCGCGCACCGCGCTTACCAGGTCATTCACAAACCTGGGAGGAAATGAACAAAACTCGATGGAGTGATTGGTACGAAGAAGTTGATCGAAATTTCTCTGAATTAAAAAAGAAATATCAGAGAGTCTTTGTAGCAGGCTTTTCCATGGGCGGCGCACTCTCCATACGTTTGGCCTCGATTAGAGGTCAAGAGATTGAAGGATTGATGTTAGTTAACCCGTCTATCCATGATCCACGCGCATCCATGAAATTGGTGCCTCTGCTTCAATATGTGATTCCTTCCTTAGGAGGTCGCGGAACTGATGTTGCCGCACCAAATCCCCCTAAGCACAGTTATGGAAGGACTCCGTTACGAGCGCTTCGTTCGCTGCAGAAGTTATGGAAAGTTGTCCAGCGTGATCTCTACTTGGTTGATGTTCCACTGATGGTGGGATATTCAGTGAACGATCATGTGGTTGACCCGAAGAATTCTGAGATGGTCATCGACAATGTCTCTTCAATTGATATTCGGGAAGTTATCTTTGAACGTTCATTTCATAATGTAGCTCTCGACTATGACTTAGATTTATTGGTCGAAGAGAGCTTGTCATTCATCAAAGATGTTCTATCGGGAGCGGTCAACCGCGATGAACGTGATCTTATTGATGCTGAATTCGATGCCATCGTCTCGGGACTCTCATTAGACGAATCTGCTCCGACCACATATCTCGATGAATTAGATGAAATCGAGGCTGCTGAAGAGTATCGCGGCGATAACAAACCTTTGCCTACACTTTCCAGTACTCAACGCGCTGCTCTCGTGGGAGTCATCGGCGGTCCGCTCTACGCAGTATCTGTCCAATTTTTAAACTTTGACCCACTTGGATTAGGTGCATGGCCTGGCGCAATTGCGCTTTTCGCAGGTATCGTCACATTCTTCTGGCAGATGCGTCCCAATAATGATGACGATGATGGAGTTGCGCTATGAGTAAAGATTTTCGCTGGGGAATTATCGGTACCGGCGGCATTGCACGGACTTTTGCACGGGATTTAGCTTTCACGCAAGGGCATGTTGTTGCAGCAGTCGGATCTCGTGAGCTCGCTAAAGCTGAGACTTTCGCTCAAGAATTCAACGCTGCACCATATGGAAGCTATGAAGAACTAGTACAGCAGGAAGTCGATGGAGTGTATGTCGCAACTCCTCACCCGATGCATGCTCCCAACACAATCCTGGCTTTGGAAAACGGCAAACCTGTTTTATGCGAGAAACCTTTTGCAGTTAATAGCCGCGAATCTGCTGCCATGATTGAAACTGCACGACGAAAAAACCTCTTACTCGTTGAAGCGATGTGGAGCCGGTTTCTTCCACCGTATCGGAAAATTAGGGAGCTGCTCGAATCTGGCGTATTTGGCGAAATCATCTCTATCTCGGCAGATCACGGTCAGCGATTACCGCTACCTAAGTACTATCGATTGCATGCACCAGAGTTAGCGGGCGGAGCGCTCTTGGATTTAGGTATTTATCCCATCTCATTTGCTTACATGGTTCTCGGAAAGCCATCGAGCATCGTTGCCCAAGGTGAATTCACAACTTCTGGAGTGGATTCTCAAACCTCCATGATTTTTAGGTATCCCAACGGTGCTCATGCTCAACTCACAACCACCTTACTTCTCAAATCTCCTTGTACCGCACAAATTATTGGAACTGAGGCTTCTCTTTTTATTGATGGAGATTTCTATACTCCTACTTCAATGAGACTTAAAAGAGTTTCAGGTGACGTTATTGAATTCCCACGTGTCTATCAAGGTCATGGTCTACGTGAACAGGCTATTGAATTCGCGAAGTTAGTTTCTGAAGGCAAGAAGGAATCAGATTTGATGACCCACGCCGACACTCAATCGATTATGGAAACCATGGATGAGATTCGAAGCCAAATTGGTCTGCGTTATCCCTTTGAGGATTAAAAGAGAATTTAGTTACTGACGAGCAAGATCAGCTACGCCTACTAAGCCAGCATCATTACCCAGTGTTGCAGGAACGATAACTGGAGCCGGGCGCTTGCCAGTAAATGGAATTAAGCGCGACATGGATTCACGGGTTGGCGTCAGCAGAATCTCGCCGGCATCGATAACGCCGCCACCTATAACAAAAGCTTCAGGATCAAGAGCAGCAACTAAAGATGCGCAGAGCGCTCCAAGCCATTGTCCCGTTGTGTTAAATGCAGCAATTGCGACGGTGTCGCCTTCTTGGGCTGCTGCAGTTATTTGGCGGCCGGTAATTCCTTCAATAGTTCCATCACCGCGCGCCAAGAGATTTTTGGCTAAGTCAGGTGATGCATGTATCGCTTCGCGCGCGTGGCGCAATAGCGCATTACCCGAGGCATATTGCTCGAAACATCCACGAATTCCGCAGCCACACAAATGTCCTTCAGGAACTGCTCGTGTATGTCCAAATTCTGCACCGATTCCAAATGCTCCACGATAGAGATGATTGTCGACGACTAAACCACCACCAAGGCCGGTGCCGACGGTTAGCATTATGACTGTATTGAAATTCTTACCAGCGCCGAATCTCTTCTCACCCCATGCAGCTGAGTTGGCATCATTTTCCAATACAACTTTCCGGCCAATTAATTCTTCAAGCTGGTCAGTAAGGCGAACTCCATTCCATCCGGCGATATTTGGAGTCGCTAGCATCGTTTTCCGGTCGGAGGAGATAAAACCAGCAGCTGAAACGCCAACTGCATCAATATCAAACTCTTGCATCAAATCTTGAGCCACTGCAGCAATCGTCCTCGTCAGCGCTGATCCACCTTCACGTGGTGTATCGCGGCGCGCAGTTTTTACTATTGCGCCGGAGTCATCAACAACTCCGCCAAGAACTTTGGTGCCGCCAACATCAATGCCTAATGCAAAGCTCATGGCTTAGTTAAAAATTAGCTCTCGAGTTTTTGCTTGAGTTGGGAGATTGTCTGCTCAATAGTTGTCATCTCAACTTTGCGACGCATCATGTCAGGCACTGGCATTGATAGCGCGGTACCGAGTGAGTACGTGACGGTTGTGGTTCCATCTCCATTATCTTTAATGGTGTATCGACCATCCATCTCCGTCATCAAATCCGCTTCATCGAGTGAGAATGAGATTTCTTCGGGGGCTTTGCTCCAGTCATAACTGAGAGTCGCCCGATCCTTGAGGACGCCTGCTTCAACCTTGATTGTGAGCTTGGTCGGATGTCCCGACCCATCTTTTTCATGGACTTCTACCGACTTAATCGCGGTGGACCATGTGGGATAGGCCTCAATATCGAAGAGAACTGCTCGTACATCCTCGACGGAGGCATCAATAGTGGTGGAGCTAGAAGACATATCGGCCATGGCGGCAGGCTACCTCTTCCCGTTACCTATGAGTAACCGCTAATTTTCGCCCCATGACCGAATACTTTGCTCCCGCCCTAGAACCTGCCGCTACCGCAGGAAACCTCACCAATCTTGTCGCCGAACGCGCTTGGTTTGAACCAGAACGCATCATGGTCTCGCGACCATTAGGAGATGGTTGGCAACCCGTCACTGCACGTGAATTTGAATCTGAAATTAGAGCAACAGCAAAAGGTCTCATTGCCTCGGGAGTTCAGATCGGCGATCGCGTTGCGATTATGGCGCGCACTCGTTACGAATGGACGATATTGGATTTTGCAATTTGGTTTGCAGGTGGCGTTTCAGTTCCCATTTACGAAACTTCGTCTGCAGAACAAGTTGATTGGATTCTCTCGGACTCAAGCGCTGTTGCAATCATCGTCGAGACTCCACAACTCCGTGACACCGTCACTCCGATTCTTACTTCGAAGGTAAAAAATTGTTGGGTAATGACCGAAAATGTTCTTGCTCAACTCTCATATCTTGGTCGCGATATTTCTGATCAAGAGATTGATAATCGTCGCAATGCCCTCAATCCTGACTCGCTCGCGACGCTCATCTACACATCAGGTACAACAGGAAAGCCAAAGGGCGTACAACTCACCCACGGTAACTTCCTATCTGAATGTGGCAATGTCGTCATGGGCGCAGCTGATTTATTCATGAAACCAGGAGGCTCAACTCTCCTCTTCCTTCCAGTGGCACACGTATTCGGACGCATGGTACAAATCGGTTCAATTCGCGCAGGTCTTCATCTCGCTCATTGCAGTGATGTCATTGGAAGACTCGCCGCAGACCTTGCATCGTTTAAACCAACATTCGTTCTTGCAGTACCTCGCATCTTTGAAAAGGTCTACAACGGCGCAGAAGCGAAAGCAGATGCCGCAGGTAAAGGCTCAATCTTCCGCACCGCAGCAAATGTGGCGATTGAGTACAGCAAAGCACTTGATGCTGGAAGCGTTTCATTGGCACTGAAGTTAAAGCATGGACTCTTCGACAAGCTTGTATATTCAAAGATTCGCCATGGTTTAGGTGGTCGCGTTGAGGCTGCTATTTCTGGAGGTGCGCCGCTCGGTGAACGCCTCGGCCACTTCTATCGTGGAGCGGGCGTACGTGTTCTTGAAGGCTATGGCTTAACTGAAACCACAGCAGGTGCGACTCTTAACCTGACTACAGCGCATAAAGTCGGATCAGTTGGTAAGCCAATTCCTGGCACTACGATCAAAATCGCAGAAGATGGTGAAGTTCTTATCAAGGGACCAATCGTGATGCGCGGTTACTGGCAGAACGATGCAGCCAACAAGGAAGTTTTCACCGATGATGGATATTTCCGTTCCGGTGACTTAGGAAAACTCGATGAGGAAGGCTACCTATATATCGTCGGTAGAAAGAAAGAACTCATCGTTACATCAGGTGGTAAGAACGTCGCTCCTGCAGTACTTGAGGATCGCCTACGTGCTCATCCACTCGTCAGCCAGTGCATAGTTGTTGGCGATAATCAGCCTTACATCGCTGCCTTGGTAACAATCGACCCTGAAGCAATTAAGGGTTGGATTACGGCAAATAAGAAAGATGGTGCGACTCTCGCGGAGCTCACCAAGGATCCAGATCTCATCGCCGTTATCCAAACTGCAGTTGATGAAGCAAATAAGGCGGTCAGCCGTGCTGAGTCAATTCGTAAGTTCACAATCTTGCCAGTCGATTTTACGATCGCTGGAGGTCATTTGACTGCGAAGCTTTCAGTCAAGCGTCACGTTGTACATAAAGAGTTCGCGGCAGAGATCGCCGAACTTTTTGCCTAATAACAACGAACACTTCAAAGAATCGCGAATCCGCCAATCTGAGCCGTTTGATCGGCTGGGATTGGCGCGTCGCCTCCATGAGACGCTCGCTCAGAGCCTTGCCGTTATTGGATATGACTTAGATGCGCTGATTGGCGATGACGCATTAAGTCCTTCTCATCGCGCCGAACTCCGATCTATCCGGCTTAACGTCATGAGTGCGACTCAGAGCTTTAGGGATGAGATTTACCGTACTCGCCGATTTACACGTGAAGATCTCGAGAATGAGATCCAGGCCCTCCTTTCCAACATTAATACCGAAGTGAATCTCACATACCCGCAGTTAACAGAAGAGCGTGAAAATCTACTCAATCAAACGCTGATAGAAATCGCTCGAAATACCCATAAACACTCATCGGCGCGTTCGTTCTATGTGAAATACCAAATAACCCCTTCAGGTTTTCTCCTATTCGTGGGCGATGATGGAAATGGTGAAGTTCAACTCAAAACGAGAAATTTTGGCCTTCGCGGCATTGATGAAGTTCTCAAATTGATTTCTCAAGATTATCAATGTAAGGCAGATGAGACAGGAACCCACTTTCAAATTACATTCCATCTAGAGAATTTAGATTAGAGATTTATGTCTCTACGAGTTCTCGTTGTTGATGATCACGCCATTGTGCGTGAAGGGTTACGACGTCTCATCACAAAAGATTCAACCATTACCGTAGTCGGGGAAGCTGCATCAAAAAGAGAGGCCTTCGCTCAGATTTCTCATCACAATCCAGATGTGATTGTCGTGGATCTTCACCTCCCTGATGGAAGTGGCCTCGAGGTCATAGCGTGGGCTCGATCGCTCTCTCAAAAGATTGGCATCGTTGTTCTCACGATGTCCAATCTTCCTGAGCATGTCTTGGCGTGTATGCAATCTGGAGCGAGTTCACATGTAGATAAGAGCGCACCCATTGGAGATGTTCTCCATGCCATTCGCGCCAGCGCTGAAAAGCCATTAACTTTTACGGCGCGCCGCATGACGGATGCAGTCATCGCTCGAAATAAAGAGACTGGGTTAACTCCCAGAGAACTTGAGATTCTTGAAAAACTTCCAACTGGAGATACCGTTCTTGAAATTGCGGCGCAGCTATTTGTCACCGAGTCCACTGTGAAAACTCATCTTTCCTCGGTTTACAAGAAATTAGGTGCAACGAATCGAGTACAAGCCATAAACGCTGCGCGAAAGCTTGGTTTGCTTGCCTAGCGTTCTGCAGCTCAGTTCTCGATCGAGTGATCGTTAGATCTTCAGCGCTTTATTGAATTCGTGTGACCAGATCTGCCAGCGCCACTCATCAACGACCCACTTCCTACCGGCAGCTCCCATGGTCGCTCTAAGTTCAGAGTCGCGTAAGAGCTCGATAGAGCGGTCTGCAATCTCTTCAACATTGTTTCCGTCAACCACATAACCGGTGATGCCGTGCTTTACGGCATCGGGAGCTCCTCCTGATGCGCCACCAATAACGGGAAGTCCGCATGCACTCGCTTCAAGATAGACGATTCCAAGTCCTTCAACTTCAAGACCAAGCAAGCGGGAACGAGAAGGCATCGCAAAGATATCCCCCATGGAGATGTAACGCGGAAGATCCGCATAGTGAATTCGTCCAATGAAAGAAACATGGTCATCAAGAGCGAGTTGGGAAACCAATTTGTCCAGAACTTTTCTATGTGGACCTTCCCCGATAAAAATCAGATGTGCATTTGGAATTTGCGCGAGAATTCTGGGCATCGCTTCAACCAAACGATCCTGACCTTTGCGATGTACTAAACGTCCAACGCTCACAATCGTTGGCTTTGCGTTGATGCCATAACTCTTGCGGAGTTCATCGGATTGATGTGGAACAAAATGTTCAGTATCAATTCCGGGCGCAATCTTGATGAGTTTTCGAGGATCTTTAAATCGAGGCGCCATTGAATTTCGAGTGAACTCGCCAAGATAGGTAGCAATATCTACATTCTTAGCTATCTCACTCATGAGCCTTGAGAAGGGCCAGACTCGTGACCACCACACTTCATGGCCATGGGTAAGAGCGACAACATGCGTTGCGCCAGCGCGCTTCAGCCAGCGCGCCGAAAGCGCTAACGGAGCCGCTGCGCCAAACCAAATCGTTGTTATCTCCCGAGTTCGGAGCACTTTTCGAAGCTTTGAAATCACTCGGGGCGTCGGTAGAAGAATTTTTGAACGATCGCGGATAACTTCAACGCCAAACTCCCGCTTCCAGCGTTGGTCATACTCATCGCTCTCTGGCTGAGCTGAGGTGTACACAATTACTTCGCCTTGTGGAACTCGTTCGAGCAACCCGATTACAAATGTCTCAATCCCGCCAGCGCGAGGGCCAAAGTCATTGGTAACTAAAAGGATTGAAGGCATGGCGATATTGTGAAGGAGTTTTCAGGAGAAGAGTGGAAGGTTAGAGACGGCGCGCGCCTACATATTTCTTACGGCCGAAGTAATTACCAAATTCTGCAATCTGCACTCGTGCTCCAGGTCGAGGAGCATGAACCATCTTGTTCTTGCCAATATAAATTCCCACATGCGAGATTGGAGAGCCGAAGAAAACCAAGTCACCAGGTTGCAAATTACTTCGCGTGATGGAGCGACCATAGGAATATTGGGCGCGAGAGGAGTGAGGTAGTCGGACGCCTGCTTGTTGGAAAGAGCGCATCGTTAGACCAGAGCAATCCCACCTGATTGGACCAGCTGCTCCCCACACATAACTGTCACCAATCTGTTGGACTGCGAAACGAAGAGCTACGCCAGCTCGCCCAGAAACAGCATTAGCCAGTTTCGCCTGTTCGATGGAGTATTTGCGTCGTTCTTCTTCATCCATCGCTTGCAATTTCAGTAAGCGCTCGCGATCCTGCTTCTCAAGTTTTGCGAGCAACTTCTCAGCCTGCGCCAACTTCTTCTCTACTTGAGCGGCTTGGGCGCGGTAACGCGCTTCCGCAGCTTGAACCAATGTCAACTTATCAGCCACGGTGAGAGTTGTTGCATCGAGTCGCTGCTTTGCTGTTGCAAACTTACGGAGCTCAATCGCTTGCTTTCGGGTGACATTTTCAAGCGAACCGGCAGCCGAGAGATAGAGTGAAGGATCGGATGAAAAGAGCAGCTCGAGCCCCTCGCCAAGGCCCGTGGATTTATATCGAGCGATTGCGATTGCAGCGAGAGATTTCTTGATTGATTCAACGCTCTGACGTTGAACATCTGCTTGTTGCTGGACGGATGAGAGTTGTTTCTTCAATTTTGCGAGTTGGATTTTGGCAGCTTGGGCATTCTCTCCGGCTTCTGCGGCATCTTCTTGCAGTTGTTCAACTTGCGCACGCACCGCGCGTAAATCGGTATTCGGCGCCGCGTGGGATGCTGGAAGCAAAGTGATTGCCAGGGTCAAGACCAGAAGGGAGAAACTGAGATTGCGCAGGGCTCGTTTCAGCGCCTTCGAGAGAATCATCGGTTTAGGCTAACTGCGGAGACACAGAAACCTCAACCCGAGAGCGCTTCGGAATCCTGTGAATTAGAGATTTTTACCTCGTGGTGAGCGTAACGCAGGGGCGGAACCATTCCTCGTGAGGCGAGGAGGTCTATTACTCGAGACTCTTCAGCCCCAATCTCAGAACTGGCTGAGGCAGAGGTCCGCGGTGCTTCAATAAATACAGAGACCACGCAATCTTTACATGCGATATCTCTCATCACGCAGTTTTCGCAATCAATAATCATTGCTCCACGATAGAACTCCCCACTGACATTTCATGGGGGCGGTAGCGTGAGCGCCATGGCAGGCGTATCCGTAACTGAGAAGGCATCTTCCACTCAGGTAATTTCCAATCTTGTTGTCGCCGCTAACGGCGCCACAACCGTGGCAGGTCGATCGGCGCCGCTGAGTTCGGCCAGCGATCGCCAGCGCTTTCATCAGATTCGCTCCAAAGCCCGCTCTATTGCTATCGGTGGCAACACTTACCGGAGCGAGCCATATGGAAAAACAAAACTTCCAGTCCTGGTGGCGACTCGAAAAATTCCCCGCGAACAAGAGAGTGAGAGCTTTGTCCGCTTTCTGAATAACTCTCCGGCGGAAGTTATTGGAATAGCCCTTTCCGAATATGGTGAGCCTGTCTTGGTGGAAGGCGGAGTAAATTTCCTCCGACCACTCATCGAGAAGAGATTAATTGATACTTTTTATATAACTCGATCAAGAAAGTCAGGTGATGGAGATTTTCTTGATCCCTCTTTACTCAACTCCAATTATGAACTTGTTGATTCTGAGAGTACTGAAGAAAATGAATTTGAATTGTGGCTGCCTAGAAAGCAGCAATCAACACAACACCACTAAGCGCAGCCGCAATTCCCACGTACTGAACTCCCTGTAGACGTTCATGAAGAAATTTATAAGCTAACAAAATTGTCACAATTGGAAATAGCGAACCAAAAACCATCGCAATAGAGACAAGGCCTTTTGTCGTGGCGACACCAAGTAAGAAGTTAGCCAGAAAATCAGCAACTCCGATGAAGATTAGTAGTGGAATCTGTGCCTTTCCAAAACCACCGAGCGTTCTATAACGCAGTGCGAGAATCACACAGACCGTTACTGAAGCGCAACGCATCGCGGTCATTGTGTGCAGTGAATCAGTTTCAGATCCAATCGCAATAAAGGTCAGCGCCGTTCCGAAACCGAGCGCTGCAATTACTGCGTAGAGAAGAGGACGAATGGGTAGACCATTCTTAACCTCGGGACCGCTAGCCATGAAAGCACCTGCAATTGCAATGATGATCCCGGCTGTTTGTACACCCGTGGGACGCTCACCTTGGGATAAAGCAAAAATCAATGGAATCAGTACGGAGAGAGAGCTAATGGGCGAGACAACTCCCATGCGCCCTGTTGCAAGTCCAGTGTAGAAAGCAGTTAATCCGATAAAGCCCGCTATTCCCGCAATCACTCCTGGGATGAAATAGCCATCAAAAGAGAGAGTGGGCGCGATGAAATCGCTTGCAAAGAAGATCGCCAAGAGGCCAAAGAGAAGTCCGAAGGTTTGCGATACGCCGGTGACTGCCAGCGCTTTGAATCGCTTAGAGAGATTCCCTGCAAGATAGTCTGCTGTTCCCCACAACAAACTCGAGAGAAGAGCGAGTAGCGAACCCATTTGGCAAGATTATCGGCAAGTGTGCATTTCTTCTGCTTCTATCTCTGCTCGCGCCTCCCGCTTACTCAATTCACCCTCTTCTACCCTTAGACCGTGGCAAATCCAACAGACTTCTTTCATGCCTTTGTTGCAGAAATGAAATCCTTTTCGCCACGCCCTGAAATTTCACTGGAAGAGATTCCTGCTCCACAGCGTCTAGCGCCTTTTGCTTATGCAGTCTCAGCCGATCTCGCCGATCTCTCCCAGCCGGCAAATGGAGATGATGTAGAAGATATTGCAACAGGGCGGTTTGTCTTACTACATGACCCAGCTGGCCAAGAAACGTGGGAAGGTAATTTTCGTTGTGTAACTTTTGTCCGCTCTGCTCTAGAGACTGAGATGGAAGCAGATCCATTACTTCCCGATGTTGGGTGGTCTTGGTTTATCGATGCTCTCAATAACAGTGGCGCCGATTATGTTGCCCCAAGTGGAACAGTCACGCGCGTTATGAGCGCTTCCTTTGGACAGCTATCAACTCACGATGAATCTTCAGAGATTGAAGTGCGAGCTTCCTGGACTCCGACTAATCCGCAACAACTTCTGAAGCATGTAACGGCCTGGCTTGAACTTATGGCCAGCGCAGCAGGTTTGGCTCCCTTGCCTGATGGCGTGAGCTCACTGCCCTTACGGCGATAGAAAAAGTCGATAGAAAAAGAAGGCGCCGAAAATTTCTGACGAAGTGAAAGTCCTGAAAGCCTTGCACGTTCCAGAACAAGGAACACCGCCCGTCATCACTGATGATGCTGCCCTACGTAACTGCATCTCTGCCCTCTCCCGCGGCAACGGCCCCATTGCAATTGATGCAGAGAGAGCTTCAGGCTTTCGCTACAGCTCGCGGGCATATCTGATTCAAATTTTTAGACGTAATGGCGGGCTCCATCTCATTGATCCCATCGCAGTTGCACATTCGGCACACATTGCAGAACTCAACAAAGCTATATCGGATAGCGAAGTTGTCATTCATGCCAGCACACAAGATCTGCCCTGTTTACGAGATTTCGGAATTGAACCTGTAACCCTTTTTGATACCGAATTAGGCGCAAGAATTGCAGGATGTGCTCGCGTTGGCTTAGGCGCGCTCAGCGAATCGCTTCTTGGGATAACCCTTGCCAAGGAACACTCGGCAGTTGATTGGTCCATTCGCCCACTGCAACAAGAATGGTTGGATTACGCAGCTCTTGATGTGGCTGTACTTTTAGATCTTCGCGACAAAGTTTCTGAACTCCTTGAAGAACAAGAGAAATTGCAGTGGGCGCAACAAGATTTTGCTGCAATTCTTAAAGCTGCACCCAATCCACCTCGCAAAGATCCTTGGCGTAGAACATCGGGCATGCATGAAATTAAGTCTCGATATCAGATGGCAATCATCCGCGAGTTGTGGTCGGTGCGAGACGTAATTGCCAAAGAGATTGATTTAGCCCCAGGTCGCCTGCTCTCTGATGCGATCATCATCGCGCTCGCTAAATCACAGATCAAGAGTATTGCTGACATTATGAAACTTCCGGAAGCCAAGGGACGAATTCGTAATGACCTTCAGAAAAGTTATTTGGAGAGGTGGTTGGAGACATTTCTTCGTGCATCATCACTACCTGAATCCGAATGGCCTCAACTTCGCAGCAAGAGCGATTCCTTGCCGCCTGTGAAAATCTGGAAAGCAAAGTTTCCGTTGGCTTATGCACATGTCTCACATGCCAAGGCTCGACTTCAGGTAATCGCGGAAGAACTCTTCATTCCCTTGGAGAATCTGATCTCTCCTGAACTGGTTCGTAAAATTTCTTTCGATGGTGGTGCAGAGAAGAATTATGAGATGACTCGCTCGCTGACCCAGAAAGTAGAAACTCAGCTCCGGCTCAATGGTGCACGCGAATGGCAGATTGAAAAATGTGCGGAAGTGCTCGCGCTATCTCTCTGCGAATCTGAACCCCCACCCATTCCTGAACCGCTATCGGAAGTTTCCAGCGCCCGCGCAGATGAGGCGGAGAACCCCGTTTAGCCCGTGACCTGAATTACGCAACAGAAATGTTGCGTAATTCCTCTCCCCGTTCTAAGGTCGCTCTATGTCCCCGACCGCCTTCGCACGACTCCGCAAGCGCGCAGCTCTTTTCCTCAGCCTTCTGACAATTGCTTCGCTCGCCACCGCATGTTCCCAAGATTCAGCGAAGAGGGAGACCATCACGGTCTACTCGGGTCGTAGTGAAGAGTTCATCGCACCTTTCCTCGAGAAGTTCACAGCAGAAACCGGTATCGAGTTGGATGTGCGTTACGGAGATTCAGCAGCTTTGGCTGCACAACTTCTTGAAGAGGGCTCCAACTCTCCTGCCGATCTCTTTCTCTCACAAGACGCTGGTTCTCTAGGCGCGGTAAGCAGCGCACAATTATTTGCTCAGTTGCCTTCTCAAATTCTCTCTCGCATCGAACCTAAGTATCAATCAGCGTCATCTGATTGGGTCGGTGTTACTGGTCGAGTTCGCGTCTTTGCATATGCGCCTGATCGAGTATCAGCCTTACCGCAAACTATTGATGATTTAGCGGCACCCTTATGGAAAGGTCGACTCGGGATAGCTCCAACCAATGGTTCATTTCAAGCATTCGTAACCGCTCTGATTCAATCACGAGGCGAAGCAGCAACAGAACAATGGCTCACGGCCATTAAGGACAATGAACCCGTTTTGTTTGAAAAGAATAGTCAAATTGTTGAAGCTATTGATAATGGCCAAATTGATATTGGACTTGTAAATCACTATTACCTATGGGAAGTAGCTGAAGAACTCGGGCGAGAAATCAATGCAAAAATTGATTTCTTTCAAGCTGGTGATATCGGGAATCTCACCAATGTTTCTGGCGCTGCAATATTGTCGACTTCAAAGAAGCAATCTGCAGCTCAGAAGTTAATAGAGTTCTTACTTCGAGACGATATCCAAAAGAAGTTTGTCTCTGATACGCATGAGTATTCATTGGTCAATCCTGCGCTCTGGCCCGATGGACTTCCCGCGCTTCAAGATGTGAAGTCTCCCGCTGTTGACCTTGCATCTCTCGCTGATTTGCGCAGGACTCAAGCGCTGCTGGTAAAGATTGGATTGATCTAATTAGTCAGCGAACTGCGCTGCTCCCGTCAGCGGAAACTAATGCGTTCGACACCAGAACACGTCGTACGCCGATAGCGCTATTGCTCGGAACCCTTCTTTCCCTCAGTTTTGTGGCTATTCCATTGGTCTATCTGGTGCGAAGAGCCCTCGATAGCGAATCTCAAACTCTTGCAACCGTGGTGATGCGTCGCAAGACACTTGAAATTTTCGTTACAACACTCACTCTTACAACTTTGGTTGTTGCACTCGCAACGATTATTGGCGTGGCCATGGCTTGGACTCTCCATAACGTTGCGTTGCCCTTTCCCAATCTAAGCCGCGCTCTCGTCATTCTCCCGATAGCAATCCCGAGTTATGTCTTTACATTCTGCTGGATCTCACTCTTCCCTGAGCTTCAAGGATTTTGGGCAGCGGTTTTCATACTTGTGCTCTCCACGACGCCTTTCGTCATTCTTGCTGCGCTCTCTGCCTTACGTCGAGTGGATTGGTCACAGCACGAAGTAGCTCAGACGCTCGGCCTTAATACCTTTGCTACTTTTTTTCAGGTCACACTCCCCCAGATCAGAAACTCTGTCACAGCAGGCTCTCTTCTTGTTGCGCTCTATGTCCTAAGTGACTTTGGCGCGGTCTCACTACTCGGCGTAGACACTTTTACTCGCGCAATCTCCAACCTTTACCGCGGTTCATTCGATCGAAGTACTGCTGCGGTCTTGGCTCTCATACTTGTGGCTATCTCGGGAATCATCATCTCGATTGAAAGCAGAACCCGATCACACTCTAAGAACTTCAGAAGTTCGTCCCGAATAATTAATAATCCGCAGCTCATCCGAAATTTCAAGAGCCGCGCTATCGCTTCTGTCGTGACTCTGGTTTATGTCCTTCTAGGATTGGCATTTCCATTAACGCTTCTCATCATTAGATTCTTTTCTAATGCAGCAGTGATTGATTACTCCAATTTACTACGTGCCGCGCTTTCAACAATTATCGCTTCATTACTGGGAGCATTTGTGGCGTTGCTCTTGGCGCTACCCGTCGGCATATTGGTGCAACAAGGCTCTTCTCTCGCGCGGTTTGCAGATAAGGGTGTGCTTGTTGTTCATGCGCTCCCAGGAATTGTCATGGGCCTTGCACTTGTGGCCTTTGGATCAGAATTTGGTTGGCTCTATCAAACACTTGGCCTCTTGGCCTTTGCTTATGCCTTGCTTTTCATGGCCAAGAGCGTGGGAGCAGTGCGAACTAGCCTCTCGCGAGTCCCCCAGAATCTCGTTGATATCTCCGCAACTCTTGGACAAACCCGCTCGCAAACTTTTCGAAGAATTGTTCTCCCGCTTGCGGCGCCAGGAATTCTCTCGGGCACTCTCCTTGTTTTTCTTGCCGCTATGAAAGAACTCCCTGCCACTTTGATGCTCCATCCCACGGGATTTGAAACTCTTGCTACAGAAATGTGGACGTACACTTCTATTTTCCGATTTAGTGAAGCTGCGCCGTACGCACTAGCCTTGGTTCTTGTAGCAGCGATTCCAACTTTTCTCATCAATAGACCTGACCTTGTAAACAGATCAGATAAGTATGTCAGCGGCGAAGGAGATCTATCGTGACCTCACTCGAAATCCGCGATCTCGGAGTCAAATTTGAATCTCGTCAGATTCTCTCAAAATTGAATCTCACTATTGAAGCTGGGGCATTCGCTGCAATTCTTGGACCATCAGGTTGTGGCAAAACTACGTTGCTACGAACGATTGCTGGGTTGATTACACCATCTGAAGGCACTATTCGTTTCGGTAAACAACTTGTGAGCGTCTCGTCTTTAGTTCTACCCCCTCACAAACGAAATATTGGTTACGTTCCTCAAGAAGGTGGACTATTTCCTCACCTCAATGTCGCAGAGAATGTTGGCTTTGCGCTAGGAAAAAAAATCTCACGCGATGAACGCCAGAGCATTATTGAATCGATGTTGACACTAGTTGGACTTTCAGGTTTTGAAAAACGACTTCCGCAAGAACTCAGTGGCGGACAACAAACCCGTATCGCTTTGGCGCGTGCGCTGGCGATGAAACCTGCGATGGTGCTTCTCGATGAACCCTTTGCTGCACTTGATCAAGCTCTGCGTGCCGGAATTAGCGAGGAGGTTGTCGCTCTTCTTAAGAGCACCAACACAACCACTGTCATGGTCACTCATGATCGAGAAGATGCTCTGGTTTCTGCCGATGTCATCGCTCTTATGCGCTCTGGATCGGTCGTTCAATCTGGAACGCCTGCTGAGGTCTATCTCAAGCCAATCTCTGCTGACGTTGCTGAGAGCACTGGAGATGTTGTAACAATTCCTGCTGTTCAATCCAACGAGGGCCGTTACTTTTCAATTCTCCACCATTCCGAAGGCCTTCCACAGGATGGCTTAAAAGGTGAGCTTCTAGTCCGACCAGAAGAGATCCGAATCAGCGCCAACTCCACAGCCTCTCGGGTTACGGCGACGATCTCTCGGATTAACTATTACGGACACGACGCCCTTCTCGAACTGGAATTTGCTGGCATGGCAAAGTTGATTCGTGCCCGTGTGGCAGGCCCCATGAACTTTGAAGTCGGCCAGACCGTCTTTGTTGAGCATCAAGGGCCGATCCGCTGGGTGTCAGGAAATGCTACTCGCGAGTAACCTAGCGGCATGAATACTGCCACTACCTCCACGAATGTAGTCCTTGTCGATGCCGTCCGCTCTCCGTTTGGGAAGGCTGGAAGTTTGTACTCCGGAACCCGCGCCGATGACATCATCGTGCGATGCATTCGAGGTTTACTCGAGCGCAATCCGCAAGTTAAGCCAAGCGATGTTGATGATGTTGCGATTGCAGCAGCAACACAATTCGGCGATCAGGGAATGAACATTGGTCGCAGCGCAACACTTCTCGCTGGTCTTCCAAACACGGTTCCTGGATACTCCATTGATCGTTGGTGTGCAGGTGCGATGACATCTGTAACAACACTTGCCGGTTCAATTGTTATGGGTGCATATGACATCGCAATTGCAGGTGGCGTTGAACATATGGGAAATCATCCAATGGGTGAAGGAATGGATCCGAATCCTCGATATCTTGCAGAGAGATTAGTTGATACTGATGCGCTCTCCATGGGAAATACTGCAGAACGTCTCCACGATAAATTGCCGCATCTCACTAAAGAACGTGCAGATAAATATGCCCTGGCTTCACAACAGAAAACAGCAGCTGCATATGCATCCGGAAAGATTCAACCAAATTTGATTCCAGTTGCAGTGCGCTCTGCTGAACAAGGATGGGGCGTTGCAACAGTTGATGAACCACCTCGTCCCGGCACAACTATTGAAGCGCTCGCCGCTTTGAAAACTCCATTCCGACCTGCAGGACGTGTTACTGCTGGAAATGCAGCAGGCCTCAATGATGGCGCCACTGCTGCTCTCCTCGCTAGTGAGAAGAAGGCGAAAGAGCTCGGATTAGCTCCCAAAGCAAAACTTGTCACTTTTGCGTTCGCTGGAGTTGAACCAGAAATCATGGGCTATGGACCTGTTCCCTCAACGCTCAAGGCGTTAGAAAAATCTGGCCTTTCCATTAGCGATATTGGCCTCTTTGAAATCAATGAAGCTTTCGCAATTCAAGTTCTCTCATTCTTGGATTACTTTGGAATTGCTGATGATGATCCTCGCGTCAATATTTATGGCGGCGCAATTGCGGTAGGACATCCGCTTGCCTCCTCCGGAATCCGTTTGATGCTTAATTTGGCAGAAGGATTTAAAGAGCGTCCCGATGTCCGATACGGAATCACCACAATGTGTATTGGACTTGGCATGGGTGGCACAGTCATCTGGGAGAACCCTCACTACAACGGTAAGGCGGCATAACTCATGTCTGACATTACAACCCCTGCTGGCGCGCCCGAAGAAGTCGTTACTAAAGCATTTGTCCGTGAGATTGATCTATCAGCTTTTGGCGCGATAGGAACTCTAGCGCTCATCACTATTGATAACGGTCTTGATCACACACGTCCGAATACCCTCGGCCCTAAGTCTCTGCAAGAACTTGATAATGCAATAACTCAAGCTGAAAATTCTTCAGCGGTGGCAATTGCTATTACTGGTAAGCCATTCATCTTTGCAGCGGGTGCCGATTTATCTGGTCTTCCTTTCGTGACTGAGAAGAGCCAGTCGCTTGCGATTGGAAAACTTGGCCATGATATTTTCAAAAGACTCGGTCGTAGTAAGAAAACAACCTTTGCCTTCATTAATGGATTGGCGCTGGGTGGCGGACTAGAAGTTGGATTACATTGCAATTATCGAACGATGGCATCAACTGCGATGACCGCGCTTCCAGAATGCTTCCTTGGAATCGTTCCTGGTTGGGGTGGAGCCACAATTCTTCCCAAACTCATTGGCCCAGAAAGGGCAGTTCAAGTCATCATCCTTAACGCTTTGAATAACAACACCATGATGAAAGCAAAAGATGCACATGCTCTTGGTGTGATTGATGCGGTCTATGAACCTGCCGATTTCCTCGAGAAATCAGTTGCTTTCGCCGCTCGCATCATCTCCGGCAAAGAAAAAATTGAGCGACAGGATTACACCAGCGATGTTGCCTCATGGGATAAGGCAATTGCCACCGGAAAAGCGGCTATCGCCAAGAAGTATGGTGGCGCAGATATCGAAGCTCCCCGTCGCGCTCTTGAACTCATTTATGCAGCGCGTACCAATACTCTCGATCAAGGTTTTGATGCGGAAGATGAAATCCTGGCAAATCTTGTGATGGGAAATCCGCTCCGTGCATCGCTCTATGCATTCAATTTGATTCAGAAGAAGCGCAAGAAGGTCGAAGGTGCACCAAAGCCAGCTCTTGCGCGCAAAGTAACCAAAGTAGGAATCGTTGGCGCCGGACTTATGGCCTCACAACTTGCACTCCTTATGGTCCGTAATCTCAAAGTTCCTGTCGTGATGACAGATCTTGATCAGGCCCGTGTTGAAAAAGGTGTGGCATGGGTGCACGCTGAAATTGCCAAGTTAGTGGAGAAGAAGCGACTTAACGAAGAAGCTGGTCGCCGACTTTCACTCCTTGTCACAGGTTCTGTCGATCAATCGGTATTCGCTGGCGCAGATTTTATTATTGAAGCCGTTTTTGAAGAACTCTCCATCAAGCAGAAGCTCTTTAAAGATCTCGAAGCGATTATCTCTCCTGAATGTATTCTCGCCACAAACACTTCTTCTCTTTCGGTGGAGAAAATGGGCGAAGGGCTAAAGAATCCAGAGCGGGTTGTTGGATTCCACTTCTTCAATCCGGTTGCTGTCATGCCACTTCTTGAGGTAGCGCGTACCTCCAAGACTGATGATGCAACAACTGCTACGGCAATTAATGTTGGTAAAGAACTGAAGAAGACCATGATTATCTGCAAGGATGCACCTGGCTTTGTGGTCAATCGTCTCTTGACTCGATTCATGGGTGAAGTAACCGATGCAATGGATGAGGGCACACCTGCCGATGTTGCCGACAATGCACTTCGTCCGCTTGGCTTCCCAATGTCGCCATTTGAACTCTTTGGGCTTGTTGGACCTGGTGTTGCGCTACATGTCTCCAAGACTCTTAACGCAAACCTCGGTCCGCGATACCGAGTCTCCCCCACCGTCCAACGACTCGTTGATCAAAGCGTTAAGACTTTCTATGTTAAAGATGAATCTGGAAAATTAGTACCTAACCCTGAAGCAGTCGCACTTATTGAAAAAGGTACAAAGACTTCGACTTCTGATGAAGTACGTATGCGTGCACTGAAGGCGCTCGCCGAAGAAGCGCGCATGATGCTTGTTGAGGGCGTTGTGGCAACTCCAGCCGAAATTGATCTATGTATGTTGCTTGGTGCGGGATGGCCGATGCATCTCGGCGGAATCTTGCCTTACTTGGATCGAGAAGGAATTAGTGAAGCGGTTTGCGGTCAGCGGTTTCATCCGCATGGAGTTGCATCGCTTCCTGCTTAACTCCATCTGATGCCCAGCCCACAAGCTGACGCGTAACGTTTTGGACGGTAATTCCTAAATCTTCCAAGATTTCTTGACGCTTGGAATGTTCGATGAACTCTAATGGAACGCCGATGGAATGAAGTGGAATCTCTAAACTATTCTCGCGGAAAATTTCCGAGATAGTGCTGGCGATGCCGCCATGCTTGATTCCATCTTCTAACACCACAACTCGCTTGTATCGTCTCGCTAGAGCTATGAGAGACGCTGCAGGTAATGGTTTTACCCAACGCGGATCGATGACAGTAACGCCTACTCCCTCGCGATAAGCCTGGGCAGCAGCATCAACCGCGACAGCTGCCATAGCACCAATGCTTACCAATAGAACATCTGCGCTCTCACCCCGATAGAGAATGTCAACGCCTTCTCTCCGTTCGAAGGCAGGAATTTCTTTTGCAACTGCGCCCTTAGGAAAGCGGAGGATTGAAGGCGCATCAGAGATCGCGATGCACTCACGTAGTAACTCGCGCAACCTCACGCCATCACGCGGCGCTGCTACATGTGCGGTTGGAATGATTCCGGTAAGAGCAAGATCCCAAATACCGTGGTGTGAAGGACCGTCATCTCCCGTTATGCCTGCTCGATCAAGAATAAAAGTAACTCCAGCTTTGTGGAGCGCAACATCAAGTAGTAATTGATCAAAGGCACGATTCAAAAATGTTGAGTACACGGCGACGACAGGATGCAGACCCGTATAAGCCATACCTGCTGCCGATGTTGTGGCATGTTGTTCTGCGATTCCTACATCAAAGGTGCGCTCTGGGAATTCTCTTTGGAATTTATCGAGCCCTGTGGGACCTAGCATCGCAGCTGTTATCGCCACTACATCTTTACGCTCTCGGCCAATTTCCACGAGAGATTCAGAGAAGATATTGGTCCATGACGGGCCACCTTTGCTGAGTGGCTCTCCCGTTTCTGGATCGACAACGCCAACAGCATGAAATTTCTCAGCTTCATCTTGAATGGCCGGCGCGTGACCACGACCTTTTTCAGTGATGGCATGCACTAAAACTGGGCCTTCAAATTTCTTCGCCTGCAATAAAGCTTTCTCAAGAGCAGTGATGTCATGGCCATCAACTGGCCCTAGATACTTCAAACCTAAATCTTCAAACATGCCTTGCGGAGCGACGATATCTTTGATGCCTTTCTTCATGCCGTGCAAAGTTTCATAAATCGGTTGACCCACGACTGGGGTTCTCTCCAGAACACCTTTGCCCCAATCCAAGAATTTTTCGTAACCCTTTGTTGCTCGAAGCGTCGAAAGATACGTGGCAACGCCGCCAATCGTTGGCGAATAGGAACGTTCATTGTCATTAACAACAATCACTAGGCGCAAGTTCTCTGAGGCCGCGATGTTATTGAGCGCTTCCCACGCCATTCCGCCCGTGAGCGACCCATCGCCGACAACGGCAACTACGGTGCGCTCTGTTTCGCCTTGAATCATGAAACCACGAGCGATTCCATCTGCCCAAGAAAGAGCGGTCGAAGCATGTGAATTCTCAATCACATCATGTGCGCTCTCGCCTCGGTTTGGATAGCCAGCGATGCCGCCTCGTTGGCGGAGCTTCTCAAAACCATCCGCGCGACCGGTAAGAATCTTATGGACATAACTTTGGTGTCCAGTATCAAAGACCACGACATCACGTGGTGATTCAAAGACTCGGTGAATGGCGATTGTTAACTCAACAATTCCTAAATTTGGTCCAAGGTGGCCGCCAGATTTAGAGACTTTCTCAATAAGGAAACTTCTGATCTCTTGTGAGAGCTCTTCGAGTTCTGCCAGATTGAGGCGCGCCAAATCGCTCGGCGATTTTATGCGTGGCAGATACTTCATGTTGTAATGGTATCGGCGAACTAAGAAATAAGAGAGCGCAAGACGTACTGCATGATCCCGCCATGGCGGTAGTAATCCGCCTCACCTGGGGTATCGATACGTACCTTCGCAGTAAAACTCTTATCTCCCGCAGTCACCTTTACGCTAGCGGGGATTCCGCCCTCATTGAGAGCTGTAACACCCTCGATGGAGAACGTCTCTTCGCCAGTAAGGCCAAGTGACTCAGAGTTCTCGCCATCATTAAATTGAAGTGGAAGAACCCCCATTCCAATCAGATTTGATCGATGGATGCGCTCAAAAGATTCTGCAATAACTGCTTTAACTCCGAGTAGCGCCGTTCCTTTTGCAGCCCAATCGCGCGATGAACCTGAGCCATATTCTTTTCCAGCCAGAATCACCAATGGAATTTTCGCTGCTTGATAGGCCATCGAAGCTTCATAGATTGTGCTTTGTTCACCATTGTTGAGGAAGTTTCTTGTAAAACCACCTTCAACGCCGTTAAGGAGAAGATTCTTCAATCGAATGTTCGCGAATGTACCTCTAATCATCACTTCATGATTTCCGCGGCGCGAACCATATGAATTGAAATCAGCTTTAGCAACACCATTCTCAGCGAGATATTTACCTGCTGGCGAGTCCGCTTTTATGGATCCCGCAGGCGAGATGTGATCTGTTGTTACCGAATCACCGAGTTTTGCTAGCACCCGAGCGCCTTTGATATCTGTGACCGGAACTGGATTACGCGGCATTCCTTCAAAATATGGTGGCTTACGTACATACGTTGACTTTGCATCCCACTCGAAAACTTTTCCAGTAGGCGTAGCAAGTGAAGTCCAGCGATGATCGCCGGCAAAAACACTTGAATAATCCTTCTTGAACATTTCAGAGGAAACCACTCCATCAATTACAGCTTGGATCTCAGAAGGGCTAGGCCAGATATCTTTGAGGAAGACATCATTTCCTTGCGCATCCTTGCCAAGTGGATCCTTATCGAAATCATGATCCATAGAACCGGCGATTGAATATGCAACAACTAATGGAGGTGAAGCCAGATAGTTCATCTTCACATCAGGGCTGATACGGCCTTCAAAGTTACGGTTTCCCGATAACACAGCTGCTACCGCTAAATCATTCTCATTGACCGCTTTACTTACCTCGACTGGGAGCGGACCAGAGTTTCCAATACATGTCACGCAACCATAACCAACGAGATTGAAGCCAAGCCTTTCGAGGTATGGCGTTAGCCCTGACTTTTCATAGTAGTTCGTTACGACTTTGGAACCAGGAGCGAGTGTGGTCTTAACCCACGGCTTGCTCTGTAAACCCTTCTCCACTGCTTTCTTCGCCAATAAACCTGCGCCAATCATGACGCTCGGATTTGAAGTATTGGTACATGAAGTGATCGAGGCAATTACAACAGAACCATTTGTGACCGAGCCAGCTCGCGAATTCACTGTGACATCAACGGGAGTGCGCGCACTCTTATCCGAAAGATAAGTAGGAACACTTTTGGCAAAGGCAGCCTTTGCGTCACTCAAGGAGACGCGATCTTGTGGACGCTTAGGTCCAGCGATTGATGGAACTACAGATGCAAGATCTAATTCAAGATGCTCGGAGAAACGCGGAGTTGCATTGGGGTCATGCCAAATACCTTGGCGCTTTGAATAACTCTCAACCAAGGCAAGTTGTTCAGCTGTCCTTCCAGTTAATTCAAGGTATTTGATCGTCTCGTCATCAATAGGAAATATCGCTACAGTCGAACCATATTCAGGCGACATATTTCCAATCGTTGCGCGATTCGCCATCGGAAGCGCACTGACGCCAGGTCCATAAAATTCCACAAACTTGCCAACTACTCCATGCTTGCGGAGCATCTCTGTGATTGTAAGAACGAGATCAGTTGCAGTAGTTCCAACTGGAAGTGAACCTTTGAGTTTGAATCCAACCACGCGCGGTATCAGCATCGAGACGGGCTGGCCAAGCAGCGCAGCTTCAGCCTCGATTCCGCCTACTCCCCAACCGAGGACTCCAAGTCCATTCACCATAGTCGTGTGGGAATCAGTTCCTACAACAGTGTCTGGATAAGCGCGCTCAACACCGTTAACGCTACGCACCATGACGACACGAGCGAGATATTCAATATTCACTTGGTGGACGATTCCAGTTCCAGGTGGAACCACTTTGAATTCATCAAACGCGCTCTGGCCCCAACGAAGGAATCTATAGCGCTCCTGATTTCTCTCATATTCAATATCTACGTTCTGTTGGAAAGAATCCTTCGTTCCATATGTATCTGCAATGACCGAGTGATCAATAACAAGTTCTGCCGGAGCGAGTGGATTAACACGGCTGGGATCTCCACCAAGTTCAGCGATTGCTTCGCGCATTGTTGCTAAATCAACTACACAAGGCACGCCTGTGAAGTCCTGCATTATGACACGCGCCGGGGTGAATTGAATTTCGGTATCTGGTTGAGAATCTGGGTTCCAGGAAGCAAGTGCTTCAATCTGCTTTGCGGTGATGTTGGCACCATCTTCGGTTCGCAGTAAGTTCTCGAGAAGAATCTTGAGTGAAAATGGAAGAGTTGCTGCGGATGGAAGTTTTGTGATGTCAAAGATTTCGTAGCTCTTACCGGAAACTTCGAGTGAGGTACGCGCGCCAAAGGAGTTTTTACTCATGGGCGAATACTAACTTGAAGCGATTTCTCTCTGGCCAGCACCGCTTGCGCAAAATTCCTACGCTGGCATGAAACGCGCCACACACTCCATATGAGCCGTCATAGGAAAGAGGTCGAAAGCTCGAATCTTCTCTAATGCGAAGCCACGATCCCGTAGATAGGCAGTATCACGCGCTAAGGCAGCCGGATCGCAGGCAACATACACAATGCTTCGAGGCTTGAGCGCGACAACAGAATCAATAACGGATGCACCAGCGCCTGATCTCGGCGGATCAAGAACAACGACATTCGCCGCGACATATTTCTGAAGCGAGCGTTCGACTTTTCCTTGAACTACTTCAATTCGATCTTCAGTTGCGAAATTCCGCTTTGCATCGGTCACTGCGTTGTCATCAGACTCAATCAGCGTGATGCGACCCCCGGGGCCAATGTCGGGTAGGAGCGCGGCAACGAATAGCCCTGCACCTCCATACAGATCAAAGACATGATCACCACTTTTAACCTGTGCAAACTCTTTGACAACCTTCGAGAGCAATTCGGCCGCCTGCTTATGACTCTGCCAGAATGAAATTGGGTTGAGCGAAAAAGTGAAGCCAGCAACGTCTTCATGAATCAGCGAGTGATTTTCACGACCCTCAATTACAACTTCCTTTTCACCGCGAGAAGTGATGGCAACATCAACCCTCTTACCTTTAGGCAACTTGCGCTGATTGATCTCTGAAATATCAATTGCTTCGCTAGCAATGAGACACCGTTCTATTTCTACAATCTTGGAACTTCGAGCAGCAAAAAGCCCAAGCTTTCCACCTTCGGAGACCGAAAACTCCATTCGATTTCGCCAGTGAAGTGTGGGAGAAACCTCCTCAACAACTACTTCAACTTCCTCTTTTGCTAAGCGCTGGAACTGTTCCTTGATGATAAGAGCTTTCAACGTTCTTTGATGAGAGACCTCGATGTGCTGGAAATCGCAACCACCACAACCTCCAACATGAGCATATTTACACGGAGGGGTAATGCGATGCGGTGATGCCGTGATGACTTCGACACAATTTCCGCGAGCAAATGACTTTGATACATCAGTAATCTCAACAACAACTCTCTCGCCTGGAATTGCATAACGTACGAAAATTACCTGCCCATCATGACGCGCAACACAATGTCCGCCATGCGCAATCGCAGTGACATCAACTTCGACGCGCTCGCCGCTTTGCATCATCACTCCTCATGCCGCTTTCATGGTGGATTCCACCGCAATCCTTAGCGTGGATTACAGAGTATGTAGCCTAAAGGTGTAAATTCTCCTTTTGTGCATGTAGTGATTATGGGTTGTGGCCGCGTCGGATCTACCCTTGCTAAAGATTTCCAAGCACTCGGACACTCAGTCGCAGTAATCGACCAAGATCGAGAAGCTTTCCGCCGCCTTGGAGCAGACTTCAACGGTTTGACCGTGGCTGGAGTTGGATTTGATCGAGATACTCTTCTTGAAGCAGGCATCGAGAAAGCCGATGCATTCGCCGCTGTTTCCAATGGTGACAATTCAAATATTCTCGCAGCCCGCGTTGCACGTGAGACATATGGAGTGGCGAGCGTCGTTGCACGAATTTATGATCCTGCGCGTGCTGAGATCTATCAGCGCCTGGGAATTCCTACTGTTGCAACTGTGTTATGGACTACCGACCAAATCATGCGTCGCATACTCCCTCAAGGGTCTCGCTCCGAATGGCAAGATGCATCAGGCAAAGTTCAGCTCGCAGAGGTTCCACTTCATCGTGAGTGGTTTGGTAAACCTGTTTCGCTGATCGAGCAGCACACCGATGCGCGAGTCGCATTCATTACCCGATTAGGCGAAGGGCTTATTCCAAACGACCACACTGTCTTGCAAGAGGGCGACGTTGTGCATGTAATGGTGGAGGATCACAATCTCACTGCAACAGAGAATTCCTTAGCAGAAGCGCCGGGTGGCAACTAATGAGAATTGCAATCGCAGGGGCAGGAAATGCTGGTCGAGCAATTGCGCGCGAGCTCATCTCCAATGGCCATCATGTTCTCCTGATCGATAAGAATCCAAAAGCTCTCAAGATGGAGAGCGTTCCCTCTGCCGAGTGGCTTCTTGCTGATGCCTGCGAAATTAGTGCTTTGGATAAGGCAAAGCTCGATACCTGCCAAGTAATGGTCGCAGCAACCGGCGATGACAAAGTGAATCTGGTTTCCTCATTGTTAGCGAAAACAGAGTATGGAGTTCCCCGCGTTGTTGCACGCGTAAATCATCCCAAGAATGAGTGGCTCTTTGATTCATCGTGGGGCGTCGATGTTGCAGTTTCAACACCTCGAATCATCGCAGCTCTTGTTGAAGAAGCAGTTTCCGTCGGCGATGTCGTGCGTTTATTTTCACTTAAAGCTGGCGAAGCTAACCTTGTTGAGCTGACTCTTCCGGATGACTCTATTTGTATAGGAAAATCGGTTGCTGAAGTCCAACTTCCAGATGATGCCTCGCTTGCTGCAATCATTCGTGATGGCCATGTCATTTCACCATCGGCTCACGATGTCTTTTCAGCAGGGGATGAATTGATTTTTGTAGCCAGTGCTAGGGCAGAAGAGTTACTAAAGGGCTGCTTCGTTTCAAACTAGAAGTTAGTTAACTGCTCTTAAGTCATCTCGCAGTTTTGGTCCACTCTTAATCACAATCCAGGTCGCCCATGCTGTTGCAATAAAAAGCGGATAGCCCATGATGAGGCGAGCGGTGCCAAGAGCATTGACATTTCCTGAGATATAAAGCGGATACTGAATGAGTAGCCTCACGGTGAACATTCCAACCCATAGCCATGTTGCTTTGATGTATACCTTTGTACGAGCGGGATCTTTGCGCCAGCGTAGGTTTTCTTCAAGTAGTGGACCAATGATTAAACCAATAACAGGCCACCGCACGAGAATCGAAACCAAATAAGCCGCGCCGTAAATGGCGTTGGTCCATAGCCCAGGCAAATAAAAATCTTCAGCTTTTCCGCTTCGATTCGATAACCAGGCGCAAATTGCAACTCCCACAACGCCAGAAATCGCGTGTTGGATAGTCTCTTTTCGCGCTAAACGAAGTGCAGTGAGTGCTAGCGATAAACCTAAGGCTGCATATGATGATTGCCTAACGTCCTTGGTGACGTTAAATACAATAAGAAAAACTAACGCCGGTAAACCTGAATCTATCAAACCCTTTTTGCCACCCATGGCAGCAACAATCTTTGCTTTATCTTCTTCGTGACTCATGCTCTCCCCGTTGATCCAAATCCACCGGCACCACGACCAGAGCCTGGAAGCTCCTCGACTTCGATGAACTCTGCTCGCTCGACGCGTTGGAATACTAGTTGAGCGATGCGATCTCCCCGCTTGATGTGAAAACTCTCGCGCAGGTCGTGATTAATGATGATGATCTGTAATTCACCGCGATACCC
>VFFD01000050.1 GCA_018882745.1 Candidatus Nanopelagicaceae bacterium
CACGAGCGCACGCTTTCTCGCTTGAGGGGTGAAATCTACCAGCGGGCCTTATATATCTAAAATCGAGAGGAAATCACGCGTGAGAATGAGTCAATTTCCGAGCTTCATCGCAATCAATCTTCATCTGAACCAATAGATCATCGAGGCCACTGAATTTGATGGTGTCTCGTAATCTCCAGCCAAATTCAACTGTTGCCTCTTGATCATATAAATCTAAATCATCACGATCGAGTGCATATGCTTCAACTTGTCGGCCACGAGCGCCATCAAAAGTTGGATTCGTTCCGATTGATATTGCAGCAGGCCACTTGTGGTTTCCGACGCTTAACCAGCCAGCGTAAACACCATCTGATGGAATTGTGGCATCGGCTCCCAAACCAATATTTGCAGTCGGATAGCCAATAGTTCTACCGCGCTTTTCACCATGTATTACAGGTCCCACGAGTTGATGTGGACGAGTCAGAAGTTGATTTGCGATTTCAATATTTCCGGCGCGAATTGCTTCGCGAATTCGAGTTGAAGAAACCGTGATGTCACCCTGGGTTTGAAGTGGCATTGCCTTAACCTTAAAAGGAGCGTTCTCTGCTAAGAATTTCACATTCCCAGCAGCTTTTGCTCCGAAAGTGAAATTCTCTCCGACAATAACGATTTGTGGTTCAAAGACTGGAACAAGAACTTGGTCGATAAATTCTTGAGGCGATAGCTTGGAGAACTCTTCAGAGAACTTTATGACCGCAACGGTAGATGCTCCGTGAGTTGCTAGTTGATGGACGCGATTCTTGATGGTCAATAACTTGGTAGGGGTGCGATCGGGAGCAAAAACTGCGGTGGGATGTGGATCGAAAGTTACGGCAATGACTGGAAGTCCGGCCTTAACTCCTTCATTAAGTATCGCTTGGTGGCCTTGATGGACGCCGTCAAAAATCCCGATAGCAACGGCTGCGCCATGTATCGGCGCTCCATGCCATGTTATGTCAGTAATAAATCTCATCGTGCGCACATTCTTTCATGAATTGAAAACTGTTAGTGGTTGGGCGCCGTACTCTCGATTCTCGAGAATTGCTACCGCATCACCATTCGGTCCAATCGCAACTCCTACTCCCGAAAACTCTGATTTTGTGAGAGATCGACCAAAAGAGAGTTCTTGCATTTCTTGTAGATCGATATGACGGATTGGCATCACTGCAGCAATACTTTCTGCCAGCGGACGAACTTCAGGGCTATCAATAGCGCTGCAATCGGCGAGAGTAAATGGTGAGACCTCTGTTCGCCTTAAAGATATGAGATGACCTCCAACTCCCAAGAACTCTCCTAGATCGCGTGCAATCGAACGGATGTAAGTACCTGCGGAACACTCCACATCAATATCGACATCGATGAAATCTTCATGTCTTATTCCAAGAATCGCTAGTGAATGAATTGTGACTTCGCGAGCCGGGATATCAACTTCTTTTCCTTGGCGCACCAAATCATATGCGCGCTCGCCACCAATCTTGATTGCTGAAACTTTACTTGGGACTTGCATGATGGTTCCGACTTGTTTGGCGAGTAAATCTCGTATCTCACCTTCAGATACCTTTGAAGTGTCGCTAGTTGAGAGGACATGGCCTTCTCTGTCATCGGTCGACGTACTTTGTCCTAGTCGAATTGTTGCAAGATAACGCTTCTTGCCATCGGTGATGTATTGGAGAAACTTAGTGGCGTTATTTATTCCAAGCACAAGCACTCCGGTTGCCATCGGATCAAGAGTTCCTGCATGCCCTACGCGCTTCGTACCGAGCTTCTTGCGAAGCTGGGCAACAACATCATGGCTTGTGATACCTGAGGGTTTATCAATAACGACAAACCCGTGATTTACCGTCATTCTGTTTCGCGGATACGAGGTGCTCGATAGGGATCTGAACCGCTAATGGGTTGGGCGGTATCACGGAGATGAGCAATCTCTTCATCATGCTTACGAACCTGATCAAGAAGATCCTCAAAATTGCGTGCCGTTTCAGATAGCGCATCAGCAAAGAAAGCTAAAGATGGAGTGATACGTGTTCCAAGTTCGCGACCTACTTCAGTACGTAACAACCCTTTTGCACTTTCGAGGGCTTTTGCAGAGTTTTCGCGAGCTTCGTCATCGCCAAGAACCGTGTAGAAAATCGAAGCTTGTTGTAAATCACCAGTCACTCGCACATCAGTAATCGTCACAAAACCCAGGCGCGGGTCTTTGACTTTAGATTCGAGCGCAGAAGCAATGACGACCTTGATGCGATCGGCAACCTTTGCTGCGCGGTGCGACTTTCCCATGATTTATGCCCGCTTCTTCTCTCGCATCTCGAATACTTCGAAGACATCTCCAATCCGGAGATCTTTGAAGGATCCAACACCGATACCGCACTCAAAACCTTCGCGGACTTCAGTGGCATCATCTTTAAAGCGCTTCAGCGATTCAACGGTGAGGTTGTCACCTACGACAACTCCATCACGAAGAACGCGGACCTTTGCATTGCGCTTAATGATTCCAGTGGAGACCATCGAACCTGCGATAGTTCCGAACTTGCTGGACTTGAAGATTTCACGAACTTCAGCAGTTCCGATTGTGGCTTCTTCGAATTCAGGTTTGAGAAGTCCCTTGAGAGCTGCTTCGATCTCTTCAATTGCTTTATAGATCACCGAATAGAAGCGAACTTCAACGCCTTCTTCATCAGCAAAGATTGCTGTGTGCGCTTCAGGTTTGACGTTGAAGCCGACAATCACAGCTCCTGATGCAGACGCTAACGTGACATCGCTCTTAGTGATAGCGCCGACGCCACGGTGAATAACGCGGAGATCTACTTCGGTTCCGACATCGAGTTGAATGAGAGCATCTTCGAGCGCTTCGACTGATCCGCTCACGTCACCCTTCAAGATGAGATTAAGTGTGGTGACCTTAGATTTCTCGAGGAAGTCTTCCAGGGAAACTTTCTTACGCGCCTTTGCAAGTGCAGCATGGCGCTCTCCTGCTTGACGTTTCTCTGCGATTTGGCGAGCAGTGCGGTCATCAGGAGCAACGATGAAACTATCTCCAGCGCTTGGAACAGATGTGAAACCAAGTACTTGGACTGGACGTGATGGACCAGCGATTTCCACCGCATGTCCAAACTCATCCATCATCGCGCGCACACGACCAAAAGCACTTCCCGCGACAATCGCATCACCAACGCTGAGAGTTCCACGTTGGACAAGAACTGTTGCTACCGGTCCACGACCGCGATCGAGGTGAGCTTCGATTGCAACACCACGCGCATCATCATCATGAATCGCACGAAGATCAATTGCAGCATCTGCAGTGAGAAGAATTGATTCAACAAGTTGATCAATACCTGTTCCCTTTGTAGCGGAGACATCAACGAAGAGCGTATCTCCACCATATTCTTCAGCGACCAAGTTGTACTCAGTAAGTTGCTGACGAATCTTGGCAGGGTTTGCTCCTTCTTTATCAACTTTGTTTACCGCAACAACAATGGGAACGCTGGCAGCCTGAGCATGGTTGAGCGCTTCAATAGTTTGTGGCATCACGCCATCATCAGCCGCAACAACGAGAACAGCGATATCAGTGACCTTGGCACCACGGGCACGCATAGCGGTGAAGGCTTCGTGGCCTGGGGTATCAATAAAGGTGATTGCGCGGTTGATGCCATCATGATCATGGTGAATTTGATAGGCGCCAATGTGCTGAGTGATTCCGCCTGCTTCACCTTTAACAACTTCGGTCTGGCGAATTGCATCAAGTAAGCGAGTTTTACCGTGATCAACGTGGCCCATAACTGTGACAACTGGTGGGCGAATGCTTAATTCATCCGGATTAACCTCAGATAATTCCTGCTCGAGGTTGATATCAAACTCTTCCAAGATTTCACGATCTTCATCTTCTGGCGAAACGACTGTGATCTTGTAACCAAATTCGCCACCAAGAACATGAAGTGTGTCTTCATCAACGGATTGTGTCGCAGTAACCATTTCTCCTAGATGGAAGAGAACAGAGACCAACGCTGCGGGATCTGCACCGATTTTTTCAGCGAAATCCGCGAGTGATGCGCCGCGACGTAACTTAATTGGAGTATTTCCATCGCCGCGTGGGACAACAGCGCCACCAAGTGTGGGGGCTTGCATATTGTCGATCTCTTCGCGACGTGTTTTCTTACTCTTGTAATTCTTTTTCTTGCCAGCATTTTTTCCAAATGCTCCACCAGCGCCGCCGGGACGTTGTCCTGGTCTACCGGGAGCAAATCCACCACCACCTGGTTTTCCACCAGCGCCGCCGGGACGTTGTGGTCCACCTTGTGTGCGATATGGAGATGATGATGGTGCGCCACCAAATCTTCCGCCACCTTGACCACCTTGTGGTCGTTGTGAACCATCAGGACGTTGTTGTGGTCGCGCTGCAAAACCTGGACGAACCGAACCAGGGCGTGGTCCTGTCATATTTCCACCGCGCGGTGCGCCCGGACGCGATGGCGCGCCACCCGCGCCTTGTGGTCTTGGTGGACGTGGACCACCGGATGTTCCAAATGGATTATTTCCAGGACGCGCTTGTGGGCGCGGTGGACGTGGCGCATTTGGTGAGCCAAATGGATTATTTCCAGGACGTTGTGGAATTGGAGAAGGAATATTTGTGGGTCGAGCTGGCGGAGTTTGTGGAACTTGAGTGACAGGTGGAGTCGTAGGTTTTGAAACGGGAGGAGCAACCGGAGTTTCAGGAATCACAGGTGACTCAACTGCAGTTTCTGCGGGAGCTTTCTTCGCAGCTGCCTTCTTTGCTGGAGCCTTCTTTGCAGGCTTCTCTTCAGAGGCAGGTTTTGCTACTGGTGGGAATTTTTCTAGGAATTTTCGAACGACTGGTGGTTCAACTGTTGAAGATGCAGAGCGAACAAACTCGCCCATCTCTTGGAGTTTTGCAAGGACATCCTTGCTATCCATTCCAACATCTTTTGCTAATTCGTAAACGCGGACCTTTGCCACTTTTCTCCTTTTGTGGCCCCACGTTTACTTATAAAACGCGAAGCCTAAATTGACCTACTCATGATTGTGTAGTGCTCATTTGAGTGCCATTGCCTTAGACCTAGCTTTCGCTTCTAACTTTGTGAGGTAAATCCTCACTCCGCAACCATACCTCTAGGGGTCTTAATTCACGAAACTTCAGGGGCCTCGCCTGCTGCTGGAGCGCCATCAGAATGTATGTCGATGCGCCAACCCGTGAGGCGAGCGGCAAGGCGAGCGTTCTGGCCATCCTTACCAATTGCTAAAGAAAGTTGGTAGTCAGGCACAACAACTTTTGCAGATCTCGTATCGATATTTACAACTTCAACTTTAGAAACTCGAGCAGGAGCCAGTGCATTTCCAACATACTCTGCAGGATCTTCCGACCAATCAACAATATCTATCTTCTCACCATGTAGTTCGTCCATGACGGCACGTGCGCGCGCTCCCATCGGACCAATGAGAGCGCCTTTAGGGCTCACGCCAGCGCGGTGAGCTCGGACTGCAATCTTGGTGCGATGTCCTGCTTCGCGCGCAACTCCCATGATTTCAACAACGCGATCTCTTATTTCTGGAACTTCAAGAGCAAAAAGTTGTTTCACTAACGCAGGATGGCTCCGCGAGAGAAGAACTTCAGGACCTTTCTGGCCCTGTTTCACTTCAACGACGAAGCATTTGATGCGATCGCCATGATTGTAAATCTCACCTGGAACTTGTTCGTGAGGTGGAATCTTTCCTTCGACGCGACCTAAATCAATGTAAACCATACGGTGATCTCGACCTTGTTGGATAACGCCGGAGACAATGTCCCCGACCGATGCGCTGAACTCACCAACAATTTCAAGATCTTTTGATTCGCGCATCTTCTCTTTGATTATTTTGCGCGCTGTCGATGAAGCGATTCGAGAGAATCCAGCTGGCTCATCTGTGACCTCATCGATCTTCTCTCCATCTGGCCCAAATACCGGAATAAGAATCTTGATCTCGCCAGTAACTCGATCCAGTTTTGCATGAGCAAAAGGTTTAGCGCCTTCCATCTCGTTATACGCAGTCTTTACTGCAATCTCAATTGCAGTAATAAGTCGATCAAGCGGTATATCGCGATCGATCGTGAGAGCTTCTAGAACTTTCATATCTACGTTCATCGCTACTTCACTTCCTTACGATTGAATTCCACTTCAATCTGGGCGCGGGAGATCTCCGCAAAAGAGATCTCGCTCTCTTTGCCCTTAATTTCAATTGTGACAGCGTTATCTTTGACTGAGGCAATTCTTCCGATGTACTTCTCTCCTGTTTTTGGAGTGATTTTCACCAGACGGCCGATGTTTTTCTTCCAATGGCGTCCTAAAGTTAATGGGCGATCGATTCCTGGAGTTGTAACTTCGAGAGTAAAAGGCATCTCGCCCATTTGCGTGTAGTTATCAAGAATTGCAGAAACTTCCTTCGACACAACTGTTACTTCATCAAGTGATGGATTTCGATCTTCACAATCCACAACAACAGCTATTAAGCGACGTTTTCCAACGGGAGTGACAGTGACTTCTTCTAAAACAAAACCTGCTCGTGTAACTGCAGGGGTGAGTAATTCAGTGAGGTTATTTACAAGTGACATTATTCGACCTACTTATTTAGTTGTTGTTTAGTTATGGGAGCGAAGGATACCCGAGAAATTAACCTCGTAGGAAGGTGTCATAGGCCAAGCGCAGAATGAGAAGCGTTGTAACAACGAGGAAGACTTTTCTGATGAGGGCTGAACCTCCTTTAAGCGCCCAGCGCGCTCCAAGAAATCCCCCAGTGATATTTCCAATCGCCATCGTCAGACCCAAGATCCACATGATCTGAGAGTTAATTCCAAAGACTACGATCGCGCCAAGATTTGTCGAGAGATTAACAATCTTTGCTGTGACAGATGCTTGGAGAAATGCAAAACCCATAATCGCAACAAGAATCAACATCAAGAATGAACCGGTTCCTGGTCCAAAGATGCCATCGTAAAAACCAATAACTAAGCCAGCAATCGCTCCCATTGCAACTTGGTGGCGACGTGCAAAGCGGAAATCTTCAACGAGACCTAACTCCTTTTTTCGCCAGGTATAGACCGCAACGATGATGAGCATGAAAAGAATGATGGGCTTAAATGCATCCTTAGGAATATTCGTTGCAACACTTGCACCAAGTCCCGAACCAATAAAGGCGGGTATCGCCATCACGAAAGCTAACTTGAAGTCAGGCTTAACTTTCCTTAGGTAAGAAGCGGTTGCACCGAGGGTTCCCAGAAAAGATGGCAACTTATTAGTGCCTAATAGCAATGAAGGTGCAGTGTTAGGCATAGAGATAAGAAGTGAGGGAAGTTGAATCAATCCCCCGCCTCCAGCAATCGAATCAACAAAGCCAGCAAAACCTGAGGCTAAAACGAGAAAGATGATTACTTCGAGGGAGATCTCCACGGTAAAGAGTTAGCCGATGAGCTTTACGAGATGAGCAACAACATCACCAACAGGAAGTTCAGATTTCTCACCTGTCTTGCGGATACGAAACTCTACTTTTCCTTCTTGTAGACCTTTACCAACGATAACGATGTATGGATTTCCAATGAGTTCGGCATCTTTGAATTTCACCCCAGGGCTGGAATCGCGACGATCATCGAGCATCACCGAGACGCCTTTGTTCTCTAGTTCAAGCGCAATCTTTTCTGCAACGTTAAAAGGTTCATCTTCTTTGCCTGTCGCCACAATATGTACTTTTGCAGGCGCAATTTCTTCCGGCCAGACAATTCCGATCTCATCATGAGATTGCTCAACAATTGCTGCTACGGCGCGAGAAACACCGATTCCATACGATCCCATTGTTACTACCCGTGCTTTACCTTCTTTATCAAGCACAGTCAGCTCAAGTGCTTCAGCGTACTTGCGACCGAGTTGGAAGATATGTCCAATTTCAACTGCGCGATCAATAATGACTGCAGTGGAACATGAAGGACAGGAATCTCCTTCCCGAACTTCGGCAGCTTCAATAAAACCGTCGACAGAAAAATCGCGTCCATGCGTTACATATCGCATGTGTTTGTTCTTCTGGTTTGCACCAGTAACCCAATGTGATCCGATCTGAATACGTGGATCAGCATAAAGTTTGAGACCGAATTTCTTGGCATCTTGTGGACCGACGTAACCCTTGACGAGCTCAGGACGTTTCGCAAAGTCAGCATCTTCAAATAAACGAAGGTCCTTTACGCCTGGCAAATTTGCTTCGACGCGCTTTAAATCAACTTCGCGATCGCCAGGAACGAGAACTGAGATGGGATGGCCATCAGCCATCAGCAAGACATTCTTCAATGTCTCGGCGGCTGAGATGCCCGCTGAATATTTGGAATTCATCACATCAACTAAGGTGTCGATGGTCGGAGTGTCTGGCGTATCGAGAATCTCCATTGCAGGAGGATTTCCGAAATCCTTACTCTCCACTTTTGTGGTCATCGCTTCCACATTCGCGGCATAGCCACATTTGGGACAGCGCACATAGGTATCTTCACCCGTACTGCATGGCGCAAGGAACTCTTCAGACTTTGATCCACCCATAGCTCCCGACATCGCGGAGACTATGTTGAATTTCAAACCAAGGCGATTAAAAGTTGAGATATATGCATCACGATGTTTTTGGTAAGAAACTTCGAGACCAGCATCATCAAGATCGAATGAGTAAGAATCCTTCATTACGAATTCTCGTCCACGGATGATGCCACTGCGCGGGCGAGCTTCATCGCGATATTTCGTCTGGATTTGATAGATAGATAGCGGTAAATCCTTATATGAGGAGTATTCACCTTTCACCATCAAGGTGAACATCTCTTCATGGGTTGGGCCTAATAAATAATCGCTACCTTTTCTATCCTGCAATCTAAATAGCGCGGGGCCGTATTCCTCCCAGCGATTGGTCTTTTCATAAGGATCTTTAGGAAGAAGTGCAGGAAAGTGAACTTCTTGAAATCCAGCCCGATCCATCTCTTCACGGATAACGCGTTCTACATTTCGAAGTGCGATAACTCCAAGAGGGAGCCAGGAAAAGATTCC
>VFFD01000051.1 GCA_018882745.1 Candidatus Nanopelagicaceae bacterium
CGGCTGGGTAGCTCAGTTGGTACGAGCGTGCGACTGAAAATCGTGAGGTCGACGGTTCGATCCCGTCCCCAGCCACTCTAGTTTTTTATGAAGTTATTTATGAGGATCGTCGTTTGAACAGGAATTTGAATTGAAATCTTCTCAGAGTACAAATGTCTCTAAGCGCTTTTTGTCTTCGAAAAGAGCACAAATAACAACAGCCAAAACGCCGCTCCAAATCCGGTAAGTACTCTCTCAAGAGTAAATGGAGCATTAGAAATTCCGACCGCAATGCAACAAAAGAAAATAGACATCAGCCAAAGACTTAAAACCGCCTGTCGCTTATTTAGTCCAGAGCGCATGAGACGATGCGAAAGATGATCTTGTCCGCCTTGAAACGGAGAAATTCCCCGTCGTAATCGAGATGTAACAGCAACCGAAGTATCAAGGATCGGAATTGCCAGTAACAGAATTGGAATTGAAAAGCTTGCACTTAGAAAAATTGGATTCGGATCGAATCTCAAGGAAAGTGTGGCAATCAGAAGGCCCAGAAATAGCGCACCAGCATCTCCCATGTAAATTCGAGCAGGAGGGCGATTCCAGAGTAAGAACCCCAAAGTTGCGCCGGCCAAGACTATAGAGAGGGCTGCGATTGAGAACTGACCTCCTTGAAATGCCAACAGAAAGAGAAAAAACGAAGAAATTGCAATAGTTCCTGACGCTCCACCATCGACGTTGTCGAAGAAATTGATGGAGTTAGTGATTCCAACGATCCAGAAGATAGATATCAACAAGTCCAGGAAAGTATTTCCTGAAGGGCTACCTAAGGTGTCAGTAAGTATCAATATTGCTGCAATAGAGAGACCAACGAGATTCTGAGCAATAAACCGAGGCCAGGGTTCTAACTTCTTGATGTCGTCAACTAATCCAATAACTCCAATCAGAACGGCGGGAACGAGGACAGTACTCGCAAGACCTAGAGCGTCTTGCTGTTCCGATTGAAGAATTGCGGTAAACGTAACAACGCATACGCCGATAACGATGGCGACTCCACCAAGATATGGAACTGGTTGTTTATGGGTTTTATGGGATTCACTTGGCGAATCAACAACATTAAGTCGAATAGCCATCCGCCGAACAATTGGTGTCAGAGATCCAACAACCACAAGTGATGCGGCAAAGAGAATTAGGTATTCTGAAAGCTGAAACTCCATGGAGGGAAAGGTTCTTAACTTGATCCTGATTTACGACGGAACATCTTGGGCGCGCCGCCGCCAGATTGCCCACCTTTAACTTTGGAATCACCAGACTTTCCTTGATTCTGCGGCGAATTAGCCTGCTTCTTTTTTTGAAGGGCTTCTAAGAACTTCTCTTTTGGGTCTTTGTTCGCTTCTTCTGTCATCTCACACGTTCTTATCTAAATTAGATTTGAGGAGGTTTTGAACTTCTGATTGTCGATAACGACGATGTCCGCCGAGCGTTCTAATCGCTGTAAGTTTTCCAGCTTTTGCCCATCTTGTGACCGTCTTGGGATCCACTCGAAAAAGGGAAGCAACTTCGGCTGGCGTAAGTAGCACTTCATGTTGTCGATTGAGATTCGACATGAAGAGCCTCCTTAATTTCGATGCGAGGCGAAATGCCCTATTCGCACCATATATGGTGAAAGTATCTAATGTTTGTGTTGATAAGACAAGGAGTTACATCGCTTGTTCAAAAGCGGCGACCCGTCTCCAGCGGGAAACCAGTCTTTCGTATCCTCGTCCAGCTTGGGCGCCATCGCCGCTTGCAAGTCCCTCAATGGATGAGTGAACGTCTTCTATTGAAGAATCTGCATCTAAGCCTGATTCACCTTGCTCTCTTAGTGATTGATCAAGGTAGATCGCGAGTCCGCCATAATCACATTCCACAATCGATCGTGGATCAAAAACATTTAACCAATTCAAAAGTTGGACCAGCTCTTCTTCAACAGGTCCTGGACCAAAAGCTTTTCGAACTGCTTGATGTGTGGCAATACATCGCTGCTTGGCTAGCGCCATCTCAGTTCGCATGATGGTAAACGCACCATCAGAATTGTGGCCACGTAAACGCTCTTCTGGTGAAAACAGAGCAAACCATCGCGGAGGAATGATCCAGGTTTCAGTGAGTATGTGAGCATATCTGGAAGAGTTCTCCAAACTAAATTCGAACTCTTCAAGTGCCTCACTTTGTGGAAAAAACATTGGTACAACTGAACTTGGTAGCGAACTCTTAAACTCATTAAGTGCAGCCCAACAACGCTGAGCTGTTGACCATGGCGCTACATATCGAGCGTCTTTGTGAACAATGATGTGAGCTCCATCAAGGCCAATCGAAGGGCGTTTCATGTGAATGAGTCGCTTCAGCGCGTTGAGTTGTTCTTCTTTGCCTGTATGTAATTCGGTATTTATATCTCCCCAGCGGAGTCGATCAGATTCATCAAAAGATTCCAGCGGTTCATAAATACGAAGCGAAGCAACATACGGTGTGGCGAGCATTTAGCGCCTAACGTCGAGGGATGTAGTTGCCTTCTGCAAATGGGTCGAAGTCTTCATCCTCGCCGGTCTTGTCGGTTTCTCCATGTAATTCACGTGCAAGCTTCTCAACATCGATATCTTGAGAGTGATACTTGAGGTCACGCGCTACTTTTGTCTGCTTTGCCTTTGAACGGCCACGCCCCATAGCGAGACCCCCTTACCTGTGCTTTTTCAGGGCTGCAGATTATCGGGTTCTGACTTTCTCTTCCAATGAAGTCCAGGCCATCCGATTTCAGTTCCCGTACCCACTAGCCGCTTACGCTTGTTCATCAAGAGTGAGGTGAACCCAATCACTTGCAGCGCGAGACTCAAGGTCATTGTTGGGATACGGAAGCGATGATCCCCGATAGTGGCTATGGAACTGAGCCAGTTGATGACAACAAGGGCAAAGGCAGCGGTACCCCACAGGCGTTCCAGGCCACCAGCCTGCCAGAGGAAACGAAAACCCCAGACCAGGAAGAAGAGGCCCGCGATTAACCAGAGCCAGGAAATCAATTTTCCTGTGTTTCCGTAAACCATGTCAGCTCCGGATTGGGTCTTTACGGTCTCATTGAGCGGATGATTCACACGCCACGGATTTCTTGCCATAGTTCCATTAGCTACAGGTCCGTACCAAGGCGACCAGAAATATAGCGCCTTATTCCAGAAGAGCTTTATGGTCTTTCCTGGATTTTTAAAGTACCAAACGATGACACATTTAACTTTTGCAGAATCAACTTCAGCTTCATTACCTACCGCTTCGGGACAAGGAACCCCATTATATTTTCCGTTATAACCGCCAGTCGCCTCATCGCCAGCGCCAATATTCATTGTCACACCAAGGTTTGTTGAAATGGCAGTAAAGCCCATTGCTTGAGAATTGCGATACATCATCACACCGGGGCCTATCAGCGCAACTGCAATGCTAAATGCGACAAGAATTGAAGCGCCTTTCAAAGTGAATCGCGCGAGCGCCCACATGCCCATCACCACAATTGCAAAGAGAATTAGACGGGGTTGCATAAGTGTTGCTAAGGCAAAACTCAATGTGGCAACGATGGTATCGCTTGTAAGCAGCGAACCGCTTTGGATCCGGAAGTAACGCATCATCGCAGCGATGGAAATAAGCGCAAATGAAGCAGTTGGTAATTCGTAACCGATTGCTATTGTGTTAAGGGCAAGTGTCGGATTTAACGTTAGGACAAGTGCAATTGGAACTGAAAAATTCACAAGTCTTGATTGACGAATTTGGTCAACAAAGAATGCACATGCTAGGAAATATAAGAGCGATTGGAGTATGGCAATCAGAGCCAGAGTTGAACCTTGCCCAATAAACCCCACAATCCATATGAGAATTGGGTATCCAGCGGGCCAGTAATGGAGATTTCTCTCAGTAGAAAAGAAGCCGTCATTTAACAAACCAAGTAAAGAACGCAAGTAATTCTCTGCATCCGCGCCGTACCAGACATTTGCTGGTGCATAGTTGTTATCCAGCAACGTTTTCAATCCAGTTGCCATATTGCCGTTTCCAGAAGCAAACCAATCAAACCCCTGAATCCGTGAAATGATGGAGAGCTTGATGATGAATGCTATGGCTGGAATCAACAAGAGCTTGTTGCGGAGTGAGGAACTACTTCTCTTGACGGGAACTTTTGCTTGCTTGGCCATGTGAAAATTCTATGAAACTAGATCGAGTCGGCGGGTATATAAGCTAAAGAGTCGGGAATAGATTCTGCGATAGCGAGAGCCCTCTGCATCAAAACGCGGGTCTGCCGGACAGCTCCCGCCACTAAAAGTGAGGGATCTTGAATCGTTACAAGAAACTCTGCAGTAAATCCAAGGTCTGATTCCTGAGAAACTAGCTCAATCAGATTGTTAATTCCAGTCTTTCGAAAGTTCTCGCCAGCAATAATGGAGAGTTTCTTAATCAGAGCATGCGCATCTTCGCGACCCATTCCATTCTTTACAGCTTCGCTTAACATTCTTGTCGTAACAAGGAAGGGCAGGTATTCCTTGACTTCTCTTTCAATCACGTCACTTTGCATCACGAGGTCTCTAATGATGCGAATTGTTGTATCCAAGATTGCATCAATTGCATAAAACGAATCAGCAAGTGCGACGCGTCGAACTACACTGCAGGAGACATCCCCCTCATTCCACTGATTGCCTACCAATTCTTGAAGCATTACAGCGTTACCTTTAAGTACCGCAATTAAGCCGTTAACTCTCTCACTAAGACGAGCATTGATTTTATGGGGCATTGCTGACGAACCAACTTGCTCTTTACCAAAACCTTCAGTCACAAGTCCGAATCCAGACATAATCCTTATATTCGTCGCTACATTTGCCGGGGACGCTGCTAACTGGACCAAAGCGGTCACTATTTCGTAATCAATTGAACGGGGATATATCTGTGAGGGAGCAGCTAGGACTTCATTAAATCCCAATGCAGTTGCTACTGAATTTTCTATTTTTGCTCCTGAGTCACCAAAAAGATCGAGAAGGTCTTGTGATGTGCCGATGGGGCCCTTGATGCCTTTTAGAGGAAGTCGATTGCTGAGACTCTGTAGATGGTCGAATGCAAAGAGAAGTTCTTCCATCCAGGTCGAAGCGCGACGACCCACGGTGGTGAGCTGTGCAGGAACATTGTGAGTTCTTGCCACCAAAGGGAGTTCTAAATGTTCTTGGGCAAATTCAGCAAGAACTTTAAGGAGCGCAGCTGCTTTAACCTTCACTACCTTGAGTGAAGACGACACTTGAAAGAGCTCGATATTTTCCGTGAGATCTCGGCTTGTCATTCCAATATGAATCTTCTGGTGTCCTGCTAGCTCATTGAATTCATCAATTCTTGCCTTAACGTCATGCTTGGTTATGTTTTCTCGCGCATCAATTCTTGCTAAATCAACAACATCCTCATTCTTCCTGTAATCCTCAATAACGGACGGAAGAACATCTAATCCAAGGGAAGACTGAGTTTCTAACACAGAAATCCATAATCGTCGTTCTGCCTTAATCTTAAATTCACGAGACCAGATTTCTCGCATCTCTTGGGATGCGTAGCGATCAGCTAATACACCGCTCACTGACTATTTCCTACTTCCGATTGCCACGCTGAATCAATCATCTCTTTCAGCGTTCGCTTCGGTTTCCATCCCAAGTCACGTTCGATTTTGGAAATGGATGCAATGAGTTGCGGAATGTCCCCCGCTCGACGTGGAGCATGAATTGGGTGTAGTTTCTTATTCATACTTTCTGAGATCTGATCCATCATCTCTTGTACTGAATATCCGCTTCCCGAACCAACGTTATAGACCTCGTGCACCATCGAATTCTCGACTTTCTTGAGAGCAGCAATATGCGAGTCCGCAAGGTCTCCCACATGTATGTAGTCTCGAATACAGGTTCCATCCTTAGTCGGGTAGTCATCGCCATAAATCTCAGGCTCGTTTCCGCGCTTGATAGCCGCAAATACCTTCGGAACGAGATTGTCCTTGGAATTATCCCCAAATTCGATTCTAGATGAGCCCGCTACATTGAAATAGCGCAACGAGATTGTTGAAATCCCCTCTGCAATACCAACGTTCTTGATGAGTTCTTCGGAGATCAGTTTCGTAGCGCCATAAGGGGAAAGTGGCTCAACGGGATCACTCTCTTCAATCGAGGATTTATCGTTAGGTGCATAAACCGCAGCAGTTGAAGAGAAAACTAATTTCTTGACATTTTTCACTGTCATCGCAGCAAGAAGATTGAGGGTGCCACCGACATTGTTTTCATAATACTTTAAAGGATTCGCTACGGATTCCTCTACAGCTTTTTTAGCAGCAAGATGAATGACAGAATCTATTCCATCTAGAGCTTTCACTAAGGCGTCGCGATCGAGTACATCTGCGACTACGACATCATCAAATTTCCCATCCACACGACGTCGTAAGCCATTAGAGAAGTCATCAAAGATCCTAACAGAGTAACCATTGTCTACTAAGGCTTGAGCTACGTGCGCACCAATGTATCCCGCTCCACCAACAATCAAAACTCTTGCCATTAGATCAAATCCTTTACAACAATAGTTTCGTCCCTGCCTGGACCAACACCAATCGCACTCATTGTGCGCCCGAAACTTCTTCCAAAAACTTAACATAAGCGCGAGCGTTTGCTGGTAAGTCCTTTAACTCCCGAGCTTGACTGATGGGCTCACTCCAGCCAGGAAGATATTCGTAAATCGGCTGTGCATGATGAAAATCAGATTGCGAAGCAGGTAGCTCTTCAACTCGAGTGCCGTCAACGTCGTAGGCGACGCAAACTGGAATCTTCTCCCATCCCGTGAGGACATCAAGTTTGGTAAGAAAGAAATCGGTTAGCCCATTAATTCGGACCGCATAACGCGCAATGGGCGCGTCATACCAACCACAGCGTCGTGAACGCCCTGTAGTTGTGCCGAATTCGCCACCTATCGAACGAAGCTTTTCGCCATCCTCATCAAACAATTCTGTAGGAAAAGGGCCGGATCCAACACGAGTTGTGTAAGCCTTCACAATTCCAATGACACGAGAGATTCGAGTAGGTCCAATTCCTGAGCCTGTAGACGCACCACCAGCAGTTGGGTTAGAAGAAGTAACAAAAGGATAAGTGCCATGATCTACATCAAGAAGTGTTCCTTGCGATCCTTCGAGCAGTACGTTTTCACCTTTTTCAAGCGCTTTATTCAATAACAACGAAGTATCCGCAACATAGGGTCGCAAGATTTCTGCATAATCCAAATATTCGCGGAGTACCTCATCAACTTCAAGCCCTTTGCGATTAAAAACTTTGATAAGAACTTGGTTCTTATCCCGAAGCGCTCCTTCGATTTTCTGGCGAAGAATTGAAGGATCAAACAAATCTTGCACACGTATACCAATGCGATTTATCTTATCTGCATACGCAGGTCCAATCCCACGACCAGTAGTTCCTATTTTTGCTTTGCCAAGAAAACGTTCAGAAACTTTGTCGATAGTTCGGTGATAGGGGGTAATCAAATGTGCATTGGTAGAAATCTTTAATTGCGAGGTATCAACACCGCGGTCATTTAGTCCTCGAATTTCTTCAAGGAGGACAGCAGGATCGATAACCACGCCATTTCCAATAACAGGAATGCACGATGGAGTAAGAATTCCCGATGGAAGTAAGTGAAGAGCATACTTTTGATCCCCAATAACCACGGTGTGGCCAGCGTTATTTCCACCTTGATAACGAACTACATATTTAACTTTGTCGCCGAGTAAGTCTGTGGCTTTACCCTTGCCCTCATCGCCCCATTGAGCACCAAGTAAAACAATGGCCGGCACCTGAAATCTCCTACCTCGAGGATTACAGCGAATTTTCACATAAATCTCGAGATAGGAGAAATCACAGGCTCCTTATAGACCCACTCGAGTCAGGGCTTGGCGAATGAGATACGAAAATACGGCGCGCATGACCTCTGAGCCAAGAACTCTCATAAGGATGTCATAGAGATTGGTGCCGATAACGGTTGCTGCTGCAATTAACATGGGTGTTTTCTGTCCTTTTCATCTTTTCAACTGTGAGCACGAAGGTGCGTAATCTGCCTCATCGAATGTGTGAAAAAAGTTAGCGCAGCCCATAGTGGGGAAAACAAAGCGCTGGTAATCTGCCAATATGACATTTGATCCCGCGTCAGAATCGCTTTCCAATCTTCTGAGTGAAAATAGAACTTTTGCTCCAACTCCCGAATTTGCAGCACAAGCAAATGCCAAAGCAGATATGTACGAAGAAGCTGAGCGGGATCAATTAGCTTTTTGGGAGAAACAAGCAAGCGCGCTGCACTGGCATCAAAAGTGGAACAAAGTTTTAGATTGGCAACCACCATTTGCCAAGTGGTTTGTTGGAGGAAAACTTAACGCTTCGTATAATGCACTTGATCGCCATGTTCTAGAAGGGCGTGGCAATCGAGTGGCTTTTCTCTTTGAAGGTGAACCTGGAGATACTCGCACAATCACTTACGCAGAATTACTCACAGAAGTTAAGAAAGCAGCCAATGCCCTTCTCTCATTAGGAATTAAAGATGGGGACCGAGTAGCGATTTACATGCCGATGATTCCTGAGGCTGCGATTGCGATGTTGGCTTGTTCGCGAGTAGGAGCTGCACACAGCGTTGTCTTTGGCGGATTCTCTGCCGATTCATTATTGGCCCGTATTCAAG
>VFFD01000052.1 GCA_018882745.1 Candidatus Nanopelagicaceae bacterium
CACCAAGCAAAACAATCGCACCATAACCTTGAGTGTGGAGTGGCTCTACTCCGAAGGTTGAAACCACAATTGACCTTCCAGGTAGATCGCTTTCAATTGTCTTTTCTGCTGTGTTTAAGAAAATGGGAATCCCTGGAAAACTTTTGCCGATATCCTCGGTAATTCTCTCTGCACCAAACCTAAAGGTCCTGATCTTTGATTCACCACATTCGCGGCATCGCCATGAACGCTCCTTTTTGTCGCAGAGCGAGCAAGCGAAGACATTTTTGCTCTCGATAATTACTCGACCACCGCAATCACAACGAGCAACTGTTCTACAACGTTCACAATTAAAGACATTGGAATAGTGCTTATCAACAACGCTGAGAAGAACCGGTCCCCTCTTCAGACCATCCCTGATCACCGAATGATACGAATCTGGAGAGGTGACAATTAATCGTCTTCTAGGGCGAGGAAGGAGGGATGTTCGACTCTTTGTATTAATCCATCCTGATTTTACGAGTCGGAGTAATTCGAGCGAGGCAGAATTGCCTACAAAGACCAGCGAGACTCCTTCAATTTCAGAACGTAAAATCGCGACATCACGCGTATTCCAAAATGGAGACTTAATCTCGTAATGGTGGGATGAATACTCATCGACAACTACGATCTCTTGCAATCCGTGCACGGGCGCGAAGATCGCACTTCGAGTCCCCACAACAACAGTCGCTTCTCCTTGTGAAGCTAAATGAAATGCTTCGCGCCTTTCGCGTGGCGTTAGATGCGAACCAAACTCGACTACTCCTGAAAGTCCAGATTTCTCTAAAATCCCCCGCAAAGTGATCACATCACGTAGCGTTGGCAATACAACTATTCGCCTGCTAGAAGGATCCTTCATGAGTGAATGAGCGACCGTTTCCAGATTCCTTTCCCCAATCTCACACTGCACATATATGCGATGAGGCGAAACAGTTTTACCTAAGGTAGGGATTTCCGGAGCATTTACTGGACTTTCAGTAGAGCGTTTGAGTAACGGGGGTAGCATGAATCTAAAAAGATCAAACCGTGACGTTACACAGCGCTGAGATATCCTTTCAGCGAGCTCTAGAAGTGGTGGCGAAAAGCCCGAAGAAAGCGCAACAGAGTCAACATATTTCAACCCAGTTCTAGTTGAAATTCCAACTGCTCTGACTATTCCTAATACTTTTTTGTTGTTTAAAGGAACCCATACAACAGAGCCGCTTCGCACTTCATTTTCTAGTTCTTCGCTGATGGAGTATGAATAAGTTTCATCTAGATGGAAAACTCCACTATCGACGAAGATCTCAGCCTGTTTAGCTGGCTTGTTACTACTGCTTGATCGCCTCGATTGATAGACGCCTTTTTGACGGCGCAGCGAGAGTGGCTTCTCTGTCGCCACTTGTTTCTTAACCTTTGACGGCGTTCGCTAGCAAGTCAGCACGATCAGTTTTCTCCCAGGTAAATTCTGGAAGCTCCCGTCCAAAATGCCCATAAGCGCTAGTTTTCGAATAAATGGGCCGCAGAAGATTGAGATCGCGAATAATTGCTGCCGGCCTTAAATCGAAAACTTTCAAGACTGCGTCGGAAATCTGAGAAACTGGAACTTTTTCGGTTCCAAATGTCTCTACAAAAAGCCCGACTGGCTGAGCCTTTCCAATTGCGTAAGCAACTTGCACCTCGCAGCGATCTGCAAGATTTGCGGCTACAACATTTTTTGCAACCCATCGCATGGCATACGCAGCCGAACGATCAACTTTAGATGGATCTTTTCCGCTGAACGCGCCACCTCCGTGACGAGCCATTCCACCATAGGTGTCCACGATGATCTTTCGACCCGTCAATCCCGCATCACCCATCGGTCCGCCAATAACGAATCGTCCCGTCGGATTCACAAGGACTCTCACATTTGTGGATGAGAGATTAAATGTTGAAATAACAGGATCGATAACGTACTTCTTGATTTCGGGGGCCAAGGTCTTTTCCAAATCAACGTCAGGAGCATGTTGAGAAGAGATAACTACTGTGTCCAATGCGACTGGCTTGTCTCCGTCATACTCAATAGTGACTTGAGTCTTCCCATCAGGGCGCAGGTATGCAAGTGTTCCATTTTTACGTTGCCGAGTAAGTTCTTCGGCTAAACGATGAGCCATCGCAATCGGCAGTGGCATTAACTCCTTTGTATCTCGCGTTGCGTAACCGAACATCAAACCCTGATCTCCAGCGCCCTGTAGATCAAGCGGATCTGTAGATTTGGAGAGACGCTCCTCAACCGCATGGTCGACACCAACAGCAATATCTTGAGACTGCTGACCTATGGAGATTGAAACGCCACAACTATTACCGTCAAAGCCTTTATCAGAACTGTCATAGCCAATATCGAGAACTGTTTGTCGAACCAGGCTGTTTACATCTGCATAACCGTCCGTCGTCACTTCACCTGCTACGTGAACTTGGCCAGTTGTAATGAGAGTTTCACATGCAACGCGACTCTTCTGATCTTGGCTGAGAAGGGAATCGAGCACCGCATCTGAAATTGCATCGGCAATTTTGTCGGGGTGTCCTTCGGTCACAGACTCGGAAGTAAAAAGACGCTTAGCCATGAATTCGCTCCAATCTTTGCCCAACCTCTTTGAGAATCTCTCCAGCAACAACGAATTTGTCCACGTCGTTAAACTCGCGCGGAGCAATGTCAAGTCCCAACAGGGTTCCAGAAGTCTTCTCAGAACCAAAAACCGCTCCCCCAGAAACATTATTCACGTAAAGAAAATCAGCGCCTTTCGCTTGCATTTTCCCCTCGGCCAGTGATGTTGCGTTATCTGCGGTTTCGGCTGCAAATCCCACTAGAATTTGATGCTTACCCTTAATCGAAGAAATCGATGCGAGTATGTCCTCGTTCTTTTCGAGCGCGATTTCGAGGAAATCATTCTTCTTTATTTTCTCGTTTGAAACCTTATGTGGGCGCGCATCAGCTACGGCTGCCGCCATGATTAGGGCATCTGTGTGAACAAACTCTGCCTCTACCGCTTGCTTCATCTGCTGAGCACTCTCAACTTCAATGATGTGAGCTCCCTCTAGAGTAAAAGGATCAGTCGCGCCAGCAATCACGGTCACTTCAGCTCCCGCCTTAAGCGCTTCGTACGCAACGGCTAATCCTTGCCGTCCACTTGAGTGATTTCCGATAAATCGAACTGGATCAATCGCTTCACGCGTTCCACCTGCAGTGACAAGAATTTTCTTACCGGACAGAAACGCTTGTCTTCCTGAGATTTGCGAAACGTGATCAATAATGGTCTTAGTTTCCGGAAAACGGCCTATTCCTGAATCTTTTCCGGTCAGCCTTCCAACATCTGGCTCCATCACCGTAACCCCGCGAGCACGGAGTATGCGGACATTTTCTTGAGTAGCTTGATTTAGCCACATCTTTGGATGCATGGCAGGAACGATAAGAATAGGAGCCGTTGTCGCCAACACAGTAGTCGAGAGCAAATCATCGGCCCGTCCTTGCGCGAGCCGCGCAATTACATCCGCTGTTGCTGGGGCGATGAGAAGAAAATCGGCTTTATCGCCAAGTGAAACGTGAGAGACAGAATCAATGTTCTCCCACACCGATGTTGAAACTGGACGACCTGAGAGCGCCTCCCACGTAGCTTTCCCAACAAAGTTCAAACTTGATTCCGTAGGTATGACAGTGACCAGAAACCCATGGTCCTGGAGGCGACGCAGAAGTTCGCAGGATTTATAGGCGGCAATTCCGGCGCTGACGCCAAGAATTAACTCACGGCCGCGAGGGAAGGTGATGGGAGCGCCAGCCATAGCTGAAGTTAGTTTTGCGGTTCGAGATTCTCTATCGTGAGTAAGCCATCGTTAATCTCGCGCATAGCGATAGATAACGGCTTCTCATGAACATGGGTTTCGACAAGGGGACCGACATACTCCAATAAACCTTCACCGAGCTGGGAGTAATACGCGTTGATCTGACGTGCGCGTTTTGCTGCATACAGAACGAGTGAATACTTGGAACCGCTCTTATCGAGTAGTTCGTCGATTGGAGGATTAGTGATTCCATCGAGCGATGCCACAGGGACTCCTTTAAAGGTGATTTCTAGAGGTTACGAGGTCGCCAAGGATACCAGCGATTGAATTACTTCATCGACCCGATGATTAGTGAGGATATGGTCGAACTCCCCCGCAGCAGCCATCTCGGCCCTTGCCAAGGCTAATCGAGCCGCTATCCGTTCGGGTGTATCCGTTCCACGATTTGTAATGCGTTGCTCAAGTTCAGTCATGGATGGCGGTTGCAAGAAGACCATCATCGCTTCAGGCATGGACTGCTTCACTTGCCGTGCACCTTCAATCTCAATTTCAAGTAATACATCTTTGCCGTCGGTCAGTGCATCAAGAACCGGTTGACGCGGTGTCCCGTACCTAGCTCCTGCGAAATCTGCCCACTCCAGAAAATGCCGCGCATCAATCATCCTTTGAAATTGCGATGGAGTGACAAAATGATAGGCCTCGCCATCAACTTCTCCTGGCCTCGGTTCGCGCGTAGTAGCAGAAACAGAAAAATAGAAATGATCTCGTTTCTTAAGTTCTTGCACAATCGTACTTTTCCCAACTCCACCAGGACCGGATAACACAATCAATTTCCCACGTTTCATCTATCTACTTCTTTCAAAAGGCGGAGCAAAGTTTCATATTGGCTACGTCCCACACCTTGTACCCTTCGTGAAACTGAAATTCCAGCTCTCTCGAGAATGTTCATTGCTCGGATCTCACCAAATCCAGGAAGTGACTCAAGTAGTTCTTTAACTCTCATCTTCTTAATAGCCTCATCATTGCTTTTAAAGGCATCCAACCAATGTCTGTCTCCATTTTTTATCTCGGACTTAAAAAGAGCCCGCGCCTTTCGGGATTGCGCCGCCTTTGCTAGCGCAGCTCGTCGCTCTTCAAGAGTGAGTTGTGGAGGCGCTCCCATGGCGCAATTAAACCAAGTTATCGACTAGGAACTTAACCGGATTATTCAAGCGAGGAAGCAATTTCAGCGGCAGCTATACCGGGATCTGACGCTTTTGTTATCGGTCGTCCGATGACAACGTAGTTGGAACCTGCATCCATTGCCTCGCGTGGAGTCATCACGCGACTCTGATCATCATGTGATGCGCCCTTAGGACGAACGCCTGGAGTGATGAGCGCGATATTGCTCGATAATTCTTTACGTAGCAGCCCAACCTCCTGAGGCGAACACACTATTGATGTTGCTCCTGCCTCCACGGCTCGCTTTGCCATAGCAAGGGCGAGTGTTTGAGTTTGATGAGGTAATCCGAGTTTGCTGAGTTCATCTGTATTGAGGGATGTCAACACCGTTACTGCAGTGATTGAGGTTCCTGGTGATGCAGCAACCGCGGCGCTTACCATCTCAGCACCGCCTGAAGCATGAACGGTAAGAAATCGTGGCTTCAATTCGGCAACGCTTGAACAAGCACCAGCTACAGTATTTGGAATATCGTGAAGTTTGAGATCAAGGAAGATATCGATATCAGGAAAAGAACGATTTATCTGAGCAATACCGTTCTTTCCTTGAGCCAAGTAGAACTCAAGTCCTAACTTGTAGATCGAAATAACATGTGAGGTTTTCTCAATCATTTCTTGTGTGCTCTGTATATCTGGAAAATCAAGAGCCAAAATTATCGGAGCATTACTTTTCATGTGCCACTCCAACAGCATCGTTTACGGAATTAAAGCCACGTTCCTTCAGTAAAACTTCCAGCTCCTCTTTCACTTTGATTGGAGCTGAGGGATTTCCAAAGTTCGCAGTCCCAATTGATACGGCGCTCGCGCCCGCCATAATGAGTTCAAGAGCATCGCGACCATTTGTGACTCCCCCCATTCCAAGAATGGGTGTGTTTCTAAATGCAGCATGGACTTGATAAATGGCGCGCACTGCTACAGGTCGGATTGCAGGACCTGAAAGGCCTCCAGTTTTTCCTGCGAGCTTTGGGCGTTGTGCATCGATATCAATCGCCATTCCTAGCAGTGTGTTAATTAACGCCAAGCCATCGGCGCCAGCTGAAATCACTTCACCTGCGATAGCAACGATGTCAGTGACGTCAGGAGAAAGTTTTACGATAATTGGGAGTTCTCCCCCGATATTGCGTCGAACTGCCTCTACTACTGCGCGAGAAGCAACCGGATCACATGCAAAGACCATGCCGCGATTTTCCACATTAGGACAGGAAATATTGACTTCAATACCGCTTAATCCCGGCACAACACGGAGTCGTCGAGCCAGCGATGCATATTCCTCCACTGTTTCACCAGAAATAGAGACAACAACTCGCGAGTTATGGGAAAGCAACCAGGGAATGTCATCCTCGAGGAATTGATCGATGCCTGGCCCCTGAAGTCCGATTGAATTGAGCATTCCACTAGGAGTTTCCGCCATGCTCGGTGTAGCTCGTCCTGAACGGGGTTTAAGCGCAATGGAGTTGGTTACAACTGCGCCGATTTCATTCAAAGGGAAGAACTGTGAAAGTTCCTTTCCAGAACTAGCGCAACCACTTGCCGTGAAGATCGGATATGGAAAGTATTTAGAGCCGAACTTGCATCGGAAATCAAAGGATTGGAAATCGTGGTTCATTAAGCTCCCCAGGTGCCTTCAGGAATTCTTCGATGTGAATTCCAGATAACTCGTTCGCCATCCATGACCGGACCATCGATACATGAACGCGTCATCTTGATGACGCCTGATTCATCACGTACCGGGAGCACGCAGGTCATGCAAATTCCAATGCCACATGCCATCGATTCTTCAACTGCACATTGATGAAGGGTGTCAAATTTCTGGGAAACTTCTTGTACGGCGGCGAGCATTCCCATAGGTCCGCATGAATAAATAATCTCAGTCCTGTTTTTTTCGATTAAGCTTGGGAGTACATCGGTTACTTTGCCTGACAAACCAGTTGAACCATCTTCCGTAGTGATCGTAAGTGAATTTACGGAACGTTTGCCCTCAAGTGGCGCGTAAATCTTGCCTGCAACCGAAGCGCCAAGAAGCATATCGACCCTACAGCCTCGCTCTTTCAAAATTTCTGCCAAACCAAAGAGCGGTGCAGAGCCGTAACCACCACCAACCAAGAGCGCGCTAACTGGTTCTGTTGGAATTCCGAAATGCGTTCCAAGCGGCCCAACCATATTCACCCGATCGTGAATATCCAGCGAGGTAAGCCAGCGACTTCCTTGCCCGTGCGGAGCAACAACGAGCTCGATCGTGCCTCCATACTGTCCGCGGTCACTCGCTCGGTAGATTGCAAAAGCGCGGCGCAGAATCATGGATGACGATGGACCCCCAACAGAAATCGCAACGAAATTTCCAGGCTTTGCATACGCCGCCATCGCTCCAGCTGCAAAGACCATGTGGTGGTAAGCGCCAACCTTCTTATTGGAGATGATCTCAACATCGCTCTGCGTTGCCCGGCGATTGATGGCGGTCATACTCGATGCCAATCTTGAATCGATTTCGCAGTCAAAGTCTCCCGACGCAATTCTTTTATGCCTTCGACCGCCGCCTTCAATCCGGGGACGGTTGTGATACATGAGATGCCTCGTTGCACTGCAGAAGTTCGGATCATCCGTCCATCTCTCTGGGCCCCGCGACCAAAAGGCGTATTGATGACGAGCGAGATCTTATTCTGCGCGATTAAATCAACTGCAGAATAAGCGTCAGGATTCTTCTCTTTTTCGGCATGCTTAGCCACTAACAAGGTTTCCACTCCATGCTTTGAGAGAAAATCACGAGTGCCTGCAGTTGCATGAAGTGTAAAACCGAGTTCCTTTAAACCCCTTACCGCGGTCAACGAAGCGTCTTTATCTTTATCTGAAAGTGAGATAAAAATTGCACCTTCTTTTGGTAGAGGTCCAAAGGCAGCAATTTGACACTTCGCAAACGCGGCTCCAAAAGAATCCGCTAGTCCCATAACTTCTCCAGTTGATTTCATTTCAGGACCAAGAACAGAATCAATTCCTTGACCATCTCTTCGTCGGAATCTATTCCACGGCAATACAGCTTCCTTCACTGAGACTCCCTGAGCAGCGCCTGATGAGGATTTAGGAAGTGAACCGGAAGCTCTCAATTCGTGAATTGATTTCCCGGAAGCGATCAGTGCTGCAGCTTTGGCTACTTGAACGCCAGTAGCCTTACTGACAAATGGCACGGTACGCGAAGCTCGAGGATTGGCTTCCAATACATAGAGCTCAGATTGCGAGATTGCATATTGAATGTTGATGAGGCCTCGAACCCCAATGGCATGGGCTAACTTCTTCGTAGCTTCAGTAATCTCTGCAATTTTCGAACTATCAATCGATTGCGGCGGAATCACACACGCGGAATCTCCTGAGTGAACCCCGGCTTCTTCAACGTGTTCCATAATTCCTGCTAGGTAGAGATCTTCGCCATCATAAAGAGCATCAACATCAATCTCAATTGCATCATCTAAAAACTTATCAATGAGAACCGGATGCTCAGGATTGATTTGCGTTGCGATATCGATGAACTCGGAAAGCTGAGCGTCGTCATAAACAATCTGCATTCCTCTCCCACCAAGAACAAAGGAAGGTCGCACGAGTACGGGATAGCCAATAC
>VFFD01000053.1 GCA_018882745.1 Candidatus Nanopelagicaceae bacterium
TGATGTTCCTTGAACAGTATTGGGGTGGGCCGAAGACTTATGGCGAGCAAAGAGGGCATCCACGGCTACGAATGCGCCACTCTGATTTTCACATCAGCGAAGTCGAGCGCGATATCTGGCTACAACACATGAAGTCGGCGGTTGATGAATTAGAGATTAAAACAGAACTTAAAACTGAGTTATGGAGTTATCTTGAGATGGCAGCTCACTCAATGGTGAATCAGCCACGCGGCTTTTGAGATTTATTTCCAACTTTAAGGATTTCGCCATTTCGGAGGTACCACAGCGTTCCTTGGCGATCACGAACTGTGGTGATTCTCAAACCGACAGTCTCCACTTTCCCTTTTACATCTAAGACATCTACGTCGTCACCCACACCATATTGATCTTCTAGCAGCATGATGATTCCAGAGAAGACATCTCGAACAATTGTTTGCGCGCCAAGGCCGACAGCGAAACCAACAACTCCTGCCGATGCAACAAGGGGACCGAGATCAACACCGAGCTCCCCGAGGATCATTGCGCCGGCAATAAGACCAATGAGTGCTTTCGAACTGCTATTGAGAACCGAAGCCGCGGTTCGTGCGCGCTCTCGCTGACGAGTAACCGAAGTTTTTTCGCCAGGAATGAAATCAGCTTCTGCGACGCGACTTAACGTCTTGGTAATTGCTCTGGAGGCGATTTTCTGCAGAATGATTGCGAGAACCAGAATGATAAGGATGCGAAGGGGAGAGCCAAGAAACCAGTCCAACGCCTCTTTGAGGCTCACATTCAGCTCCATTTGAGCAAGACTTTATAAGAACTTAATCAAATATCCGCCCAATTCAGGGCTAATTCGGGCAGGATTTCCCCCACGACGCGAGCCACGCGTCGGACCAAAGGGGATTTAAGACGGTGACTACCTCATCGAGAAGGACACTAGTTCTAAACGCTACCTACGAGCCACTAGGTGTCGTTTCTGATAGACGCGCGCTCATTTTAGTTTTAAATAATCGTGCATCTGTGATTGAAGAATCTGGCATCACACTTCATTATTCATCGGGTTCACTTGAACTACCAGCTGTGATTCGCCTCCATAAATTTGTGAAGATTCCTTATCGCCACACTGTCCCACTCTCACGCCGCGCAATCTTTGCTCGCGATGGTGGTCGATGCGTGTATTGCTCAGCGACTGCTACCTCAATCGATCATGTGGTGCCACGCAGTCGTGGTGGCGATCATGCGTGGGATAACGTTGTGAGTGCATGTCATCGATGCAACCATGTGAAAGCAGATAAAACACTTAAAGAATTAGGTTGGAGACTTCGCTCACTTCCTCGTGAACCAGTTGGCGCTGCATGGAGAATTCTCGGCACTGGTCGAGCTGAAGAACGTTGGGTTCCTTACCTTGCTCCATTTGGAGTTGTGGGCGCATCTGCCTAAACTGTGCGCATGTTTTTTGATAAAGCAATCAAATTAGCTCTCAACGAAGATGGCTCAATGCCAGGAGAGCCACTTGGTTTTCTGGAGGGATTTCTTTGGTTCTTTGTGGCTCCGGTTTCAATTGTGTTGTTTATCTGGGTAACAGTCGTTGCATTAGAGAATGTCAAAAAAGCAAAGAAGAACCGAGTAAAACAAGACCTTATTACTCGTATTAACGAATAATTACTTATCCTGCGCGCGAACTCGCAGAGCTCGTTCTAAAGAATCCTTTGCTTCCAATACGTGGCGTCGGAGAGTTGGATGTCCGTCTTTTCCAGCACCATTGAGCCAGGTATTTGTCTTATCCAAAGTGCTTTGTGAAATCACATAAATTGGATAGAGCAGGTCAATAATGCTTGTGGAGACTTCATATGACTTGGTGTTATAGGTCTCGAGAATTAAGTCGAAATATCTATCAATAAATGCTTCATGGAATTGACGATGTAGTGGTCTGCCAAAGCCTTGAATTGCCGATAGACGTGACCAGTTAGAGATGCTCTCATCTTCTGTCGCACGCTTGAACGCAGCTTCTTTAGCCTCTTTATTTGGGAAAGCAGCGACGCATCTTTCGTGAGCAAGTTGTCCAGTTAAAGTGTTATCGCGCTTGAGTTCAGCGTCAATCTCTTGCTGATTTGATGCCCCACGCTCTACTAAGCAGAGAACAAAGTGCCAACGAAGATCTGCATCGATGACTAATCCATCCAGCTTGCCTTCGAGCAATTCTCTAATGCGAGCGGTTTGGGCTGGAGTGTGTGCGAGCGAGGCAAATGTTCGAGCAAATTGAAGTTGGTGACCACTTCCTGCGGCAGCTTTATCGAGGAGTGCGGATAAGACGCCTGCAATCTTTTCTCGATTCGAATCTCGATTCTTATCTGCCGAATAGATCTCTACTGCAGAGAGAAGTTGATTACCCAATGCTGTGACAGTGGTAATGTCGTCTTCACCAGGAAGACCAGCAATTGCAATATCGATGAAATCACTTGCGGAGAGTTCGGCATCGCGGAGCATGTCCCATGCTGCACCCCAACATAGTGCGCGAGATAGACCGTCATTTAACTTACCTAGGTGAGCTTTCAATGTTGCGATAGAGCGTTCATCAAAACGAATCTTTCCGTAAGAAAGGTCATGATCATTAATCAGAAGTAAATCAGCAACTTTTTCGCCAATGAGTCCATCGACTTTGGTGAGTTTGCCAGCGACATCAAGTTCAACGGATTTACGACGAGCAAGAACGCCATCCTTTAAGTCATATAGTCCAACTGCCATACGATGAGGACGTAGTTCCTGAGATCCTTCAGGAATCATTGGCGGTTCTTGCAGCACCGAAATCGCAGCATATGTACCACCATTGATTTCTACTACGGGACGCAATGTGTTAACTCCCGCGGTTTGGAGCCACGTTGAAACCCATGGAGTCAGATCTCGTCCACTGGTTGCTTCTAACTCGGAGAGTAAGTCGTGAAGTGTGGTGTTCCTAAATGCATGCTTGGCGAAGTATTTCTGAAGTCCCTTGATGAAATTGTCTCGGCCTACATGCGCTACTAATTGGTGTAAAACCGAGGCACCTTTTGCGTATGTAATCCCATCGAAGTTCGCCTTTACTGTGTCGATATCGACCATGTCAGATGCAATGGGATGGGTTGAAGAGAGTTGATCTTGGCGATATGCCCAGTTCTTCCGTTCTGCATTAAATCCAACCCACGAATTCTTAAATTTGGTGGCTTCGACAAGTGCCAAATAGGAGGTCCATTCAGCGAAGGACTCATTGAGCCATAAGTCATCCCACCATTTCATGGTGACCATGTCACCAAACCACATATGGGCCATCTCATGAAGGATGGTGTTTGCTCGCGCGTTGTACATGCGCTCCGTTACCTTAGAGCGGAAGACCAATAAATCTTCTCGGAAAGTTACAGCACCAGCATTTTCCATGGCGCCCCAATTGAAATCTACAACTGCAATCTGATCGTACTTATCAAATGGATATGCCAAGCCAAACACTTCTTCGAAATAGGCAAAGCCTTGCTTGGTGATGAGGAAAACTTCATCTGCATCAAGATGCTCGAAGAGAGACTTGCGGCAATAGATGCTCATTGGAATTGTTTTCTTGCCCTTATATTCATCGGAAACAAATGAATAAGGCCCGGCAACTAGGGCGGTGATATACGTAGACATAACGGGGGTGGTCGTGAACTCCCACTTCTTCTTACCCGCGGTTTCAGTGACAGTTTTGACGGGATTGTTTGAGATAACTTGCCAATGAGCTGGTGCGATTGCGGAAATAGCAAATGTCGCCTTTAGATCAGGTTGATCAAAGCAGGGATACATGTTGCGAATGAATGCTGTCTCGCCTTGGGAATATAGATAAACCTCGTTATCAACGGGATCCACAGAGCGTTGCAATCCCTCGCCACTCTTGGAATAGATAGCCTCAATCTCAATAATCAATTCATTCTCAGCCTGAAGATTCTTTAGGAAAATACTCTCGCCGTCATAGTTAGATACATCTACAGGGGCGCCATTTAAAGTAGCTGAGATAACTCGCTTCCCGGCAGCATCAATAAAGGTGTCATACCCTGGTTTGCTACAGCTGAAAGTGACCTTTGTAGTGGCATGGAAAGTTTCCTCACCAGTTGTGACATCCAAGAGGATGTCATAGTGCTTCATTGTGAGATGAGATGAGCGTTCGGCGGCTTCTGCGCGCGAGAGATTATTTCCAGGCATGCGCGTATCCAAGCAGAGATGGCACTCTTTGCCACTATGGAGCAAGTCACAGGCCAAGAATTCCGCCTTCGCAGCTTTCGGCTACGTGGCGATCGAATGACGAAGGCGCAATCCGAAGCGCTCTCAGCCCACTGGAACCGATTCGAGATTCCTCTTCAAGGAATCATCAACCCCAAAGAACTCTTTCCTTCCCTTAACCCTAAAGAAGTGGTCTTTGAAATAGGTAGTGGGATGGGTGAGGCAACTTCGCAAATTGCCGCAAATAACCCAGATACTGGCTATGTAGCTGTAGAAGTTCATAGACCAGGTATTGGTGCACTCATCATTAGGGCAGAAAATCTGGGAGTAAGGAACTTGAAAATTATTAATGGTGACATTTTTGAAGTATTGACCAAACATGTAAATGATCACTCAATTGATGCCTTTCACATCTTCTTTCCAGATCCTTGGCCAAAACGGAAACAGCACAAGAGAAGATTGTTACAACCTTCCTTTATCCAAATTCTTGCTTCGAAATTGAAGTCAGGTGGAAGAATAAATATTGCAACAGATTGGTATCCCTACGCGCAAGAAATTGAAAAGAATTTTTCTGCTAATAGTGAATTCAGAGGAGGAGTCATTCCTCGTCCAATCTGGCGTCCACTCACAAAATTTGAGAGCAAAGGAATCACCAAAGAACACGTTGTGACAGATTTTCAATATGTGAGGAATTAAGCGCTATCACCCCATCTTTCGAGAGATTACTTCGAGGTACGCGCAGTACTGTGCAAGCAATCAAAGTCGAGGGGAACACAGATGAGCGCACGATTTGCAGGAAAAGTAGGGATTGTCACCGGAGCCGGTTCAGGTATTGGCAAAGCAACTATTGAGCGTTTTGTCGCTGAAGGTGGAACAGGAATTGCAGTAGATATCTCTGTAGAGCGTCTCAATCAGCTCAAGAATGAATTCGAAGCTCGCCATCAAAAGGTGGTGATTGTGAGTGGGGATATCACTCAACACAGAACTATCGATGACATCATGCGAGCAGCAGGTGATCGCATCGATATCTTGATTAATAATGCTGGAATCATGGACGATTTCGTTCCCCTTGATGAACTTGAAGATGAACTCTGGGATCGCGTGATTGAAGTGAACCTAACTTCTGTAATGAAACTTTCACGCACAGTTATTAAACAGATGCTGCAACAAGGAAAAGGCTCTATTGTCACAACTTCCAGTGGCGCAAGTTTTAAGTCGGGGATTGCTGGTACTGCATACACAACTAGCAAACACGGATTAAACGGCCTCATTAAATCGATAGCAACCATTTACGGAAATCGCGGAATTAGATCCAACGGAGTTGCTCCTGGAGGAACTAAGACAAACATCATGGATATGACAAAACCAATTCGCGGTCAGAAAACCATGGAGTTACTTGGGGTGAATCTTGCGAATGCTCCAAGAACAGCAGAACCGGAGGAGGTAGCAGCATGCTTGCTCTTTCTTGCAAGTGATGATGCTTCTAACGTCAACGGAACAATTCTGTCATCCGATGGTGGCTGGTCCGCAAAGTAATTTAAAGCTTGCCCTCTTGCTCATACTTTGACATCAAGCCAATTCGACGCACATGTCTGACGTCTCTCGAGAAAGGAGTAGCCAAAAACGTATCAACTAATTTTAAACAAAACTCTTCATCGTGCATTCGCCCACCAATAGAGATGACATTGGCATCATTGTGTTCGCGCGCCAACTTTGCGGTTTCGATACTCCAGACCAGAGCAGCCCTAACGCCTTTCACCTTGTTCGCTGCCATCTGTTCGCCATTTCCCGAACCCCCCAAGACAATTCCAAAAGAGCCTTGTTCTTTTGCCGTTGCTTCAGCTGCAGGAATGCAGAAAACGGGGTAGTCATCAAGAGCGTCATAAATATGCGGCCCGTGATCCTCGACTGTGTGACCTTGAGAACGAAGATGTTGAACAATCTTGTTCTTAAACTCTAATCCGGCGTGGTCACTTCCAATATGAATTTTCACAGGATTACTTTCTCAAAGAAAAAAGAAAACCGCTGGCATTTCTGCCAGCGGTTCTTGTCTTAGGAGGAACGATATGAAATGAAAGGAGGAGCTGTGAGCGGTTAGTGACCGCCGCGGCCCTTTCCTTTGTGACCATCATGACCCTTATGTCCCTTACCCATTCCCTTGGTCGCCTCAACATGTGCTGTGACGCGATCCTTGAGATTGGATTTCATGGCGGTCGCTTGAGCTGCAGTCAGCTTTCCAGCAGTAACAGCAGCATCAATCTTCTTTGTTTTGAACGCAACAAGCGCGGTGATGAGAGCGTCTTTCTTAGCTCCTGCAATTGTTGCAAGTGAATCTCCAGCTTCTACGCGAGATCTGAGAGTCGCCTCATCAATTCCCAGAGTATCTGTGATCACTTTGATGTGCTCTGCACGAGCAGCATCATGTGCAACTCTTGCAGCATCACGTGCATCAGTCATTGCCTTAGTGATTGCATCTGCTTGAGCTTGTGTCAAAGTCCCCTTTGTCACAAGTCCACCCAAAATATTGGTGATGCCTTCACCCTTGCGCCCCTTATTGTCATGAGCTGAGGCCGATGCCACAGATCCCATGGAAAGAGCGAGAGCAGCAACTACTGATGCTGCGATTAGCTTCTTCTTCATTCACACTCCTTACGAGTTGATTGAGTCTTACTTCGAACACCCTCGTATTCGATAACGGGATAAAACTACTCCGACCTGAATTGGCAAGCCATTTTTTATGAGAGCCCCGTCAGAGTTTTTTTTCGTAATGAACACTTATACGCTCAAATCCTGAGAATTGGTATAGAGAAATAGGTCTACTTATCGTAGGTACTCGGGAAGAGCATTGAACTCCACATCCCTATTCAGGGGGTACTTACCCCTTGAGGAGGGGTATCCATGAGCACGCTGCATCGAGCCATGCGCACTTTCATCGCGCTATCACTTTTTGTTTCAATCGGGATGAGTCCTGCAACTTCTGCTGGAAGAACCAATCAAACAATTGCTAACACTGTTCTCAATGGCAAGGGTTCTCCATCTGCCAAGCTCGGAATTAACGGAGACTTCTACATAGATGTTCTTAACTTCAACATTTACGGCCCAAAAACTAATAATCGTTGGCCCTCTCCGTTCAGTCTCAAAGGTCCTGCGGGCGCTAATGGCAATGATGGGAAGCAAGGGGAAAGAGGTTCTTCCTCCAATGGTTCCAATGGCGCAAAAGGTGAACAAGGAGATAAAGGTGAAAAGGGCGACAAAGGAGATCCTGGTGATGTCGGTGCAAAAGGTGACAAGGGAGAGAAAGGTGAAACTGGTGCGACTGGACTAACTGGCGCAACAGGTTTAACTGGCGCCACAGGACTCACAGGTGCGCAAGGTTTGAAAGGTGACACCGGTGCAATGGGACTTACCGGTGCTCAGGGTTTAAAAGGTGACACAGGTTTAACCGGTGCGACAGGACCTACGGGCGCAACTGGAGCAACAGGCGCAACAGGAGCACCAGGTGCAACTGGTGCAACGGGCACTAAAGGAGATACGGGAACGGTTGGTGCAACAGGTGCAACTGGCGCGACAGGTCCGTCGAATGTGCAAGTAGTTTCTGTTCCAACTTTTACCTTGTCGACAAGCACAGTGAACACTTCAGCGTCTAGCTCGTATTTTGGAAACTTGGTAGGTGGCCAGAGTTACCACTTCAAGATAATTGTAAAAGGTCGATCAAACAATCGAGACGGAAAAATCGGGCTATCACTAGCAGCAAGTGGATCTTCAAATTCACTTACATATGACTACATGGGCAGTAGCGTTCTTGAGTACCGAGATGGGGCAACTTGGCCCGGTTATCAGTTTGTCGTTATCGGGACGATTGTTGCGGGATCAACTGGATCTTCTCTGTCAGTGACATTGATTGACGGTATGGCTACGAGTTCTTCCGCACCTGTAGTTGTAACTGGTTTAGCGACAATTGTCTTAGTAGGCAGCGTTAGTTGATGTATTAAAAGAATGGAGCGGGCGACGGTAATCGAAACCGCGTAACTAGCTTGGAAGGCTAGGGCTCTACCATTGAGCTACGCCCGCACTGTTCTATTTTTATTCTTCCTCGGGGGCGGTGTTCTGTCCCTGAGGGGGAGCAGGATAACCGCTTGAGTATCGGCTCAGGTAATTGATTCTCGATTTTTCATCTAGACTCTGCAACCTGCGCCGCGGGGCGTAGCGTAGTGGCTAGCGCGCCTGCTTTGGGAGCAGGAGACCGTGGGTTCGAATCCCTCCGCCCCGACCAGATCTAATAAATAAGTCAGGAGTCACGTGAAAAGCGCTGTCGAAACAAT
>VFFD01000054.1 GCA_018882745.1 Candidatus Nanopelagicaceae bacterium
GGTATCAACGGTAAGACCTGGGGTATCAAAGGCGTGGCCAAGAACAACATTCGCTGTCTTGCGACCAACGCCAGGCAAGGTAACAAGCTCTTCCAAAGTACTGGGAACCTCGCCATCGAATTCTGTAACAATCTTGGTGGCAAGACCTTTAATACTCTTTGCTTTAGCGCGGAAGAAACCTGTTGATTTGATGAGGTTTTGTAGCTCGCGCATATCTGCTCCAGCAAAAGCTTTCACGCTCTTATATTTCTTAAAAAGCGCAGGAGTTACAGCGTTAACGCGTTTATCTGTGCATTGAGCCGACAAAACAGTGGCAACAAGAAGTTGTAAAGGGTTTTTAAAATCTAATTCGCATTTCACATCAGGATAAGTTTTGCTGAGAATTCGATAAATAGCGCCAGCTCTCTTCTTCTTATCTGCAAAGCTCTCGCGCATAGCGGTAAAAATAGCCCCAATTTGTATCTTTTTCATCGGAAAAGTAGGGTGCGCTTGTGAGTCCACGTGCTAACGATCAAATCGACGAAGTTGTCGTACGTAAAGCTCCTATCTTTTTAGGTTTAGATACCTCTGCCGCTGATGCGCTCCGCGCTTCTATGAGTTTGGTAAAGCTCCGCAAAGGTCAATCGCTCTTCAAAGAAGGCGATGATGGAGACAATCTCTATGTTGTCTCTAACGGAAAAGTAAAGCTTGGCACCAAGTCCCCAGACGGTCGTGAAAACTTACTTATGATTCTTGGTCCCGGAGATATGTTTGGTGAACTATCGCTCTTTGATTCCGGTCCTCGTACCGCTACTGCAACTGCAGTAACTGATTCCAAATTACTCACTCTCGGACAAGAGAAAGTCATTCCTTGGGTCAAGGAATATCCTGAAGTGTCACTACAACTTCTTGCCCGACTCGCTTCACGTCTTCGTCGCACCAATGAAGTCGTTGGAGATCTCGTTTTCTCGGATGTTCCTGGTCGCGTTGCTAAGGCGCTGATTGATCTCGGAGTGAAGTTCGGTGATAAGCGCAGCGAGGGTCTCTTCGTAAATCACGATCTCACTCAAGAAGAGCTCGCCCAGCTTGTTGGCGCATCACGCGAAACTGTAAATAAAGCGCTCGCTGATTTTGCCCAACGCGGATGGCTCCGCCTTGAAGCGCGTTCGGTCATGATTTTGGATTACGAACGCTTGCTTAAGCGCGGTCGTTAATCAGCAATCTCGACCGTTAACTCAATCTCTACTGGCGCATCGAGCGGCAACTCCGCTATTCCAACAGCGCTGCGCGCATGCTTTCCAGCTTCGCCCCAGATATGTAAGAACAATTCACTTGCGCCATTTACTACAGCGGGTTGGGTGATGAAGCCAGGAATTCCGTTGACATAACCAACGACGCGAACCACCTTCACAATCTTGTTGACGTCAGCGACGGTTTCAACAGCAGCTAAGCAATTAAGCGCACATACTTGAGCAAGCTTCTTTGCATCCTCAACGGTTACATCTTTTCCGACTTTGCCAGTCGCGGCCATATTTCCATCGACAAGTGGGAGTTGTCCGGCAGTAAAGACGATATTTCCAGTACGGATTGCAGGTACATATGCCGCAACAGGCTTTGCTGCGACCGGAAGTGTTAAGCCAAGTTCAGCTAACTTTGCGCGAACGTCGGTCATTTGATCTCTCTTTTCATATAGGCAACGAGTTGATCGCCGCCGCCTGGTGCGGGAATAACTTGAACGAGTTCCCATCCATCTGAACCCCAGGTATCGAGGATCTGCTTTGTGGCATGGGTAAGAAGTGGAACGGTGGCATATTCAAACTTCATTTAATTTCCTCCTGAGAGAGCGGCTTTAACTAGGGATGAAACAGTTCCGCCATCAGCGCGGCCTGCAATTTTAGGTTGGATTGATTTCATCACAAGTCCCATCTGTTGTGGACCTGTGGCGCCGGTTTCTTGAATGGCGCTAGCAATCATCTCTTTAAGTTCAGCCTCACTTAATTGTTCAGGCAAATATCCAGCAATGATGACGCCCTCTGCTTTTTCGGTTTCTGCGCGATCTTTAGCGCCAGCTTGTTCAAATGCTTCCGCAGCTTCACGACGCTTCTTGGCTTCACGAGAGAGAACAGTGATGATTTCAGCATCGCTGAGGTTGCGAGCCTCCTTGCCCGACACTTCTTCGTTTTTGATAGCGGTAAGAACCATGCGGATTGTGCTGGAACGCACCTCATCGCGAGCGCGCATCGCCTCGGTTAAATCGTTCTGTAGTTTTTCTTTCAGAGCCATAGCGGTATCTTCTCACGCCTATGGGATATCAACTACGCGAAGTTTCGGTACCAATATTGCCTCACGGGGCTAGCGATATACGCATTCTCCATTTCTCTGATCTCCATCTCACTCCCCGGCGCAAGAGAGAGATTGCTGATATCAAGAGTTGGGCTTCGCTCAGTCCTGATTTAGTTATCAGCACAGGTGATTTCTTAGCGCATCGTGATGCAGTTGAAACAGCGCTGAATTCCCTCAACGAGCTACTTGATCTACCTGGTTTATATGTCTTCGGCTCTAACGATTACTACGCACCAAGATTTAAGAATCCCCTTGCGTACTTGCAGAAAGACGATGGCGTTCGAAAGCTAGGAGCCAAACTTCCAACCGAAGAACTTGATCAAGAATTGACTCAGCGGGGCTGGATAAATCTCAATAACCGAAAGGGTTCAATCTCGATCAAAAACATCGATATCGATATCCGCGGCACAGATGACGCACATCTTGAGCTCGATGATTATTCAAAGGTGGCTGGTACCCCTAAAGGCGATATCTCAATTGGAGTAACACATGCGCCATATGCTCGAGTGCTTGATGGAATGAAGCGCGATGGACTTAATTTAATCTTTGCTGGCCATACTCACGGTGGACAAATTCGAATTCCTTGGTTCGGTGGAAGTCGTTCGCTCACAACTAATTGTGATCTTCCAAATTGGAGATCGCGAGGATTGACTCAAGTAGAAAATGAACCTTGGCTTCATGTTTCAGCAGGGATGGGCTATAGCCCCTTTGCGCCAATTCGAATCTTTTGTCCGAGTGAAGTAACTCTGGTGACGCTCACGGCAAACTAGTGCGCTTTTAAATCCGCATCAACCATTAGTTGAGCGAGCGCCTCCCAATGAGTGTTCGCGCTCCAACCAAGTTCTCGTTTCGCTTTTGAAGGGTCACCAATGAGAGCATCAACTTCTGTTGGCCGCTCATATTTTTCATCGATTTCTACGTACTTCTCCCAATCAAGGCCCGCGTGCGCAAAGGAAACTCGAGCAAAATCGCGGACTGTTGCGCCAACACCTGTTGCAACCACATAATCGCTTGATTGAGGTTTCTGCAACATCAGCCACATAGATTCAACGTATTCCTTTGCGAAGCCCCAATCGCGAACCGCATCAAGATTTCCAAGATAGAGCTTTTTCTGCTTTCCCGCCTTAATTGCCGCAACAGCTCGAGTGATCTTTCTGGTTACGAAAGTTTCACCTCGACGAGGCGATTCATGATTAAAGAGAATTCCATTTGTGGCATGAATTCCAAATGCTTCACGGTAATTCACAGTCGCCCAATACGCCATTAGCTTTGCGGCTGCATATGGAGAGCGTGGCCGAAACTTGCTTTCTTCATTTTGTGGAGGTGGCGTCGATCCGTAAAGTTCAGAAGTGCTGGCTTGATAGAAACGAATATCAAGTTTTGTGGCGCGAATTGCTTCAAGAATAGCCACGGTACCGACTGCATCTACTTGGGCGGTGTACTGAGGCATCGTGAATGAAACCATCACATGGGATTGTGCTGCCAAGTTATAGATCTCAGTTGGTTGAATGTCGCGAACCAAGTTCGTCAATCCCACGCCATCGGTGAGATCGCCATAATGAAGAGTTAATTTTGGATTTGGGTCATGGGGATCTTGATAAATATGATCAATGCGAGAAGTATTAAAGGTGCTCGCTCGGCGAATGAGTCCATGGACCTCATAACCTTTACTTAAGAGCAACTCCGCAAGATATGAACCATCTTGACCAGTAACTCCAGTTATTAACGCAACTTTTTTCGACATAGCCTTACTCTAGTTGTAATTTGCCTCAAACCATTGAATGGTCTCTTTGATTCCATCCTCCAGCGAGATAGTCGGACTCCAGCCCATCGCTTTCAGGCGCGAAACATCCATTACTTTCCGTGGAGTTCCATCTGGCTTTGTGGAATCCCACAATGTTTGACCACGGTATCCCGCAGATGTACCGATGAGTTGGGCTAACTCCATAATTGTTAGATCTTCACCAGTACCAATATTTAGGTGCAGATCAGAATCATATTTTTCAGTTGCCAGCAGGACAGCAGAGGCAAGGTCTCGAGAGTGAAGAAATTCTCTTTTTGGGGCTCCAGTACCCCACAGAGTTACATTCGCTGCTCCTGTTCGTTTAGCAGTCACAAATCTATTGATGAGGGCAGGTAGTACATGGCTGGTATTCAAATCAAAATTGTCTCGAGGGCCATACATATTGGTGGGCATCAACGAGATCCAGCGTCGATTAAATTGTTTCCGATATGACTTAATTAGTTCTATTCCTGCGATTTTCGCAATTGCGTACGCAGAATTCGTTGCTTCTAGAGGACCGGTCAGTAAATACTCTTCCTTAATTGGTTGAGGACAAGCTCGAGGATAAATACAGCTGGAACCCAAGAAAACGAATCTTTCAACGTTCGCTTCATGAGAAGCATCCATCAAGTTATTCTGAATTTGAAGGTTCTTCGAGAGAAAATCTACAGGAAAAGAATTATTGGCCCCAATTCCACCGACAATTGCAGCAGCATCAATCACAACGCTGGGTTTATGGTCGTTGATAAACTCAAATGTCGCCTTACGATCAAGCAGATCAACTACTTTTGAATTGATTCCGACAACTTTTTCGTTACGAGAAGTCAGAAGTTCATAGATTGCAGAACCCACTAAACCCGTGTGCCCTGCGACAATTACTGTCATGGCTTAAGAGTAACAGTGCTTAATTCACGAACTCTGCGGCAACTAATTCGGCGATCTGCGCCGTATTGAGTGCGGCGCCTTTTCTTAAGTTGTCACCGCAAACAAAGAGCTCTAGCGCTTTTGGATTATCGAGAGATTTACGTACTCGTCCGACCCAAGTGGGATCAGTTCCCACAACATCAACAGGAGTTGGAAATTTGAAGTTCTCAGGATCGTCAACGAGCTTGACCCCAGCTGCGTTGGCCAAAACGGACTGGGCCTCTTCACGCGACACTTCTTTGTCGAAGACGGCATGAACTGCTAATGAGTGTGTCGTCAAAACGGGCACTCGAACACAGGTCGCAGAAACCTTTAAGTCAGATAGCCCAAGAATCTTGCGAGATTCGTTGCGTACCTTTAACTCTTCTGATGAATAGCCATCATTCCTTAATGATCCGGCCCAAGGCACAACGTTAAGTGCAAGTGGTGCTGGAAATGGTCCATTGTCTTTGATGACAGTGCGGACATCTCCAGGGAGATCACCGACATTTGTGCCAGCAACTTCTTGCAGCTGAGCGCGTAGCGTATCTAGCCCTGATTGACCAGCGCCTGATGCAGCTTGATAGGACGAGACAACTAATTCTTTCAAAATATATTTCTTGTGAAGTGCTCCCATTGCAACAATCATGGAAAGAGTTGTGCAATTAGGATTAGAGATTATTCCTTTCGGGCGACGCTTTACATCATCAGGGTTAACTTCAGGAACCACCAGTGGAACTTCAGGGTCCATGCGGAATGCACCAGAATTATCAACGCATACCGCGCCACGTGATGCGGCTATTGGCGCCCATTCAGCAGAAACCTCATCGGGAACATCGAACATCGCAACATCGATGCCATCAAATGCTTCTGGGGATAGTGCAACGACGGTTAACTCTTCACCGCGACAGATAAGCTTTTTGCCAGCACTTCGCGCAGATGCGATGAGTCGAATCTCGCCCCATACATTTTCGCGTTTGCTCAAGATATCGAGCATGACAGTGCCGACTGCACCAGTCGCGCCTACAACAGCGAGTGAAGGCTTCTTGCTCATCGACCACTACCGCCGTAGACCACAGCTTCAATCTGGTCGGCATCGAGATCAAATGCAGTATGTGCTGCTTGAACCGCACGTTCGACATCGGTCTGACGACAAACAATAGAAATGCGGATTTCAGATGTGGAGATCATCTCGATATTCACGCCCGCATCAGCCATTGCAGCGAAGAAAGTTGCGGTAACCCCTGGGTGTGAACGCATTCCAGCGCCAATCAATGACAATTTGCCGATCTGATCGTCGTATTGAATTGACTGGAATCCAATCTCACCTTGTAGTTTCTGAACAATTCCAGTCGCACGTGATCCCTCAGCACGAGGCAATGTAAAGGAAATGTCGGTAAGACCTGTGGCGGCTGCAGAAACATTCTGAACGATCATGTCGATGTTGATATCAGCATCTGCAATCGCTTGGAAGATTCGGGCTGCAACACCTGCGCGATCGGGTACGCCAACAATGGTGATTTTGGCTTCGCTTTTATCGTGAGCGATACCCGAGATGATTGCTTGTTCCATACTTCCTCCTTCAGGTTGGTCTTTGACGACCCATGTTCCTTCTAAATTTGAAAATGATGAGCGGACGTGAATTGGTAAATTGAAACGACGCGCATATTCCACACAGCGAAGATGAAGGACTTTTGCACCTGATGCCGCAAGTTCTAACATTTCGTCATAGGTAACACTCTTCAACTTCCGAGCTGACGGAACGATTCGTGGATCTGCGCTAAATACTCCATCAACATCGGTGTAGATTTCGCAAACATCTGCATCTAAAGCCGCAGCAAGCGCTACTGCTGTTGTGTCTGAGCCTCCACGTCCTAGAGTTGTGATGTCCTTGGTATCTTGTGCGATTCCTTGAAAGCCAGCAACGATTGCAATCGCACCTTCGTTAAGCGCTTCTTGAATTCTTCCGGGCGTTACATCGATAACGCGGGCGCGACCATGTGTAGAGGTCGTGATGATTCCTGCTTGGCTTCCAGTAAAGGAGCGCGCTTCAAGACCAAGATTTGAAATCGCCATTGCAAGGAGCGCCATGGAGATGCGCTCACCTGCAGTCAGAAGCATGTCGAGTTCACGGCCATTTGGCATCGGTGAGACTTGGTTAGCGAGATCGATCAATTCATCCGTGGTATCGCCCATCGCCGAGACCACAACGACAACCTGCTGGCCCGAGCGTTTGGTGGCAACTATTCGAGCGGCAACGCGTTTGATGCTCTCAGCATCAGCGACCGAAGACCCTCCGAATTTCTGGACTATTAAACCCATGGCGGCATGGTGGCAGAGATGAATTGAATAAGTAGATTTATCTTGAAATATGAGACGATGTATGTCTCATTATTAGAGATCCAAAGCTCTTCGTCCTTCAAAAGCACGTCCAAGCGTTACTTCATCAGCATATTCAAGATCTCCTCCAACGGGCAATCCTGAAGCAAGACGAGAAACCTTGATTCCAAGTGGCTTCATAGTTCGAGCGAGGTAAGTGGCCGTAGCCTCCCCTTCAAGGTTTGGGTCGGTAGCAATGATGACTTCTGTGATTCGATCATCGGCCAAACGAGTAAGTAATTCACGGATCTTTAATTGATCGGGGCCGATTCCATCAATAGGACTGATAGCCCCACCAAGCACATGGTACTTCCCGCGAAATTCACGAGTCTTTTCAATTGCAACAACATCTTTGCTCTCTTCGACCACACAGATCACAGAGTTATCTCGACGTGGATCACGACAGATTTTGCACTCCTCTTCTTCCGCAACGTTAAAGCATTGGGAGCAGAACTTTACTTTCTCTTTAACTAAGCGCAGTACTTCAACAAGTCGATTCACATCAACGCGCTCAGATTGAACGATGTGAAATGCGATTCGCTGGGCGCTCTTAGGTCCGATACCTGGGAGGCGACCGAGTTCATCAATTAATTCTTGAATAATACCTTCGTACATTACTTATCGCTCTCACCAATTACACGTGCACCAAGTTCTTTCATTAGCAACTCAGTTCCAGATAACTGAACTTCATCATCAGGATCTTCATCGGTTCGAGTTGACTTTGACGCAACCGAATTTGGAGATATTGAAGAGTCAACGATTACCTCAATCTTGCGGCGAACGCCCGTTACTTCTACAAAAGCATCTACAAGTATCTGTTCACTTTCGGAGCGGATAAATGAGTCGCGAGCACCTGCGTTAACAATTCCAATGGTGATGTGCTTGTCATCAACGCTCATGATTTGAGCGCTGGCTGAAAGCAGCGACCACGTAAGCCTGCGGC